>CALMVT010000560.1 GCA_937873175.1 uncultured Acetobacteraceae bacterium | reverse complement strand
ACCAGGCGCTGCCCGCCCTGCGCGGCCGCACGCTGGCGGCCGGCGAGCGCGCGGTGGTGCGCCTGCGCGACGAGGCGCGGGTGGCGGCGCTGGACGAGGCGTTGTGGGTGAGCACAGACCCCGACTGGCTGCCGCACGGCACCGCGCGCACCGGCCACGCCGCCCGGCAGCCGATCTGGCTCACGGCCACGGAGGAGAACCCGAACGGCGCGCGGTTCCTGTTCCTGCTGGACGGGATGGGGTGCGCGGACCTGCTGGGTTGGACCCGGGTGTTCGACCTGTTCGACGGGCGAGACGAAGCCGCCGTGGCCGCCGCCCGGCGCCGTTGGACGGCGGCAAAGGCGCTGGGGGCGGGGCTGGCGTATTGGCAGCAGGGGGAGCGGGGGTGGGTGAAGAAGGGTTGAGGGTGCCGCGACCGGCTACATTGCGGGTTCAACCGCACCCTGGTTGACAGCGGCGAGCAGCACCCGAAGCTCCGCAAGCGGCGCGCGCCATTCCATGCTGAAGTTCGCCCGTCCGCGCAGCCCATAACGTCCCTCGTCGGCATCGCGGACATGCTCACGGGCGACGTAGCGCATGGATGTCGGGTTCTCGCGGAAGTGGCTGTAAAGGTAGCCCTCGAAATGCCTGTCCTCAAGGAACGTCCGGTTGGAAAAACCGACGCCGGGCTTGTTGGCGATCCAGCGGCTCTTGGCCAGGCCGGCGCCGACCGGCGCGACGAAGGCGTCGATCAGGCTGCACCAGACGACGCTTTCGGCCGGGGTGCAGCCGATCGTGCTCACGACGCGCGCCGGGGCAGGCCGCGACGATGCGCCCAGCCATCGCTTGTTCGTCGGCCAGCGACATCGGGACGAACGTTCGTGTGCCTGGCAGCAGCGCGTTCAGGCCATCGATCACGATGCCCAGTCCCGGATGTTCGGCCGCCAGGCAGTTTATGATATCGACGTCCCCGCTTTCCTGCTCCACCCAGGCGCGGTTCTCCAATCTTATCGTGATCATCAGCAGTGGCTCGGCCGCTTGGCGGAACGCCGCACTTGCAGTCAGGAACTCGGCCGAAACATGCCTTTCACACCAGACTTGGACGCGCTGAGCAAAATCCTGCGTCACAAAGCGGTCGCGCAGGATGAGCGACAGGCCGCGACGTTCCAGCATCGCCGCAAATGCGTCCTCCCGGCGCGGCAACCGCATCACGCGCCCGACTGGGCGGACTTCGCCGGCGTACAGTTCAGTCACGCCGCCGAAGAAATGGCCGCCATCGAGTGACGTGAGAACGCCGATGTCCTCAGGCCTGACGATCTGGAAAAGCTGGTTCCGATCGGAGATCACGTTCCAGATGTAATGCCCGACATGCCCCATCGTTTCTTCCGAAACCATGATCGTGCGCTCGGAACTCGGAAGGTAGGCGTTCACCGCCGGAAGATTGTCGAGGACGCGCTGCATGGTCACGGCGAGATCGGCGTCAGGCCGCATGTTCCACCCGTGCGTGAGCAGAATGCCGAGGTCAGGAAAATACCAGGCGGAGTCCGCCGGCGCGATGGAAATGTCTGGGTCCGAAAAGATAATGCACGACCGCCCATCCGTCCGATGCAGGAAGGTGTGCAGGTTGATGGTGTCGCGGGCGAGGGCACGCTCGCCCGTGAACGGGCAGAGCACAGGCTTGCCGCCCAGCAGGACGGCGGCGATGTCCTTGACCCGGTGCGAGAAGGCCGGGTTGGCGGCGAACGGGATGTTCGGGGAAGCCGCGAAGCAAGCGCCCCCGACTCCGTCCCGCCCCCGGGCGACCGCCTGCAGGAACACCGGCGAAAGCCTGCCGCCCCGGAGTTGCGCGACCGTTTCGGCGTCGTCGGGTTCGAGATGGATCGTCCGCACGGCCCGGTGCACCCAATAGCGGGCCACGGTCACAGTAGGATACCGCCCCGGCCTCCAAACAGCGGGGCGCCCGGCGAGGAAGTCAAGCGCGGCCGGCTCAAAGGCTGCGATCTCTTCCATCAGCGGCGCGGGCGGCTGGCCGAAGTCGCACGTCGCGTCCTGCAACACGCACCAGTCAAGGAGGCCATGGAGCCAATCCGGCGGGGTGCCCATGCCGCCGACGGCCGCCGCGAGCAGCTTGTGCCCTTGTGCGAAGGCAAGGCGCTCCGCATAGGCCCGGCCTAGCCAGGTTTTCGGCTTGGCCGCCTGCTCGGGAGTAAGAAACCAGGCTTGTCCAGAACGGCCTCGACGAGCGGCAGCGCGTCGGACAGTCGGCCCAGCCGGAACGCGGCAGCCAACAGGGCCAAGTAGGATTCGGCGTCCCTGAGTCCGCCGAGCCGACACGCATCGAGAAGGACGTCGAACGTCGCCTGATCGTTCCTGTTGCAAGAAGATATCAGCCCCTGAACTTCCAAAACCAGGCCGCCGTCGTAGCGGTCGGCCCATTCCGGGCGCAGCATCCGTTCCAACACGGCCTGCATGCGATCGTGATTGTTGTCGGCCAGCTTGAACCCTGCATCGAGCAGCCAAAACGAACCGACATTGCTGTATTTCAGCAGCAGGAAGTGGTGCTCGTCATCTACGGAGAACAGCGAGATGGGCAGCCAATCCCATCAAAATCGGTGACGATCCTGCAGCCAGGATACCCGAACTCGATGCCATCCTTCGATTGGTTGACCCGGCTTGTGTGCTGAAATCCTTTGGGTTCAGTCTTGCTTATCGCTCTCTGAACAACTCGTTTTCTTGCCCGAGTTTCCCGGTGCGCTGGACGGGAAG
>CALMVT010000559.1:10748-12828 GCA_937873175.1 uncultured Acetobacteraceae bacterium | reverse complement strand
GGCGGCACCGTGCCCTGCGCCACGGCATCAGCACCGAAACCATGCGCAAGTGGCGCAAGCGCGGTGCCGCGGACTGCCCCAACCCTTGCGCCCGCCCCCACCGGCTGCCCTGAAAAGCCACCGGGAAGAAGCGCGCCATGGTTTGCACCCCGCGGCGGCGACCAACTTGCCGCCCGACGGTCTCGGCGAAACCGAAGGTTTGCGCCGGACCTTCGCCGTCATGCACGTCCTGCCGCCCCTCAACCGCGGCGGCATCCGGCGCATCCTCAAGGCCGAAGGGCTGAACCGCAGGCCCAAGCCCGCAGAGGGCCAGGACGGCTTCTGCGGCCATGACCTTGGCTTTTCGGCGTTTCCGCTTGCGGAAAGCGCCTGAGCATATCGCCGTCAAGCGTCTGCCCAAGCTGCAAACCAGCAGCCGCGAGCGGCGCAAGCGCCGCCTGCTCGTGGCCGTTGACCGCCACCCGCGCTCCGTCCGTCCCGCGGTCAAAGACGGCAAGACCGAACAAAGCGCAGCCGCCTTTCCGCGCAAAGCCGCAGCAGCGTTCCCGTTCCGGCCCACCCACAGGCCGACCGACAACGGCGGCTGCTTCACCCCGGCCTTTGCCGAGACCTGCGCCGCCCTCGGCGCGGACCATCGCCATGCCCGGCCCCGCGCGCCCCAAGCCCGCGGAACCAGCCGTAAATTCTCCGGGTTTCGGCGAGGCGGAGCCGTTTGCCGCTGCGGCAGGATGGAGCGCGGTCCCCGGCCGGGTCGGCAGCGAGGTGCTGGGCATCGACGTCGACTCGCGCCGTGCCCCCGAGCCTCTGCTGCGCGGCTCCGACCAGGCCCACACCGCCCGGCGCCAGCGCATGCCGGACGGCAAAACACCCAACCCCGCCGCCGCCGAACACCTCCAAGCCAAACCCAAGCTCGCCAACTCGGCACCGCACGGCCGGGCAGGCCCTTGCAACGCAACCAGGGCACGCCTCATCGCCGACCGCGCCAAGGAAGTCTCACAACCGCACAGCCAGGCCACGGGCAGGCACCCTTTGGGCGAGTTGGGTGCGAGCTTGAGCTACAAGCCCGACGCCGACAGCACTGAGTGGGTCGCTGGAAAGCCAAGGGCGTCAGGCGATGACCCGCATGAGCAGGGCAATGCTCGCCTGCACGGTGACGATGGCAAACAACGTCAGGTTCGTCATTTCTGTCTCTCCGCGGCACGTACCAAGTGTTTTCCGACACCCCGCAAGCATAGGCGCTTATGAGCAGTCATGCCGGTGATTGCTTGAAACGCTTGTAGAACCAAGCCGTCGAGGTGCCGAGAACGGCCCAGGATATCAGGCTCACGACCGTCACGGCGACCACGAACTGATGCGCAAGCGCGAGAGGGGCTTCGCCACCGGATTCCGCCGCTTGCGGCGCGCCCCAAAGATGCGGAGCGGCCATCACGGCCACGCCAAGCGCCAGCCACACCCCTCGCTTCCAGAAGGCCAGCAACGCCAGGCCGCCACCGGTCAACAGCACGGTTGCAGCCCACCAGACCTGGCGGTCGAGCAAGGCGGCCGCCTCTGTTCCCGGAACCTCCGGCGGCAACCCCAACCCGGGCGCCAGGGTGAAGGTGGCGAAGCCGGCCAGGCCCCACCACAGGCCCGTTCGCACGCTGGCGTCCCTGCCCAGCAACGCAAACGCCGCGGCAAGCAGGAGTGCATAGCCGATGGACATCAGGACATCGGCCAGCGCCGTACAGCCCGTACGCTCAAAGCCGTCTTTCGGCGCCCAGCCACGCTCCCCGTGCTCGTGTGCCGCCTCACCTGCGGCGGCATGGGACGCAGCATAGGACGCCTTGGCCGCTCCTTCATAAACCTCGGCGCGCAGGATGACCGGCCCGGTGCCGACCTGATGCGCCACCGTGGCCAGCACGCCGGTCAGCAGGCCCGTGCAGGCCTCCGCGAACACGATCCGTCGGAACAGGTGCACGGGCGCCGCTCAATGGCACGGGAAACCGGCGGAATGGCGCGCGTCGTGCGCGGCGTTGTGGACGGCTTCGACGGGCGAGAAGCCGACGCCCCAGAGCAGCACCAGCCCCAGCAACGCTGCCGC
>CALMVT010000559.1:0-10648 GCA_937873175.1 uncultured Acetobacteraceae bacterium | reverse complement strand
AACGCTGCCGCGATTGCCTGGAAGCGGGCAGGCGCGTCGGCATGGGCAGGCTGAATGGTGCCGGTGGACGAAAGTGCGTTTGCGTTGGCCATCAAAGGTCTCCGGTCCGCCGGGCGCCCCGCCCTGCGGGTTGGGTCTGCGCCGATGGCAGGTCTCCTGGCTTGCGGGTCGCTACCATGGATCCAGCCTTCCCGGGCTTCCGACCGGCGGAGCCCAGTGACCCGGCGCCGGGGCGATGCCCAGGCAGCCGAACGGACCGATGATTGCCGCTCACAGTTGCGGTGGCAGCCGCCGTCTTGCCCCCCGGGACAGGACGCCCAGCCGGGACGCACGGCGTTCCCTTTTCACCCGCTCGCGCGGGACCATCGTGCCGGGGCGATGCCTGATTGCCACCGCCGGCACAACCGGGTTGAAACGCGAACTGGAGCCGCACTGCCGGGAGGGACCGGAGGGGCCGCAGCCTGAAGTTTGCCTGGGGCGGCCTGGGCGTCAGCATCGCCGTCCTCGGCATGAAGGCGGCCGCCTACTGGCTGACCGGCAGCGTCGCCGTGTATTCGGACGCGCTGGAAACCGTCATCAACCTGGTTGCGGCCATGGGCGCCCTGGTCGCCCTCTGGTTCAGCGAGCAACCGGCCGACGCGGACCCCTTTATGGGCACCACAAGGCCAAGTGCCCATGCACGGGCGCCACGGCGAGAATGACGCGCGCGCGCCGGTGGAATAAGACGACGCTGCCGAGCGTCCACCGGATCGCAACGCGACACATCAGGACGAGCACCATGTCCCCTGTCACCCGGGTTCCCAGCACCGTGCCGCCCGGCGCCGCCGCGGTCCCTGCCGCGCTGGACGCCGGCGCCGCGTGCTGTCCGGCTGACCCGGCCAAGCCTCACTGCCGGCTGGCCTGCCGCCGCGACACGCCCGCCATCGAAGCCCGGCCACCCGGTCCCGCCGCGGCGCCGCAACATGCCTGACCGGGGCGCCGCCATTGAGCCGTTCATCCCGGCGCTGCGGCGCTATACCCTGGCGCTGTGCCGCGATCCGGCTCAACGCCGCCCCGGCGAGAACCGCCGGCGGCGGCTGGGCGCGCGAGGCGACGGCCCGGAGCCTTCCCCTCGCGGCAAGCATCGCCGGCACGCACCTATGCCTCAACCCGGGCGGGGCGCGCGAGATGCACTGGCACGCCGCGGCCGACGAGTGGGCCTACGTGCTGGCCGGGCAGTGCCAGATCGTCGTGCTGGACGCGACGGGCGATGCGGAGGTCGCCAACCTCGGGCCGGGAAACCTTTGATACGTTCCGCGCGGGCATGCCCACTCCATCCAAACGCTCGGCGCCGCGCCGTGCCACGCGATCCTCGCGTTCAACGACGGGCTTCACTCGGAGCACGGCGCCTTTGGCATCAGCGACTGGCTCAGCCAGTCCGACCCGGCGCTGCTGGCCCAGGTCTTCGGCGTGCCCGCCGCCGTGTTCGCCGCCTGCCCGCGTGGGAAACCTTTATCATGCAGGGGCCGGTTGTCCCGGCGGACAGCCCCGAAGCCGCTGAGGCAAGCGCGTTGCCGTCGGAGTACAGCCACCGCCATGTGCTTATGGCCCAACCGGCCTACCGCACGCTGCCCGGCGGCACGCTCCATGTTGCCTCCGCCCAGGCGTTCCCGCGCTCCGCCAACATGACCGCCGCGGTTGCACGGCTGCGGCCCGGCGCCATGCACGAACTGCACTGGCATCCGAACGCCAGCGAGTGGCACTACGTAGCCTGTGGACAAACCCGCGTCACCTTGTTCGGGGCGGACAAGCGCCTGGCCGTCGCGGACATGGAGGCCGGCAACTGCGCTTACATCCCGCAAGGGGGGCCACTCCGTCCAGAACACGGGCGCGGCGCCGTGCGAGGTCGTGGGCGTGCTCGACGCCGGCGCCTATCAGGAAAGCTCGCTGACGGAGTGGGCGGCCAGCGTGCCCCTCCACGTGCTGGCGAACACCCTGGCCCTGTCCAGGGACGCGCTGGACGCCCTGCCAAAAGACAAGGTCGACATCGTCGCGCCGAGGTGAAGAAAAACCCTGCCTCATGCTGAAGCCTGTGTCAAACGGGGGCGTGATCCCGGGCGGACGCCCACAAGGTCCAAGTGTTCAACAAGGCGCACAAGCTCCGCCTGGCGGGCTGTGCCCGTTTTCTCGAGGACGCGCTGCAGGTGCCAGCGCAGCGTGGCCGGCGTGATGCGCATGGCCGCCGCCGCGGCTTCGACGGCCTCGGCCTGCCCAATGCGCCCGGCCACGGCGGCCTCCCGCCGGGGTGAGGCCGTAAAGCGCGCGCAAGGACGCCAAAAGCGGCGGCGGCGCCTTGTGCTCCGGGACGCTGAGCAGCAGGAGCGCCGCCGGCTGCATGGACACGTTCCAAGCCGCCTCGGCGCGCAGCGGGACGACGCAAAGCAGGAGCGGCGCTTCCCTGGCGCGGTCGAGCCGGAGCACGCCAGGGTCCCGGTCCGGAACGGTGGCCCCATGGCCGCCTGTGTGACAAACCGGCGCAGGACGTTTGTCTGACCCGGCGCGCTTGCCCGCAACTGCCGGCCGACCGGTTCTACGTCAAGCCCGTCCCCCTTGCGCAGAATGGCCTCCGCGGCGCTGTTCGCGTGGAGCACCCACGCCTGGGCATCCACGACCAGCACGCCATGGCGCAGCCGGTCCAGAGCCTCAAGCGCGCAATCGCGTTCAACGCCGAGGCGAGCCAGCCGAAGCTGCATCTGCATCGCCCGGCCTAGGTGCGGCAGCAGCAACGCCAGAAGCCGCACGTGCTCGCGCTCGAACACGCCGGATTTCAGGGAACTTGAGATCGCAACGCCCAGGCAGCCGCTGAGATTTGAGCTTGCGATGTCGAACACGCGCGCCTGGATGCAGTCGATCAGTCCATGGGGCGCCGCGAAATCCGCGTAGAACTCGGTCCGGACGAACTCCGATCTTGGGACCACCATGTCGTTCGTGAGGACCGTGCCGGCGGGCGCCCCTGTGATGGCACGGCGCAGAAGGTCGCCACGTCCGTAGTGCTCGAAGTAATCGCGCGTAATCCTGTCATCGCGCTCAAGCATGTGCATGGCCCGTGTGCCGCCCGCCTTGTCCTGCATCCAGATCATCGCCCTGGGAGCGTTGAACAAGCTGCCGAGGCGCCTCAACGCCGCCGGCCAACCGGCCTCATCCACGCCTGCGTCGTGGATGTCGGCGATGAGGCTTGAAAAGCTTTCCAGCGACGGCGCCCGTCTGCAGCCCATGCCCCGCTCCTTGCGAAGCCCGCGCGCTGCCACGACGTCCGGTCATAAGCCTCCCTGGATTCACTTCTGATCAACGCAACTGCTGGGTCAAGCGCAATCAGATCCCAGAAGCGACAATGCCCCCCTCAAGCGAATGGGGGCAGGCGCATCATCCGCCATCCCGCTCGGCATGATCATCGCGCGCAGGCGTACCAAAATCCTGCCTGTTCAGCTCAACGCGGAGGCGCGTTTTGGCCAGGCAGCGGCAGCGCGACCCGAAGGAAACACGGGATGACCACGGAGGCGGGGTGCCAGGGTCTGGCGGCGGGCGTTGGCGAGCCGGCGCCGCCGCTTGGGCACGTCCACCCTGTTGGGTTGCGCCGCCATTGTGCCAATATGCCCCGGATGAAGGCTGGACCGCCCCCTCAGCAGCTTTGGCCGTGGCCGCGCCGCATCAGCGCCGCCTTGGCGCTGGGCGTTCCGCTCGTCACCGCGCCGGGGAGCGCCGCGGCGGCGGAACCGCCGGCGGCTTGCCCGGCCGATCCTGTCCGGGTCGTGCGCTCGGTCGGCGGCACGGTGGACTACCTCGGCAGCGTGTCCGGCATCCCCGAACTGTGCCGCCTGCGGCGCACAAGCGACGGCGAGGGCGAGTTCTATCTGGGCATGTGGCGCTCGGACTGGCCCGGGGCCGGGCAGGCTTATCCTGCCATTCGGGCCGCGATCCACGGTTCCGTGGGAACGCGCACGAGCTTCGTGACCCGTTCGGCGCCGGGCCTGCAGTGGATCGACAGCTACACGAACGAGGGCGTCGAAACCCTCATGGTGGGCGGGACCGCCCGCCCAGCGCTGCGCATCGCGCACGAGCGAAAAGGCATTGAAGGCAACACGTATCATTCGGTCATCACGCAATGGAAGGACCTTGCAACCGGCGCCGTCCTGAAAACGCTTGAGCGACAGATATCCGGCCGTTCCTACGGCCCGGGGACCACCTGGAACGCGACCCGGATCGAGACGCTGCCTTAGGATCTGGCCTTGCCCTGTTACCGGTCCGGGCGCAATGCGGGTCGGAAGCCGCAGCGTGCCATGGCCGCGACGCAAGAAGGAGCATGAACGATGGAAATCAAGCGCGCGGGTTCGCAGCCGTCCGGCAAGGGGCCGGCGGAGTACTTCACCGGCACGGTCCGCATCGACCCGCTGCACAGCCCGCCCGACCCGGCCCGCGTCGCCATGGCGCTCGTCACGTTTGAGCCGGGCGCGCGCACCGCCTGGCACACGCACCCGCTCGGCCAAACCCTGATCGTGACCGCGGGCATGGGCTGGACCCAGCGGGACGGCGGCCCGGTCGAGGAGATCCGGCCCGGCGACGTGGTTTGGTTCCCGCCGGGCGAGAAGCATTGGCACGGCGCCACGGCGACCACGGCCATGAGCCACGTCGCGGTCCAGGAGAAGCTGAACGGCTCGCCCGTGAACTGGATGGAGCAGGTCAGCGACGGGCAGTACCGCAGGTAGTTTTGCCGCAGGGCCTGCGCCCACGGAGTTGCGGCTGTTGTTCGCGCCTTGGCTTCCGAAGCAGCAAGCCTAACGACGGGCGGCCCGTGCCTGCAGATGCGGGCCACACGCCAGGAACATGCTGAAAGCCGAATGGCGGCGCGTCGAGGACGGACGGCGCAAGCCTCGCCGCCGGGCCTTCAATGGAGGACATGGTGGGCGAGGCGTGTCGGCAGCGGACCCGGCGAGCGCGCGAAACGGCGCCCGTTCTCGTCCGGTGCGGGCAGGAAACGGCCGGCTTGGGCCAAAAGCTCCCCGAGTTCCTCGGCGCTGTGCAACGCCGCTCCCGCGTCCTGGGCCGGCAGGATGCTTCGCAAGAGCAGGAAAGCGTCAAGGGAGCGCTTGGCTTGGGCCAGGGCCAGCACGTCCAGCAGCCCGCGCTCGTCGGCCGCAACCTCGGTCTGGCACACGCACAGCACCTCAAGCTCGCGCGTGGTTCCGTAGACAAGCGTGAGCATGAGGCGTTCGAGATGCGGCGACGCCGTGGGCGCGCCCAACTGGCCCAGCATGCCGTCAACGCGCGCCTGGGTTTCAGCCCCGTGCCGCAACTGCATGACCCACATGCGCACGCACCAAAGCAACGCGCGCTGCGCGAGGGGCAAAGCGGTGAACTCGTTGTGCGGTTCGGTCATGGCGGTTCCACTCGCAGCTTCACCACGCTTTACATGCAAATGCGAGTCAGTCGCAATGCAAAATCTGGATGCAGCAAAGCGGCATGAGGGTCCCGGCCCACTTGCAAATGCGAGTCAATCTCATCTAGGCTGCATAGAATCGAAGAGCAGGGTCGCACATGAACAGCGTGGTCGTCGCCAATCCCGAGCCTGGCCTGCGTTCCCGCTCACACGAGTTCTGCCGATGGGTGGCCGTGCAGACCCTGCGCCACCTCGCCCGGCCTTTCAGCGTCGGGAAAGGCGGCCGCGCCGCCCTGCCGTTCTCTGCCGAATTGGCGCGGGCCGAAACGGCTTTTCAGGCGTTCCTGACAACCGGGCAACAGGCGCCGGGCGTGCGTGCGCCGAGCATTGGGGAGCCGGGACGAGCGGACCCAACCAAGGACGAGCGCCGGTTGCTGCGTGCGCTTGCGGCGGCGCAGGCCGGCAACTGGCCGGTGCTCGACAACTACCTATACAAGTTCGCGCTGGACCGGCGGCAGCGGGCTGGCCTGGCCGATGCGGTCCGCGCCTTGGCCGCCGCCCTTGCAGGAAACGGCTGCGTGCTGCCGGCGTGTCCGCCGCCGTGCATCCCGGCGCCGGCGTTGCGCGTCGCGTTCATGCACGGCCTGGTGCTGGATGGAATCGATGTGGCTTGGCCAGGCTCCCCTACAAGTTGAGCCAGGCTGCGGGCGACAGAATGGGGGTGCCGCCGCGTGGCGCGTTGGGGGGGGCTCCGATGAACGCCACAGTGTCGCCTGCGCTTCTTGCGGGAGCGACAAGCCGTTCTGCCGCCCCTGTCTGCCTTGAGTCGCTGACGTAGCAGAACCCTCAAGCCGGGTTCGCTGCCGCGGGAGCCTGAAGCGTTCGGCCTGGTCCTCCGACTGACTTGGCCGCGGCTGCCTACCCGGCGGCGCGCAAGCCGGCCTGCGCGGCCGCTTGGGGCTCATAATGGCCGCACCAGTCCTGGGCGGCGACAACGGGCCACAAGCCATGCGCGTCGGCGCTGGGCTGGGTGGCCGGCGGGTTGAAGCGGCACAGGCCGAGATCCGGGCCGGCGGCGGCGCGCAGTTCAAAGAACGTGCACTTGGTGCACGCGGCGTCTTGGATTTGGAAGGTGCTCGCCATGACAAACTCCATTGTTCAGGTCGGGCGGCCCTGCCCGAGCAGCGACTCTATCGCACGCTGCGCCGGGAAGTTCAATAGTATCTGAAAGAAAACCGCAGAACGGTTTAAGTCCATGCTGACAGGAAAGCAATGGAGTTGAGAATAGAAATGATAATCATTTGCAGTTGGCGTCCCTGCATGAAGGATGCACGTGCAATCAATCGCGCGATACTTGCAGATGAGAAGCGTTCGCATCGGTTTCCGGCCAGGTCGGCTGGCGACGTTCGACGCCGCCAGCCCGAACTCCCCAGGAACAGGAAGCCGCCGCGGTGGTCGCGGCCTCCGACCCGTAGGTCGGCTGTTCAGGGCTTGTCTGGTTTCCGATCCTGCTCGTCTCCCTGGCCCTGGCGCTTCAAGGGGGCGAGCAGGCGCAAGGTCAGGATGGTGAAGGCGGCGATCACAAGGGCGGAGTCGTAGGCGCCCAAGCCCACCGCGGTGCCGATGGCGCCTGTGGCCCACAGGCTCGCCGCCGTGGCCGTGCCGTGCACGGACGTGCCCTGCTGCAGGATGGCGCCGCCGCCGATGAAGCCCACGCCGGTGATCAGGCCGCCGATGATCTGCCCCTGGCCTTCGGGGTGGTTGCCGATCACCTCCTCGGTGGCCTGGATAAAGCCGCAGGTGGCAACGGCGACGAGCGGAAAGGTGCGCAGCCCGGCGCTGCGGTCCGCCCGCTCGCGGTCCCAGCCGATCGGCACCGCAAGCGCGTAGGCGGCCGCAAGGGCGAGGATATGCGGGAGGATGCGAAACGTGCCCATGTCAGCCCTTGCTCGTCAGCCGCAGCCCGATCACGCCGCCCACGATCAGCGCGGCGCTGGCGACGCGCCAGAAGCCGGCCGGCTCATTCATCAGGGTGATCCCGACCACGAATGTGCCAACCGCCCCGATTCCCGTCCAAACGGCGTAGGCCGTGCCGAGCGGCAGGCCGCGCATGGAGAACGTCAGCAGGAAAAAGCTCGCCAGCGACGTTGCAATGGTCAGGGCGCCCCAGCCCCAGTTGCTGAAGCCTTGCGACTGCTTGGCGGAGTAGGACCACACCATTTCCAGCAGCCCAGCGACCACCACCATGACCCACGCCATCTCCAATCCCTTTTCCGGCTGTTGCCCAAGCATCGGCGCCGAGCATGACGATCTTTGGCGGGGTTTGCGACAAGCGGGGCGGCGGTTCACGCACCCCATGCCGGGGCACGCTGGCTTGTTGGTGCAGGAACGGTCAACAAGCAGCAACACGACGGCCGCGGGCGGCAGCGCGCATCCGATGAAGTTGCATCTACGGGGGACATCATGACAACGCCCATCCTGTCCATTGAGGACCTGACCGACCTGGTGGCCGCCATCTTTGAAAGCCGGGGAATGGCGCTGGCGGATGCGCGGACGGTGGCCGGGGTCGTCGTCGCGGCCGAGCGCGACGGGGCGCGCAGCCATGGCCTGCAGCGGATGCCGGGCTACGTCAGCAGCATGGATTGCGGCTGGGTGGACGCGCGGGCCGAGCCGCGCGTCGAGCAGCGGACCCCCAGTCTGCTCGCCGCCGATGCCGGAAACGGGTTTGCCCAGATCGCCTTGGCGCGGGCATGGGACCAGTTGGCGCAGCTTGCCCGGCAGAACGGCACCGCCGTACTGACGATCCGGAACGCGCACCACTTCGCGGCGCTGTGGCCCGATGTCGAACCCTTCGCCGCGACCGGGTTCATCGCGCTCGCCGCCGTGAACTCGCGCAGCCTGATGACGGCCTGGGACGGAACGCGCAAGGTGCTGGGCACCAATCCCGTGGCGTTCGCCTGCCCGCGCCCCGGCGCGCCGCCCTTGGTGTGGGACCAAGCCTCCAGCACCATGTCGCAGGGCGACGTGCTGCTGCACCGGGCTGCGGGCAAGCCCCTGCCGCCGGGCGCCGGCATCGACCGGGCCGGGCAGGCGACGACGGAGCCTGCGGCCGTGCTGGACGGCGGGGCGCTGCTGCCCTTCGCCGGAGCCAAGGGCGGGTCAATCGCGTTCATGGTCGAGATCTTGACGGCCGCGTTCGGCGGCGGCACGTTCGGGTTCGAGGACGGCGGCGCCGCCCTGCCCGGCGCGGCGACCTCGCTGTCCAACCAGTTCCTGCTGCTGCTCGACCCGGCAGCCGCCGGGGCGACGGCGTTCGGCGCCCGGGTGGAAGCGCTGCTCGCGGCCATCAAGGCCGGCGGCAGCCGGCGCATGCCGGGAGAGCGGCGGTATGCCGCGCGGGCCAGGGCGGCCACGGCGGGCATCCCGGTCGAGGCCGCCGTGCTCGACGAGCTGCGGGCCTTCTGCGGCACGGGCGCGCCGCGCGCTTCGCGGTGACGAAGCGCTCGGCCCCGTCACCGCCATGCCGGGCGAGGCCCCGCGCAGCCCGCCGTCCACCATCGGCAGCGACGGGCGGGCGATGGGATGGATGGGGAAGCGCGAAGTCCTGGCCTCCGCACCCGAAGCGGCTCGCGCTTACCTGTGGTCGGGTAGGGCCGAAGCCGGCGGCGCACCGGGCGCACGCATGATGCTCTGCTGAAGCGCGGCGCAGAGCGTCGTCCGGTCGCCCGTCAGCACGTAAACATCTACCCGCGTAACCGTGACGGAACGCCCGGGGCGCAGCACCACGCCCTCGGCGGCAAGCCGCGCGCCAGCCGCGGGGCGGAGGAAGTTGATCTTGTACTCCAGCGTCAGCACCTCGCTGCCGGCCGGCAGCAGCGTGAGCGCGGCACAGCCGCCGGCCGTGTCGGCCACGGCGCCGATGACACCGCCGTGGAAGAAGCCCTGCTGCTGCCCGACCAGGTCCGAGAACGGCAGCTCGACCCGGCATCGGCCAGGCCCGAGTTCCGCAAGCGCGGCGCCGATGCCCCGCATCAGGCCCTGCCGGGCGAAGCTTGCCCGGACTTCTGCTTCCTTGCTGGCCGCAAGCGTTGCCGCGGGCTGGTCCTTGCTGCTCATCGGCCCCGCTCCATCGTCGCGCCTTTGCTCAGGGTGTGCCCAACAGGGCATGCAGGGCGCCCCTTGCGACCCAAACGCACGCGCAACCGTTTACCGTGCGGGTCATCGGGCCGGGAAACCTGTGCGGGCGCGCGGTTCGGACACGTTGACACCCTACACGGGTTCATTGCCCGGCAGAATGGGCATCCGCACGGTCACGCCCCGGCCAAAGCCGACAAATGAGTGCGGCCCGACCGCGGATAAGTGCGAGCCGCCATAGACACCGGATGCAGCGTTGGCGGACGCGATCCGGGCTGTATGCTGCCCCCATGACCACGCCCGAACCGCAGGCCGACCGCCCGAAGATCACCCGCCCTGCCCGCAAGCGCGACCCGGCGCCGCCGGCCGTCGCCACCCTTCGTCTCACCCTGCGGCTGGACGTGGCCGGGCGGCCGACGCTGGGGCCGGGCAAGGTGCGGCTTTTGGAGCTGATCGGCGAAACCGGGTCGATCTCGGCGGCAGGCCGCGCCATGGGCATGAGCTACCGCCGGGCTTGGACGCTGGTGGACAGCTTGAATGCTTCGTTTGCAGCGCCCCTGATCGCGGCCCGGCCTGGCGGCGCGGGCGGCGGGGGCGCCACCCTGCTGCCGCTCGGCGCGGAGGTGGTCCGGCTGTATCGGGCGCTGGAGCAGGGCGCCGCGAGCGCTGGGGCAGCCGAGCTGGAACGGCTGCAGGCTGTGCTTGCCGTGCCGCACCGCTGAGTCCAGGCCAGCCGACGCAACCTCCGGCCTGGCAGCCTCGCCGTTTTCGCCGATGCCGACCTGGATGCCGCGGTGCCGGGCGCCGGCACGGCGGCGGCCGGCGGCTACTGCCGCACGACCGACTGCAGTTCCGCCGGCAACTGGTCATAATCGGCGCGGCTGGCCACCGGCGGGCTGATCGGGGTTGGGCCACCGGCCGCCTGCAGCGCGACGCTCTGCGAGCTGAACAGCAACTGCAGGAACTGCACCGCGGCCGCGTGATGCGGCGCCGTGTTCAGGATCGTGGCGCCCCAAACCGCATGCGTCGCGGGAATGGCGACCTTGGACGCGGTGTCGGGCAGGCCAAGGCTGGGAACCACAGTGAACACCTGGCTGTAAT
>CALMVT010000558.1 GCA_937873175.1 uncultured Acetobacteraceae bacterium | reverse complement strand
CCGCATGCTCGAGAGCACCGGCTATACTTGCCGGCACCAGTTCTGACAGAACCGCGTGGCACGGCTGGACGACGCGGGCGCTGGCGGACAGCTACGAAGGCTTGCTCAAAGGCGAGGTCTTTCCGGGCATCCTCGCCAAACGCATCCCGGGCTTCTTGCGCATCGAACTGTTCCGCCGCGAGCTGGAACACGAGACCGAGTTCATGACGGTGATGTGGTTCGCCTCGCAAGACGTAGTCACGGCGTTCGTGGGCGAAGACCACGGGGTTGCATACGTGCCAGCCAGCGCGCGTCGGGTGCTTGCGCACCTTGACGAGCGCGCCGCCCACTACGAGGTGCGCGCGAGCCGCGACGTGTGAGTGCAAGCCGCCACATATAGCGATCAGACGCTGCGGTAATTATGCTGCCCCCAGAACCTGGAGCACGCACATGGGCGAACTCTACGACACCGACGTACTCGAGTGGTCCGAGCACCAGGCCCGGCTGCTGCGCCAGCACGCGACGGGCGAGGCGGGCAACGAAGCGCCGGACTGGGCCAACATCATCGAGGAAATCGAAAGCGTGGGCAGCGAGCAATTTCAAGCGGTCCAGTCGCTCCTTCGGCAGGCGCTCGCCCACATGCTGAAGGCCGTGGCTTGGCCGCTGTCCCGCGAGGTGCCCCATTGGCAGGCGGAAGCCCGCCGGTTCCGCATCGACGCGGCGGCACGCTTCACCCAATCCATGCGCCAGCGGATCGACATGGACCGCCTTTACCGGCAGGCGCGGCACATCATGCCTGACACCATTGACGGCCAGCCGCCCTTGCCCGTGCCGGATGCCTGTCCGGTCACGCTCGATGAGTTGCTGGCCGCGGAGGACTAGCGCCGGCTCGCGCCCCATAGGGGACGACCCAACATTCGTGCTGTGAATTGCAAAGTAAGCTCGCAGCCTGAGCCGGGCCGCTACGCCGGCACCGACTTTCCGAGCACGCGATAGACGCTGGCCCGGCCGATCTTGAGCCGGCGCGCCATTGCGGCAGGCCCAAGCTTCTCCTCGTCACGCAACCGGCGCAGCTCGGCCGCGTCAATGCTGGGCTTGCGGCCCTTGTAGATGCCTTTTGCCTTCGCCGCCTTGATCCCCTCCAATTGGCGCTCGCGGCGCAAGTTGGTCTCGAACTCGGCGAACACGCCCAGCATGTCCAGGAACGCCTTGCCGGCAGCCGTGCTGGTGTCCACGGGCTGCTCGGTCGCGCGGAGCGCCACGCCTCTCGCCTTCAACTCGTGCACGATGTCCTGTAGGTCCTTCATGGACCGGGCGAGCCGGTCGATGCGGGTGACGACCAGGGTGTCGCTGGGCTGCACGAAATCGAGCAGCACTTGCAGCTCGGTCCGGCCGTCGCGTCGCGTGCCGCTCGCCTTCTCTGCACGGATCACCTTGCAGCCTGCTCCTTTGAGGGCGGCGCGCTGGATGCCGAGGTCCTGGTCGAGGGTGCTCACGCGAGCGTAGCCGTAAAGGGGCATGCGGGTGTGGCGCTCCGTCTCGCTAGGGTTTAGACCCACTCACACTAGCGTCTCGGAAGCCTGAAAACAGGTTCTGCGGCACTTTCCGTGCTGTTGGGTAGCCGTTGCGGGGCGGGATGAGCACATGAGGGGAACACCTTCCTCGTTGAAAGCTGTCGTTGTCCAAGCGCCTTTTACCCTTGATCCCAGCAGGCCTGGTCGTTGTGCAAGTCCTGCCCACCCCTGAGCGCATCACCATCCTCACCCAGCCGCTGTCCGCGGCGGCCGCCTGTCCCGATTGCGGCACGATGTCGAGCCATCTCCACAGCCGGTATGAACGGATCTTGGGCGATTTGCCCTGGCAGGGCCGCCCAGTGGTGCTGCGCATCCAAGCGCGCCGCTTCCGCTGTTCATGCCCGGCCTGTCCTCGGCAGACCTTTGCCGAGCAGCTGGGCGATGTGGCGGCCGCTTGGGTGCGCCGCACCGGCCGGCTCGGTGCTTTGCAGCATCACCTCGGCCTGGCACTCGGTGGCCGGGCTGGCGCGCGTCTGGCTGAGCGCCTGTCCATGCCGGCCAGCCCCGACACGCTGCGGCGCATGCTGGTGCGCCAGGCCTGTGGCGGCGCCGACCCGCCCACCCCGCGCGTGCTTGCGATTGATGACTGGGCCTGGCGCCGCGGCCATCGCTACGGGACGGTGCTGGTGGACCTGGAACGCAACCGGGTCGTGGACCTCCTGCCTGACCGCCAAGCCGACACGCTTGCGGCATGGCTGCGCGGGCATCCCGGTGTCGAGGTGATCGCGCGCGACCGCGCCGGTGCTTACGCGGACGGCGCGCGGCAGGGCGCGCCTGATGCCAAGCAGGTGACGGACCGCTGGCATCTGCTGCGCAACCTGGGCACGGCCATGCAGGCCCTTGCCGACCGGCACAGCGCTGCCGCACGCCGAGCTGCACAGCACGCCCCTGATGAGCAGCCCCCGGCGAGGGCGCACGTGTCCGTGCCCACGCCGGCGCCCCACAAGGCAACTGCGGCCGAACGGGCCAGCCAGGCGTCGCTAGCGCGCCGGCAGGCACGCTACGAGGAAGCAGCCCGGCTGCGGGCGGATGGCGTGTCGATCAGCCGCATCGCCGTTCTGTTGGAGGCCGAGCGCAAGACGGTCCGGCGCTGGCTGCGCCTCGGCCATGCCCCGTCCTGGGCGAAGCCGCGCCGCGGCGGCGTGCTCGACGCTTGTGTGGCCCACCTTGACCGGCGCTGGACGGAAGGCTGCCGCAACGCCACGCAGCTTTGGCACGAGTTGGCCGGCCTCGGTTTCACTGGACGGCCCACAACCGTGCGCGCCTGGGCAGGGCGGCGACGCAAGGACGAGCTTGCCGAAACGCGCAGCTCAGCGAAATGCGGAGCATTTGCGCGATGCGGCTGGGACGGCGACACGGACGAGGCTGGCGCGGGGCGCGTGGCACGGCAGCCGCCCCCTGCACGACGGATCGCACGGCTGCTGATGGCCGACACTGACGCGCTGCCGGAGGCCGAGCGGGGCTTCGTCGCCCGGCTGCTGGCGGAGGCGCCCGGGCTGGCGGACGCCATCGCCATCGCGAAACGGCTCAACCTGCTGTTGCGCCGCAAGGGGCAGGAGAGCCTGGGCAAGGTGCTCGAAGACGTGGCTGCCACACAGCTCGCCGAATTCGCCGCAAGCCTGCGGCGCGACCTCGCCGCTGTGCAGGCCGCGTTGGACACGCCCTGGACCACAAGCCCCGCCGAGGGCCAGATCAACCGCATCAAGACCATCAAGCGATCCATGTATGGACGCGCCGGGTTTGCTCTCCTCCGCGCTCGCGTGCTCCAGGCCGCATGAACAGGAGATGACAGCACGGAAAGTGCCGCAGAACCTGAAAACAACCCATGCAAGACACGGAAAGTGTCTCATGACAGCGGCTCGCTGGGGTAGACCCGAACGGGACCAAGCTACGTCGCGAATTACGCCTGCATCTGCTTCGGGATCGGACACTCCGCAGCAGGCATCGCGTTACTCTGTGATCAAAGCGCCAGGCATGCCTGCAGGCGCGGGACGCAGAAATCGATAAAGGCTCGCACTTTCAACGGTGTCATGTCCTCTGTTCCGTGCAGGACGTGCACGGGCACGCTGGGCGGCACGAAATCCGGCAGCACCTTTTGCAGTATGCCCGACCGAAACACCGGGCGCACATGGTAGGAGAACACTCGGATCAGGCCCATGCCGGCACTACCCGCGTCGATGGCGGACTCGATCGTGTCAAATGTGATCCGTGAGCGGATCGGTATGGAAACCACACTATCGGTTGTTGCGAAAAGCCAGTTCCCAGGCGGGTCGAAGCTGTCGAAGCTATGGAAGCCGACGCAGCTATGCGCGGCCAGGTCCGCCATGGTTCGTGGTTCGCCGTGGCGTGAAAGGTAATCCGGGCTCGCGCACACGACGCGACGGACCGTTCCAATACGCCGTGTACGGTGACTGCTGTCCGGCAAATCACCGATGCGGATCGCAACATCGATGTGCTCATCCTGAAGGTTCAACACGCGATCGTTGAAACGGCAATTCAGTCGGATGTCGATAAACTGCGCCATGAATTCCGCGATGACTGGCACAAGGTGCATGCGGCCAAAGACAAGTGGCGCGGTGACGGTCAGTTCGCCACGCGGGCTTTGATACTCTCCGGCCGCCGTCCGCTCAGCCTCGTCGAGTTGCTCGATGACCCTGCGGCAGGCCGCGACATAGGGCGCTCCTGCATCCGTCAGCGTGATCTTGCGGGTCGTCCGTTGCAGCAGCTTGGTCCGGAGATGCGCTTCGAGATCGGCCACCCGCCTGCTGACCGTTGTGACAGGAACCCGCAGCTTGCGGGAGGCAGCCGAGAAACCGCCGGCGTCCACCACGGCGAGGAGCGTGGCCATTGCGTCGAGCCGGTTCACGGATTTTTCCATTCTGCGGGAAGATACTCCCCACTCTTAGCTGATTATCGCCACGGTTTGCGCGGTCCACCTTTGCGCCATCGAACGCGAAAGGGACCTCAACCGATCGAGGCGCCGAACGCTCGCTCCCGCCCGCAACGGCGATGCGGACCTCAACCGGGCCGCTCGTCCCCGCGACCCACGACCTTCAGGAGATCGCCACCATGATCAGCAACCCTGTTATCCGATCTATTTTTAGCGCCGCGCTGGACCTCAGCGCTGTACAGGTAGCGTACGCAGCTCCTCCACAAGCGGCAACGGAAGGCCGCGCCGACATCAGCGACGCAGCGCTTGTCCGATCGCTCCCGGGCTTCAGCGAGGGGACCGCAGATGTGAACGGTGTCCGGATCCACTATGTGGCGGGTGGCGAGGGCAAGCCATTGCTGCTCCTTCCCGGATGGCCGGAGACATGGTGGGCCTACCATAAGGTCATGCCGGCGCTCGCCCGCACCCACCGGGTCGTCGTCATCGATCTCCGAGGGATGGGCGCCTCCGATAAACCGGCTGGTGGTTACGACAAGAAGACCATGGCCGGTGATATTGCCGGCCTGGTGAAGAAGCTTGGGTTCGATCAAGTCGATGTGGTCGGCCACGATATTGGTTCGATGGTCGCCTACAGCTTCGCTGCAAACTATCCCAGCCTGACACGTCGCGTGGTCCTTCTGGACGTAGCACCGCCGGACGCGTTACTTGCCAAGTGGCCGCTGCTGCCGGGTGTCGGCACCTTTAGCGAGAAAGTAGGGGATGGTTCGCATGGATACACGTGGTGGTTCGCCTATCACCAAGTGCCCGAACTGCACGCCAAGATGGCAGCTGGTGGTGGTATCCGGATCGAGCAGGACTGGATCTTCCACTATCTGCTGAAGGATGATGCCTCTGTCGACGCTCGCGATCGCGACGTGTTCGAAGCTGCATACTCAAGCCCCGATGCTATTCGCGCCGGGGACGCGTGGTACCAGGCATTCCCGCAGGACATCGTCGACGACGACAGTTATGCGAAGCTCGCGATGCCGGTCCTGGCTCTTGGTGGTCCCGGCTATGGTTGGCTGGCAGGTGTGATGCCCGCGAAAGCTACGAACGTCCGGGTCGTCCGTCTGGCTGACAGCGGGCACTTCATTCCCGACGAAGTTCCAGACGAGCTCGTGACCAACGTGAACACGTTCCTCAAGTAACTGCGGAGCAGGGCTCACCTAGCTGACGCTAGGTGAGCCCTGTTGTCGGTCATGACGGGCCTGGACGGGCAGTTCGAAGCGGAAGCAGGCACCGCCGCTTTCGCGCGAGCCGGCGGAAATAGTCCCGTCGTGCGTCTCAATGCCGAGAAGGCGAGGCCCAACCGCCGTTGATGACGATGGCGTGCAGCACCAGCGCGTCGGCGTCGGCACGGCGCCCGGCTCCGAGCGCCCGCGCAATGGCGGAGGAGATGCCGCCGCCCATGGCGCCGCCGGACAGCATCTGCATCATCATGAACACCGGGAAGACCAGCGCCATGCCGGCCAGCGCGTCGGTTCGCCATCGGGGCTTCAGGCACCGTTGTTACGGCGTTGCTCGATCTGGCACGCCACTTCGGGCTGACGGCCATCGGCACGTGCTCGGCCGCGAACGTCCGCGCCGTCGAGCGCTGTGGCACCGCCGCGGTCGATTACCGGGCCGAGGACTTCGTCGTCGCCGTGCGGCGGCTCACGGCGGGACGCGAGGGCGGCCCCGGTGTCGATGCCGCATTCGACGCGATCGGCGGCGCGCATTTCGCGCGTTCGTTCGCCTGCCTCACGCGCGGCGGCCTGCTCGTCGGCTACGGGTCGCAAACGATGGCGACCGGGGCCGAGGGCTTGGCCTCTGCCGCGCTCGGGCTTGCACGCCTGAAGCTTTAGGGGCGTTGAGTCCGCTGTTCGGAGGGAGAAGAGCGGTGTTCTACACCTTCACCCCGCGCCGCGAGACGCACTCGGGGGAGTTCAAGGCCGACATGGCCACGCTGTTCGAGCTCCTGAAGCAGAACGCCATCTACCCCGTCGTCGTAGACCGCTTGCCCCTGTCGGCCGCGCGCAAGGTCCATGCCCGCATCAATGCCGGTGGGATCGGCGGCAAGATCGTGCTGCTCCCTGGCTCGCGACATAAGACGGCTGCCGCCTCTGCGCGTGCCCACCTATCTGCGGCGTAATATCATCCAAGCTGTTCGGCCGGAGTTATTTCTGCAGCGGTTTCCATCTTGGGGCCCCGTCAGCGCCGACGGAACCAGGCGCCCGAGGCGACCGCCGCGCCGAGCATCACCCCATAAACGACCAGGGCCGTGCCGAGCGCGGCGAATAGCCAGCCGAGCGACCCGGTCAGGTGCAGCACCGCCCAGCCGCCCCCGACCGCGATCAGCATCCGCAGCATTCCGGCGAAGAGCGGCCAGAACAGCAGGCCGGCCCCTTGCGAGGCGAAGTAGAGGGAGAGGCCAAGGCCGAAGAAACCGTAGGCGGGACCCACGCTGCGGAGGTAGGCGGTGCCGGTTTCCAGCATCCGCGGGTCGTCGCCGAACAGCCCGAGCCAGGCCTGTGGCCAGACCGCCGCGGCCAGGCCGACCGCCTCGGACATGGCGAAGGCCAGGGCGCCTCCCGTGAGGGCGATGCGAAGCGCCCGCGCCGGCTGGCCGGCGCCGATGTTCGTGCCGACGAGGGCGACCATGGGGGCGCCGAGGCCGAAGACCAGCGGCACCAGCAGGTAC
The DNA here is from genome assembly GCA_937873175.1 of uncultured Acetobacteraceae bacterium. Taxonomy (GTDB): domain Bacteria; phylum Pseudomonadota; class Alphaproteobacteria; order Acetobacterales; family Acetobacteraceae; genus CAHJXG01. Next base: position 4,289 of record CALMVT010000558.1, on the reverse strand, counting down.
TCCAGCCGCGCGCCCGTGCCGTAGCCGGCGATGGCGTCCGGCCCCGCGGCGCCGCCGACCAGGGCGGTGGTCAGCGCCACGGTGAGCGTCGTCTGCAGGGTGCTGACGGACCCCACGGCGCCGACGCGCAGGATGTCGTTGAACAGGGCCGCCCGCAGCCGTGCCGGGCGCAGCCGGACGAGGCTGCGGCCGGACAGCACGTACCAGGCCAGGAACAAAGCGGTGAACGCCGTGGTGGCCACCACGGCGAGCCCGGCGCCCGCGACGCCCAACGCCGGCAAGGGCCCGAGGCCGAAGATCAGGAGCGGCGAAAGCGGGATGAGCAGCGCAACGCCAAGACAGACGGCCAGCGAGGGGACGAGCATGTTGCCGGTGCCTCGGACCACGCTGGCGAAGGCGTTCATCAGCCAGACCAGCGTGGTGCCCGCGAAGACGACGTTCGAGTAGAGGAGCGCCGCCCGCAGGGAGCCGCCCTCGCCGCCCAAGGCTCGATAGAGCTCCGGCCCAAAGCCGAGCACCACGGCGGAGAAGGCCAGGCCCAGCAGGCCGTTGATGACGATGGCGTGCAGCACCAGCGCGTCGGCGTCGGCACGGCGCCCGGCTCCGAGCGCCCGCGCAATGGCGGAGGAGATGCCGCCGCCCATGGCGCCGCCGGACAGCATCTGCATCATCATGAACACCGGGAAGACCAGCGCCATGCCGGCCAGCGCGTCGGTTCCGAGCCGCGAAACCCACCAGGTCTCGATCAACCCGGTGGAGGCCTGCGCCAGCATGACCAGGATGTTGGGCCAGGCCAGGCGCATCAACGTCGGCAGGATGGCGCCGTGCAGCAGCAGGCGGGTGCGCGGGTTCATGGCCGGCGGCGCGGCGCTGGCCGGCGGCACGGCGCTTGCTGAGAGGTTCAAGCTCATGGCGCGGCTCCGGCCGGCACGCCCTGGCCTTTCGGGGTCGCAGCGCGGTAGCGGTGGGCGGCGTGGGCGCGCGACAGGTCGGGCCCGAGCGCGAGACGGGCGGCCTGCAAACCTTCCCAGCCGGCGAGATCGGGCAGCGACGGGATGGTGACCGGCTCGCCGAGATCCAGGCCGGCCAAGGCGGCGTCCACCATCTCGCCCGCCTCCATCAGCATCTCCGGCGGCAGGCTGGCGACGTCGGTGCCCGCCCTTCCCCAGAGCTCCGTCCGGGTCGCGCCGGGCAGGACCGCCTGAACCCGGACGCCGCGCCCCGCGAGCTCGGCCCTCAGCGCCTGGCTGAGGTTCAGCACGAAGGCCTTGGTGCCGCTGTAGGCCCCGTTGAACCGCTCCGGGGCGAGCGCAAGCACCGAGGCGATGTTGACGATCGTGCCGCGGCCGCGCGCCGCGAAGCCAACGGCCGCCGCGACGGCCAGGCGCATGGCGGCAACGACATTCAGGCGGACCATCGCCTCCAGCCGGTCCGGATCGGCGGAGAGCAACGGTGCGGCGACCGCCATCCCGGCATTGTTCACCAGCATGGCAATGCGCGGGTCGTCCCGCAGCCGCGCCTCGACGGCATGCAGCGCCGTGTCCCGTGCAAGGTCGGCAATCACGATTTCGGCGCTTCGCCCGGTCTCCTCCCGAAGGCGGCTTGCCAGGGCCTCGAGGCGCGGGCGGTCCCGGGCGACGAGGACCAGGTCGTGGCCACGGCGCGCCAAGCGGTCCGCGTAGACGGCGCCGATGCCGGAGGACGCGCCGGTGACCAGGGCCGCCCCGGCCGTGCTGTTGTGCTGCATCTTTGTGCTCCGGGATGTGGGAAGGGGCGCTACCTCGGCGTCCAGGGCGAGGCACGCAGGCCCCTGTTCGGCCCGGTCGTGCCGCGTGGCCGCGCTCAGGCGGCGTCGGGATGGCATCGCGCGAGGCGGGCAGCGCCGCGGGCGTTGAAGGTCTGGAGTTGCGCGTAGGCGGCGCGCAGCAGCGGAGCCGCGACGCCGGCCTCCCGGCCGAGGCGGATCAGGTCGCCGATGACGTGCTCGGCCTCGAGCCGCGGCACGCGCGCCTCGATGTCGCGCATCATGGAGGCTGCCCAGCGGGATCCCCGGTCGGTGAGCTGGCGCCGGGTCCGCTCCTCCGCCTCGGGCCGCGGCGCATGGCCGAGCGCGGCGGCGACGGCGCGGCATTCGGCCATCATCGCCGTGGCGACCGCCTCGCCGTCGTCGGTCGCCATGATCTCGCCGACTGTGCCGCGCAGCAGGCAGGTGAGCGCGGCGCCCGCGGCGATCATGCACCACTTCTCCCACAGCGCCTGCACGATGTCGTCCGCGGCTGTGGCCTGCACCGGCGTCCCGGCGAAGAGCGCGGCGAGCCTCTCGGCCCCTGGCGCGGGCCGCCCGGCGCGATCGCCGAACCGGATGTCGTCGCCCGGGCTGGTGTGGCGGATGACGCCGTCGGCCCCGAGCGCGGCGGCGATGTAGCAGAGTCCGCCGAGCACGCGGTCGGCGCCGAAGCGGGCGTCCAGCACGTCGTAGTGCGCAACGCCGTTCAGCAGCGGCAGCACCACGCCGGAGCTGCCCACCGCCGGCGCGATGTCCTCGACCGCCCCGCCCAGGTCGTATGCCTTGCAGGTGAGGAGGACGAGGTCGAAAGGCGTTGCAACCTGCCCCGCAGACAGCGTGGGCACCATGCGGTGCAGCCGCTGGCCGCGGCTCTCGACCCGCAGCCCGTCCCGCGCAAGCTGCGCGGCGCGGCGGGGCCGGACCAAGAAGCTCACGTCGGCGCCGGCCTCCGCCAGCTGCAGGCCGTAGTAGCCGCCGATGGCACCGGCGCCGAGAACCAGGATCCGCATCTCTCGTGCTCCTCCGCTCCGGTGGCCTAGCGCCGGCGCCGGGTGGTGACGACTTTGGTGGAGCTCGCCATCATTGATGTTAAGATTGCGGTCGCTATCTAATATGTCAAGCACGCGTTCAGAGAGGCGGAACCGGAGAACATGGCATGAGGGTCACGAAGGAAAAGGCCGCCGAGAACCGGTCGCGGATCTTGGTTGCAGCTGCCCGGCTGTTCCGCGAGCGCGGCCTGTCGGGCGTCGGCGTGGACGCGCTGGGCGAGGCCGCCGGGATGACCCACGGCAGCCTCTACAGCCAGTTCGGCTCGAAGGAGCGGCTCGCGGCGGAGGCGCTTGCCGAAGCGCTCGCCGGCAGCGCCGGAAAGGCCGCGCTGGAGGAGGCGGCGCCGGGCAGCGGGGCGCTGAGCGGCTTCATCGCGCGCTATCTTTCAGCGGGACACCGGGACGAGCCGGGACAGGGCTGCGCCCTCGCCGCCCTCGGTTGCGAGATTCCGCGCCAGCCGCCTGCAGTGCGACGGGTTTTCACCGAAGGGCTGCGAGCCACGGCGGGGCGCATCGCGCGGTTGCTGCCGGAGGGGCGGCGGCAGGCGCGGGAGGACGAGACGCTGGCGGTCACGGCGATGCTGGTCGGCGCGCTGGTGCTCGCCCGGGCAGTGGACGACCCCACCCTCTCGGAGCGGATCCTCGCCGCGGCCAAGGACCACTTGACCGAAGGCATGCCTTCTTCGGTCTGAGCTTCGGCTAGCTCCTCGCCCGCGGCCAGCCGCACCTATGTCCGGAATGCGAGAGCCGTCCCCCTCGGTCCGAGCGGCGTGTTCGCAAAACGCGTTCAGGGGGCTTGGATCGCCCGCAACTGGAAGGTCGGGGTCTGGCCCTTTTTTTCGGGATTCATGAGGTAGTCGAGTTGGCCTTCCGCCACCCACAAGGTATTGCCCACCCGCGCCAGGCCAGTCGGTCCGGCGAAATCCTTGACCGTCTCGATCTCGGCCCGATCATCGACGATTGTGACCTTGGAGAGAGGGCCGGTGCCCTCGACCATGAGGAACGTCGTTCCATCCGCCTTAAAACCATCGGGAAACTTGAGCGGGCGAGACGTCTGGAGCTTGGTGACGGCTCCCGCCACTCCGCCCCTCGCATCGATGCGGAAGAGTTCGCCGCTAACGAACGTGTTGACGTAGAGCGAGCCGTCCCGTCCGAATGCGAGGCCGTCGAGTCCGCCTTTCAATCGGTCGTCCTGCACCCAGACTTCAAGTTCGGATGCTCCTGGCTTTAGACGCAGGATCTGGGGCTGCAGGGTGTTCGTGACGTAGAGTGCGCCATCGGGTCCAACTGTAAGATCGTTGCACAGCGAAGGTTTCGCGGGAAGCGGGATACTGACTTTGCCTTCTCCGGTCGCAAGGTCGAAGCCCTTCACGAAGGCGCCCTCGATTGCGTTGGGACCTTTTACCCCAAGGGGCGTTGCACATCGTTGGAGCAGACCCAGAGAAGTCCTGCCC
>CALMVT010000557.1 GCA_937873175.1 uncultured Acetobacteraceae bacterium | reverse complement strand
GGCGCTGGGCTGGCGGCAGGCGCTGTGCCGGGCGGCGACGGGGCGCGACGGCGCGGCCTTTGCCTGCCCGACGCTGCTGTATGAAGACTGGTCGGTCCGCTACGCCGGGTCGGCCGAACTGGGGTTTCAGGACATCGCGCCGGCCGCGCCGCCGCAGGCGCAGGTGCCGGGCATGCCCGCCGCCGGGGCCGGAGGTCAGGCGCCGGTTCCGGCGGCGATCGGCACGCTAGAATGCTGCGCGCTCCGGCGCCCGGCGCTCGCGGCGCTGGACGGCGCGGGCGTGCTTTCGACCGACGCCGGGCGGGAAGCGGATTTCTTCATGCGCTTGCGCAAGGCCGGGCTGGCCGGCGTGTGGATGCCGTCCGTGCAGGTCTGCGCGCCGGAGGACGAGGCGGAGGCGCAGGGCCAGGCGGGGCGCATCGTGGACAAGTGGATGCTGCGCGAAGCCTGGCGCCCCCCAGCGTTCCCCGGGGCGATCCCGGCTGGGCGGGAGTAGGCGGATGCGCGTTCTGGTGATTTCCCACGGGCACCCGGCCTTTTCCATCGGCGGGGCGGAGGTCGCATCGCACGCCCTGTTCCGCGCCATCCAGGCGACCGGCACGGACGAGGCGTTCTACCTGGCCCGCGCCGCGCCGCCCATGCGCCGCCACGCCGCGACGCCGCTGATGAGTCTGCGCCAGGGCGAGCGCGAGGCGTTCCTCCATGCCGACGCTTGGGACGAGTTCTGGCTGTCGAACGGCGGCCTGACCGACCTTGACGGCGCATTCGCCGCCTACCTCGGGCAGATCCGCCCGGACGTGGTGCATTTCCACCATGTCATCGGCTTGGGCGTCGAGGCCATCGCCGCGGTGCGGCGGCAGCTTCCGGCGGCGCGCATCGTGCTGACGTTCCACGAATACCTGCCGATCTGCCCGAACCACGGCCAGATGGTGAAGACCCGGCGCCGCGCGCTTTGCCATGAGGCCTCGCCCGCCGCCTGCAACGCCTGCTTTCCGCAGCACAGCCCGGCCGTGCTGTTCGGGCGCGAGCAGCACATCAAGAACCACCTGCTGCTCGCCGACGCCTTTGTGTCGCCGAGCCAGTTCCTGGTGGACCGCTACCGCGCCTGGGGCCTGCCGGCGGAGCGGTTCACCGTGATCGAGAACGGGCTGGACGGCCATGCCCGGCCGCCGCGCGCGCTGCCGCCGGGCGGGCGGCGCGACCGGTTCGGCTTCTTCGGCCAGGTGACGGAGTTCAAGGGCCTGCACGTCCTGCTGGACGCCGTGCTGCGCGTGCCGGAGGAGGTCTGGGGCGGCGCCACGCTGAACGTGTTTGGCGGCAACCTGGAGTTCCAGCCCGAAGCGTTCCGCGCGCAGTTCGCGCAATTGATGGAGCGCGCGGGCCGCCGCGCCCGCTTCCACGGCAGCTACCGGCCAGAAGACCTGCACGGGCTGATGGCCGGGGTGGATTGGGTCGTGATGCCGTCGATCTGGTGGGAGAACTCCCCCGTGGTGATCCAGGAAAGCTTCCTGCACCGCCGCCCGCTGATCGTGAGCGACATCGGCGGCATGGCGGAAAAGGTGCATGACGACGTGAACGGCCTGCATTTCCGCACCGGCAGCCCGGAGGACCTGGCCGACCGGCTCGGCCGCGCGCTGGAAGAGCCAGGCTTGTGGGACCGGCTGTCCGCGGCGGCGCCAGCGCCGATCAACCTCGCCGAGTTCGCCCGCCTGCACCTCGAAGTTTACCGCGACGCTCGGGCGCCGAAAGCCGCCCCTCCCGCAAGCCGCCCGCGCACGTCGCGCCGGGTGGCGGCGTAGCAACGAAAAGAACAAGGACGACGCCATGAAGAAGATCCTGGTCATCAGCCCCTCCGGCGAGGTGTACGACCACGACTGCGTCCGCTGGTACTCCAGCATGAGCTTCGACAAGGCGCCGGACCATTACCACAACATCGGCGACGCCTTCGTGTTCGACAGCTCCCTGAAGCTGCTGCGCTTCACGCATCTGGAGCCGCTGAAGATCCGCACCCCGACCGACGCGGATATCGAGCGTTACAACGCCGAGTACGATTACGCTTTTCTGCGCGGCTCCAACTACCTGCACCCGAGCATGGGTTGGGAGAATGCGCCGACCGTGCTTGAGAAGCTGCGCATCCCGATCATCGCGTTCGGCATCGGCGCGCAGGCCCCGTCCAAGGGACCGCTGGTGCTGAACGAGGCGACGCGCCGGGTGCTGGCGCTCATCGCCGAGCGTTCCGTGTCGCTCGGCGTGCGCGGCGCCTATACCGCGGACGTGCTGTGGTCCCTGGGCATCCGCAACGCGCGGATCATCGGCTGCCCCACGGTGTTCCGCAACAACGACCCCAACCTGCGCATCGACCTGCCGCCGCTCGAAAACGTGCGGGAGGTCGCCTACACGCTGCGGCGCGAGGTGGACCGGACCTACGCCAAGGACCTTCCCCGCTACCTCGACCTGCAGCGCGACACTATCCTGGACCTGTCCCGCCGCTTCAACCTGGACGTGCTGGCGCAGGGCGAGGTCGAGGAGAAGAACATCTTGTGGGGCAACCCGGAGCAGCGGGAGCGCAACGTCGCCAAGCTGCGCGCGGAAAACTGGCTGCGCGGCGAAGACGACCCGCTGGAGCGGCTTTACGACACCAACTTGTTCTATGCCGACAGCGTGGCCGAGTTCGAGCAGAAGCTGCGAGCCAAGGATCTGGTGCTGGGCTACCGGCTGCACGGCAACCTGCTGGGCCTCGCGAACCGGGTGCCGTCCGTGTACTTCACCTATGACAGCCGCACGGCGGAGTTCGCGGAAACGCTGCAGATCCCGAGTTTCGACGTGTTCTCCAACCGCGCGTTCCAGTTGGAGGATTATTGGGACCAGGGGCTGTTCGAGCGGTTCAACCGCGCGTACTATCAACGTTACCGGGAAATGCGGCTGTTCCTCGATGAGAACGGCATCGCCCACAAGATGCTGGACGAGACCGAGGCCGGGCGCGTGCAGCCGGCGGTTTCCGCCATCCAGGACCGTGCGGCATGAGCGCGGCGCTGACGGGGGCGACGCGGCCCGCGGTCGCAGGCCCTGCTGTTACAGGGTACGTCGAGGCAATCACCGCAAAGGCCGCCATGGGCTGGGCCTGGATGCCCGGCCAGGCCGAGCCGCTGACCGTTGAATTGCGCCTGGGCGCGGAGGTGGTGGCGGAGGCGGTGGCGGACGGGCTGCGTCCGGACCTGGCGCGCAGCGGCATCGGCGAGGGGCGCCATGGCTTCACGCTGAAAACGCCGGAACGGCTGCGGTCGCGCATCGCCGAGCTGCGCGTGTTTGCCCGCACCGCCGACGGCGCCGCCGTGCCGATCGGCAGCGTGCCGGCGGAGGACGGGATCGCCGAGCGGCTGGTTCAGCTCAGCCGCGGCATGGAGATGCTGATCGGCTCGCAGCGCGTGCTGCACCGCAACGTCCAGGCTGCGCTGCTGTCCGGGCCGCAGGCGGGCGCCCAGCCCGGCGCAACCGCGGCGTCGGTGGCAGAGGTCGCCGCGGCCCAGGCCTCGCTCGCCGAAAGCGTCGCCACTCTGGAACTGTTCGTCACCCGGCTGGAGCAAGGGATGGCGGCCATGGCGGGGCAGCGCCCGCGGACGGCGCGGCCCCGCTGGGCGCTGGCCGGCTTGGCGGCGCTTTCGACGGCCGCGCTGGCCATGTCGGCGTGGGCGCTGATCCACGTCATGCCGGCCTGACCCCGTGGCCGGACCCGAATCCGACGGACGGCTGGCCGCCGCGCTGACCCGGGGCCTCGCCATCCGCGGGGTGCTGTGCGTCGCGGGGCTGAGCTTCCTGTGCAACATCGGGGCGCTTTCGGTGCCGCTGTTCAACATGCAGGTGTTCAACCGCGTGCTCGTCACCCGGGACACCAAAACCCTCGGCATGCTGGTCATCGGCCTGGCGGTGTGCCTGGTGGCGTTCACCCTGCTGGATTCGATGCGCACCCTGGCGCTGGAAGCGCTGGCCGGGAAGCTGACGCGCCGCCTGTCCCTGCCGCTGCTGCTCGCCCTGGCGTTCGGCACGATGCTGCTCGGC
>CALMVT010000556.1:6798-28376 GCA_937873175.1 uncultured Acetobacteraceae bacterium | reverse complement strand
CTGGCCGGCTTCGTGCGGCGGCTGCAGGTCCCGTTCTTCACCACCCAGATGGGCAAGGGCACCGTGCCCGGCGGCGGCAACTTGTATATGGGCACCGCGGCGCTGAGCGAGCGCGACTACGTGCACGAGGCCGTGGACCGGGCCGACCTGATCATCGCCATCGGCCACGACACCATCGAGAAGCCGCCCTTCATCATGGGGCCGGGCGGGCCAAAGGTAATCCACGTCAGCTACACGCCCGCCAACGTGGACCAGGTGTATTTCCCGCACGCCGAGGTGGTGGGCGATGTCGGCCCCAGCCTGGAGCTGCTGGCCGACCGCGTCGAGGGCCGGCTGCACCACGCGGGCGCGCTGCTGCCTTTGCGCGACGGCATCCTGTCCCGCATCGCCGACCGCGCGACGGAGGACCGCTGGCCGCCGACGCCGCAGCGCCTGGTGCACGACGTGCGCGCGGTGATCCCGGAAGACGGCATTGTGGCGCTGGACAACGGGATGTACAAGATCTGGTTCGCCCGGAACTACCGCACCCACGTCGCGAACACGCTGCTGCTGGACAACGCGCTGGCCACCATGGGCGCGGGGCTGCCGTCCGCGATGATGGCGGCGCTGCTGCATCCGGAGCGGCGCGTCTTGGCGGTGTGCGGCGACGGCGGGTTCATGATGAACAGCCAGGAGCTGGAAACGGCCGTGCGCCTGCAGCTGAACCTGGTGGTGCTGGTCTTGGACGACGGGGCGTATGGCATGATCCGGTGGAAGCAGGCGGTGGACAGCTTCCCGGATTACGGGCTGACCTTCGGCAACCCGGACTTCGTGCGGTATGCGGAAAGCTATGGCGCCCATGGGCATCGGGTGGAGGCGACAAACGCGCTGATCCCGACCTTGGAAGCCGCCTTCCAGGCAGGCGGCGTGCACCTGGTCGCCGTGCCCATCGACTACACCGAGAACACCCGCGTGCTCGTGGACGAACTGCGGGAGCTGAAGGACGCGGGGGCCGGGCCGCACCCATGATGATGCGGCGGCTGTCCGCGGCGGCGTCGGCGCTTCTGATGGTGCTCGCCGCCCCCTTGGCGGCGCAGGACGCGCCGCCGAGCGTCCGGGTGGCCGGGGGCGAGCTGCGCGGCGCCGTCGCGGACGGCATCGCCGCCTTCAAGGGCGTCCCCTACGCGGCGGCGCCGGTCGGGCCGCTGCGCTGGCGCGCGCCGCAGCCCCCTTCGCCCTGGACGGGCGGGCGCGATGCCGCGGCGTTCCGGGCCGATTGCCTGCACGAGCCTGATCCCGGCGACGCCGCTCCTTCCGCCGCGCCGCTGTCGGAGGACTGCCTGCACCTGAACGTTTGGCGCCCGGCGGCGCCCGGCCTTCTGCCCGTGCTCGTCTGGATTCATGGCGGCGGATACATGCAGGGCGGGTCGTCGCCGGCGATCTACGACGGCAGCACGCTGGCGCGCGAAGGGCTGGTGGTGGTCAGCCTGAACTACCGCCTGGGCCGGCTCGGCTTCTTCAGCCACCCCGCCCTGGTGCACGCGGAGGAGGGCGAGACCGGCAACTTCGCCCTCATGGACCAGCTCGCCGCGCTCCGCTGGGTGCGGGACAACATCGCGGCGTTCGGCGGCGACCCGGCGCAGGTGACGGTCATGGGCGAGTCCGCGGGCGGCGATGCCGTGGCGCACCTCATGACCTCGCCGCGCGGCGCCGGGCTGTTCGGACGCGCGGTCGTGCTGTCGGGCGGCGGGCGCGGGCCGTTGCTGGGCGGCTTGCCGCTCGGTGCCGGGCCGGATACGCGCTCGGCGCTCGGCGTCGGTCGGGTGTTTGCGGAAGCGCACGGCATCACAGGCGACGGGCCGGACGCGTTGGCGGCGCTGCGCGCGCTGCCGGCGGCCATGATCAACGCTAGCGTGAACATCCCCGGCCAGCGCGCGAACCAGCGCCTGCCGGAAAGCTTTGCCAAGGGCCCGATCCTTGACGGCGCGATCGTGGTCGGCACGCCCGGCCAGGTCCTGCACGCGGGCGGTGCGCGGGTGCCGCTGCTGATCGGGACCACCGGCGCCGACATCTCGCTGAAGCCGCTGCCGGATGCCGACCCGCTTTCCATCTTTGGGCTGGACCGAGCGCAGGCGCAGGCGGCATACGCGGCGGCCGGCGCGGCGGACGGCATGCCGCCCGCCATCGGCGCCGACTTCACCATGCATGAGCCGGCGCGCTTCGCCGCTCGCGAGGTGACGCGCGCCGGCCTGCCGGCCTGGCTCTACCGCTTCGACTACGTTGCCGCGTTTGAGCGGGCGAACACGCCGGGCGCGCCGCATGCAACCGAGCTGCCTTACCTGTTCGGCACGCTGGCCGCCCGGTATCCGGACGCCGTTTCGCCGCAGGACCAGGCCGCTTCAACCCTGTTCCGCCAGGCCATCGCCCGCTTCGCGCGAAGCGGTGACCCGAACGGCCCGGGCCTCCCCGCCTGGCCGCGGCACGACCTGGCGCATGAGGGCATCATGCTGTTTGGGCGCGAGGGCGGCGCGCAGTTCAGTCCCGACCCGTGGCGCGGCCGGTTGGACGCCGTTGCGCGGGCGCAGCCCTCCCTGCTCCCGGTCAGCGCCGTTCCGTGAGGATCGGCACCCCGACGCCGCAAAGCCGGACGGCCCTGCGCAAGCTCTCGCGAGCATCCGCCCCCAGGCTGGCGCTCCTACCCTGGGTTCGATAGGCTTCGCCGCAACAAAACGGGAGGGACGGCGATGTCGGTCCTGATGAGCGAAGCGGCGCTGGAACGCTCCGCCGTGCGGCGGGTGACGTGGCACTTGGTGCCGTTCCTGATCGTTTGCTACTTCGTGGCGTTCCTTGACCGGGTGAACGTCGGCTTTGCCGCCCTGCAGATGAACAAGGACCTCGGCTTCTCCGCCACGGTGTATGGCTGGGGCGCCGGCATCTTCTTTCTCGGCTACTTCCTGTTCGAGGTGCCCAGCAACATCGCGCTGGAGCGGGTGGGCGCGCGCAAGTGGATCGCGCGCATCATGGTGTCCTGGGGCATCGTCTCGGCCGGCATGGCGCTGGTCACGGGACCCTGGTCGTTCATGGGGCTGCGCTTCCTGCTGGGCGCCATGGAGGCCGGGTTCTTCCCGGGGATCATCCTTTACCTGACCTACTGGTTCCCGAGCGAGCACCGGGCGCGGGTGGTCGGCATCTTCATGGTGGCGATCCCGATCAGCAGCCTGCTCGGCTCGCCGATCTCCGGCGCCATCCTGGGCATGGGCGGCGTGCTGGGCCTGCGCGGCTGGCAGTGGCTGTTCATCCTGGAAGCGGTGCCGTCCGTCCTGCTCGGCTTCGCGGTCCTGGCATGGCTGCCGGACCGGCCCGCCGTGGCGCGCTGGCTTCCGGACGCCGAGCGGGACTGGCTCAGCCGCCGGCTGGACGCCGAGCGCCGGCGCACGGCAACGGCGCACAAGGTCCCGCTGTGGCAGGTGCTGAGCCAGCGCAAGGTGCTGCTGCTGGCGCTGGTTTATGCCGGAAGCGTCGCCAGCAACTACGGCCTGACGCTGTGGCAGCCGCAGATCATCAAGAGCTTCGGGCTGACGGATTTGCAGACCGGGCTGCTGAACTCCGTGCCGTTCGCCTTTGGCTGCGTCGCGATGATCTGGTGGGGCTGGCGGTCGGACCAGAAGCGGGAGCGGCTGTGGCACACGGCAATCCCGTTGTTCGTATGCGCCGCCGGGCTGGTGGCGTGCGTGTTGTTCGCGACGAGCCTGCTGCCGACCGTGCTGGCGCTTTGCGTCACCCTGCTCGGCGTTTACGCCGTGAAGGGGCCGTTCTGGGCCACGGCGACCGAGATGCTGCCGGCCGCGACGGCGGCGGCCGGGATCGCGGCGATCAACTCGATCGGCAACCTGGCGGGCTTCGTGGGGCCGTTCCTGATCGGCGCCATCAAGGACGCGACCGGCAGCTTCACCCTGGGGCTGCTGCCGCTGATCGCGTTTGCCGCCGTGGCCGGGTTCGTGGTGCTGGCGATGGGCAAGCAAACCCCCGCCGCCGTGCCGGCGGAGTAGCGCGGTGCCGGACACTCATGCCGCGGGCGTCCGCGCCCGGGTTTCGGACGCAGAATGGCAGGCGCGGCTGGACTGCGCCGCGGTATACCGCCTCCTGGCGATCTACGGCATGAGCGACCTGGTTTACAACCACGTCACCCTGCGTATTCCTGGGCGCATCCCCGGCGACGGCGAGCGGCTGCTGATCAACCCGTTCGGGTGGCTGTACGAGGAGATCACGGCGTCCAGCCTGATCACCATCGACCTCGATGGCGCGGTGCTGCTGAACCCGCATCCGGATGTCGGCATCAACCCGGCGGGCTACGTCATCCACAGCGCCATCCATGCCGTCCGTCCCGACGCGGCCTGCGTGATCCACACGCACAGCCGGGCCGGCATGGCCGTCTCGGCGATGCGCTGCGGCCTGCTGCCGCTGACGCAAACCGCGATGCGCTGCATGCCGATTGCCACCCACGACTACGAAGGCCCGGCCGTGGACCTCGACGAGCGCAGCCGGCTGCAGCGCGACCTGGCGGACCGCCGGTTCATGGTGCTGCGCAACCACGGCCTGCTTGTCACCGGGCCCAGCGCCGCCGAGGCGTTCAACGGCATGTATTGGCTGGAGATGGCCTGCCGCGCCCAGGTGGACGCCATGGCTGCCCGGGCCGAACTGACAATGCCGGACGCGCGCACCGTGGACCACGCGGTGCACCAATACCAACCCGGCACCCGCCGGCCATTCGGCGTGCTGGAATGGCCCGCCATGCTCCGCTTGCTGGACCGCCGGGACCCGGGCTGGCGCGATTAGCGCAGGGCGGCCGGCTGACCCGGCGCGCTCCCTTGCACGAAATCTTAAATTCATCAACATGCGTTGCGTGGTTCATCGCGGCGCTTAGGCGGAGCCGGGCAAAGGGGAAAAGCAATGGTGCAATCCGTGGACTCGACGGAGGTGGGACACACCGCCGTCGCGAAGTTCGTCAAGCACATCATGCCGCTCCTGGGATTGATGTACCTGATCGCCTACATCGACCGGCAGAACATCGGCTTCGCCAAGCTGCAGATGGCCGGCGACCTCGGCCTGTCCGAGTCCGCCTACGGCCTCGGCGCGTCGCTGTTCTTCATTGGCTACTTCCTGTTCGAGGTGCCGAGCAACCTGTTCCTGGCGCGCGTCGGCGCTCGGCGCTGGTTCGCGCGCATCATGGTGTCCTGGGGCATCGTGACGGTGCTGCTCGGCTACACCAACGGGACGGCGATGTTCTACGTGCTGCGCTTCCTGCTGGGGGCTTGCGAGGCCGGGTTCTTCCCCGGCGTGCTGTATCTGCTCACCGTTTGGGTGCCGTTCGGCCACCGGGCGCGCATGGTGGGCTGGTTCATGATCGCGAGCGCGGCGGCCAACGCGGTCGGCGCGCCGATCTGCGGGCTGCTGCTGGACCTGGACGGGGCGCTCGGGCTGCGCGGCTGGCAATGGGTGTTCCTGGCCACCGGCCTGCCGGCCGTGCTGATGGGCGTCGTCACGCTGCTCGTGCTGCCGGACGGCCCGGCCCAGGCCCGTTTCTACACGCAAGCCGAGAAGGACTGGGTGCGGGAGTCCATCGCGGCCGAGGATGCGCGCGACGCGAAGGTCGAGCACGGCAACCCCCTCGCGACCCTCGGGGACCGCCGGGTGCTGCTGCTGGCCTTCACCTACGTGGGCTTTCCGCTCGCGGCCTACGGGCTGAGCTACTGGCTGCCGACGGTGGTGAGGGGGTTCGGCGTGTCCAACACCGCGAATGGGTTCATCAACATCCTGCCCTGGATCGTCACCGCGCTGGCGCTGTGGTGGGTGCCGCGGCATTCCGAGCAGGTCGGGGAGAAGACGATGCACATCCTCGTGCCGGTGATGGTGGGGACGGCATGCCTGGTGCTGAGCGTGCTGGTGCCCGGCAACGCCGTGCGGTTCGCGCTGCTGTGCGTCGCGGCGGCGGCCATCTTCTCGCCGCAGCCGGTGTTCTGGACGCTGCCTTCCTCCTTCCTGCGCGGCGCTTCGGCGGCGGCGGGGCTGGCGGCGATCAACTCGGTGGGCAACCTGGGCGGCTTCATGGCGCAGAACGCGGTGCCCTACATCCGGGACGCGACGGGAAGCGTGCTGGCGCCGATGCTGTTCCTGGCGGCATGCCTGGCCTTCGCCGGGGTGATGGTGCTGGTGGTGCAAGGCATGCTCGGCCGCCACGCGCGCGCGGCCACGGCGGCGGCACAAGGTGTGTAGCGGATAGGGAGGACACCGCACGCGCGGGGACGCCCAGCGTCACGTTTCGACATTGTGCAGAAATGTCTCTTTTGGGAACATCGCCTGCCCGCAACGGGCGTTGAACGGCCCAGCAAGGAGGAATGACGCATGTCGAGACGATGGACGACGGCTTGCTTGCTGCTTCTGGCGGCGGCGCAGCCCGGAACAGGGCATGCCGCGGTGACGGAGGATATGTTCCAGATGCGCAACACGTCCGACCTGGTCGGCCTGTGCGGCGCGGGGCAGGCTGACCCCCTGTACTCCGCAGCCATCCACTTCTGCCAGGGCTTCGGCTCCGGTGCTTACGGCGTCGCCAGCGAATACGAGGCCGCGCGCAGCCGGGCACGCTTGTTCTGCCCGCCAAGCGCGGACCGTCTCCCGAGCCGGAACACCGCAATCGCCGAATTCCTGCAATGGGCGAACACCCGGCCGGACGTCATGCGCCTGCCGGCGACGGATGGGATGCTGCACTTCCTGTCCGATCGGTTTCCGTGTCCCGACGCCACGGTGGCGAAGGGAGGCCGTCGATGACCCGCCCCGGCATGATGCTTGTTCTTGCGGGCAGCCTGGCATTGAGCGGCTGCGCGGGGATGAACAACACCGAGCAGCGCGCCGTGACCGGCACCGGGATCGGCGCCGCGGGCGGCGCGGTGCTGGGCGCGATCGGCGGCAATGCCGGGCTGGGCGCGCTGGCCGGCGCCGGGGCTGGCCTGGCGGGCGGGCTGATCTTCGACAACGTGAAGAAGAACGAGGCCCAGAACTATCGAAACGGCTACGCCGCCGGCTACCGCTCCCGGCGCTGACGCGCGGCCAGCCCTGTGGCTCCCACCACCCATCTCGCCGCCATCAACTTCTTCACCGGCGACATCCAGGGTGGGCTGGGTCCGTTCCTGGCGACCTGGCTGGTGGGAACGGACCATTGGAGCCCAGACCGCGTCGGCCTCGTCACCACGATTGTGGGTTTGAGCACCCTGGTGCTGAACGGCCCGGCCGGCGCCCTTGCGGACCGGACGGGGTGCCCGCGGGTGCTGCTCGGCGTGGCCTGCGCGGCGATCCTGGTCGGCACGCTCTCGCTGCTCCAAGCCCGCAGCTTCGCGACCGTGCTCCTGGCGCAGTTCGTCGCAGCGGCCGGCGGAACCCTGGTGCTGCCCGCCTTGACCTCGCTGACGTTGGGCATCGTCGGCAAGGCGGCCTTCCCGCGCCAGCAGGGACGCAACCAGGCGTTCAACCATGGCGGCATCGTCATCGCCGCGTTGCTGGTGGGCGGGGGCACGCGGCTCCTGGGAAGCGGCGCCGCGTTCCTGGTCCTGGGCGGCATGGCGCTCGCGGCGATCATTGCCATCGCGACCACGCCGGCGAACGCCTGGAACGGCCGGCGCGCCCATGGCTGGCAGGAGAACGAGCCGGACGAGGCCGACCGCCGCCATCCGTTGCTGGGGGTGCTCTCGAACCGCCGGCTGCTGCTGCTCGGGACGGCTCTCGCCTTGTTCAACCTTGGCAATGGCGGGATGCTCTCGCTGGTCGGCCAGCGCCTGGCGGCCAACGGCGCCGACGCCACGTCCTGGACGGCCGCCTATGTCATCGTGGCGCAGTTGACGATGATCCCGGTGGCGCTTTGGGCCGGGTCGCTGGCCGACAAGCGATGGCGCCGCTTCTGCTGCTGATTGCCTGCGGCGCGTTCCTGATGCGCGTGGCCTTCTCGGCCTTTGTCAGTTCTCCATCCTGGCTGATTCCGGCGGAGGTGCTGGACGGCATCGCTTCGGGCCTGCTCGGCGTTGCCGTTCCGGTGCTGGTCGCCGACCTGACCTGACCTGGGGCAACGGCCACACGCAAACGGCGCTGGGCACGGTCAGCGCGCTGCAAGGGATCGGCGGCGCGCTGTCGGCCTTGTTCGGGGGCATGCTGGTCGGCTGGCTGGGCTGGACTGCCGCGTTCCTCGGGCTTGCCGTCCCCGGGGCGGCCGCATTCATCCTGGCGCTCTGGCTTGCAAAGGCCGCGGCGGATGCCAGGACCGATGCAGCGCCGCGCTTGCAGGACAGCCAGGCGCGGTGATCGGCGGCCCCGCCGCTCTTCGCCGCCCGCCGGCAGTCAAAGATCCAGGCTTTGCGGGAGAATCACGAGGTCTCGGATCGTGATGTTCCGCGGCCGGGTGAGCATGAACAGCACGGCGGCTGCGACCTCCTGAGGCTGCATGAGGCTCCCGGAAGCCAAGGCGTCGTCGAGCTTCGCCTTGGGCCAATCGCTCAGCAGGGCCGTCACCACAGGCCCGGGGGCCACGGCGCCGACGCGGATGCCATGCTTGGCGACCTGCCGCCGGAGCGTGTGCACGAATGCCTGAACCGCATGCTTCGACGCCGTGTAAACCGGCTCCACGACCACCGGAACGAAGCCGGCCACCGAACTGGTCACGATGATGTCGCCGGTCCCGCGCTCGACCATGTGCGGAAGCACGGCGTGGATGGACCGGAAAGCCGCGTTGATGTTCAGGTTCAGCATGCGGTCCCAAGCATCAGGGTCGCCGCCCACGACATCGCCCCCGACATAAGACCCGGCGTTGGCATGGAAGATGTCGAGTTGCCCGGCCCGTTCCAGGATCTGCGGCACCATGCCGGCCACGCTCGGGGGATCAAGGAGGTTGACCACCAGCGGGATCGCCTCCGGTCCCAGCTCCGAGCAGGCTTCCCGCAGCTTCTCCTCGGCGTAATCCACGAGCACGACCCGGGCGCCTGCCGCGAGCATGGCCCGGGCGCATTCAAAGCCGATGCCCGACGCGGCGCCGGTGATCGCCGCGACCTTGCCCGATAGTTCCTGGCCCATCTCAGACCTCCATCCCGATCAAGTGTTGGCGTGCGCGGCGCGGGCCGCGCTCAGGCGCGGCCGTGGGACACGCGCGACCGCCGCGCCAGGCTGTCCACGATCACCGCGATGGCCAGCACGGCGCCGGTGATCATGTAACGGAGCGAGGAGGACAGATCGAGCAGCGTCAGCCCGCTCGCGATGGACTGGATCACGATGATGCCGAGCAGCGCCGAGTAGGCGCTGCCGCGGCCGCCGAACAGGCTGGTGCCCCCGATCACCGCCGCGGCGATGGCGTTCAGGTTGACATCCCCGGTGCCGGCTTGCTGGCTCGCGGAAGCGAGGCGGGCCGCCGACAGCACGCCGCCGAGCGCCGCAAGCGTCGAGCACAGCACGAAGGCGCTCATGTAGATGCCGCGCACGTTGATGCCGGAGCGCCGCGCGGCTTCCCGGTTGCCGCCCACCGCCGTCATCGAGCGGCCCCACTTGGTTCGCCTGAGCGCGTAGTCCATCGCCACCACCAGGCCGACGAACAGGCCGAACATCCAGGGAATGCCCCGGTCCTGGTTGAGGTAGTATGCGACGAGTTCGAGGGCCACCGTGAAGGCGAGCGCGCGGGCCACGATCCCGGCCAGCGACGGCGGCGTCAGCCCCGCCGCGCGGCGCCGTGCGGCCGTGCGGTAGCCGGTCATGAAGATGGCGCCGCCCGCGATCAGCACCAGCGCGTAGGACACGAAGGCCGGCATGACGAGCGTTTGGCCAAGCACCACCAGCGCCGAGTCGTAAGGCAGGTTGATCGAACCGGTCGCGCCCAGGATGTAGAGCTGCATCCCGAGCACGGCGAGCAGGCCGGCAAGGGTCGAAACAAAGCTCGGCATTCCCAGCCGGTTGAACAGGGCGGCGTAGACCACGCCGAACGCGGCGCCCACCGCGAGCGCCGCCAGGATCGCAATCACGACCGGCACGCCCACGTTCACCCAAAGCACGCCGACGATGGCCGACGCGAAGCCGCTGACCGAGCCGACCGACAGGTCGATCTCGCCGACCATCAGGATGCACACGATGCCGAGCGAGATGACGCCCACCGTGGACGAGTCGAACAGCAGGTTGACCAGGTTGCTGCTCGACAGGAAAACGGGGTTGAGGCTTTGGAACACCGTCCAGATGATCGCAAGCCCGACCACCACCGGCAGCGAGCCGAGGTCGCCCGACCGGATGCGGTCGATGAAGCTGCGGACGGCGCCGCCCAGCCCGGCATCATGCCGGACGCGCACATCGGCGCGGTCGAGCGCCGGCGCCCCCGGACTGACCTTGTCGCTGCTCATGCCCTTGCCTCCCCCGAGTCCTGCTGCGCTTGGCGCCGCCCGGACCGGCGGGACACCGCGTTGTCGGCCGCGCCGGTGATGGCGCTGACCAGTTCCTGGTTCGACGTGTGGGGATAGAAGATGCCGTTGTTGCGCCCGAGCCGCAAAACGACGATCCGGTCCGCGACGGCGCGGACGTCCTCCATGTTGTGGCTGATCATGATCACGCCGAGGCCGCGGTCACGGACCCGCTCAATGAGGTTCAGCACCTCGGCCGTTTGCGCGACGCCCAGGGCCGCGGTCGGCTCGTCCAGCATGATGAGCCTCGGCTCCAGCAGCAGCGAGCGGGCAATCGCCACCGTTTGGCGCTGTCCGCCCGACAAGGACGCGATGGGCTCGCGGACGCTGGGGATGCGGGCCGACAGCTCGTTCAACAGCGTCCAGGCCCGGATCTCCATCGACACCTCGTCGAGGGCGTAGGGCTGCATCTCCTTGCCGAGAAAGATGTTGGCGACGACGTCAAGGTTCTCGCAAAGCGACAGGTCCTGGAACACGGTCGCGATGCCGAGCGACAGGGCGTCGTTCGGGCCGGTCAGCGTCACGGGCTGGCCGCGGAACGTCATGGTGCCCGTGGTCGCCTGGTGCACGCCGGCCAGAACCTTGACCAGGGTGGACTTGCCGGCGCCGTTGTCGCCGACAAGGGCCACGACCTCGCCGGCATGGACATCAAGGTCGATATCGGTCAGGGCCGAAACCGCGCCGAACTGCTTGCAGATGCCGCGCAGGCTGAGCACCGGTTCGCCCGCGGGCGGCGTTGGTTGCGATGTGTCGTTCATGGGCGGCAAGCTCCGGGTCCGGCGTGGTCGGTCAGGGACCGCCCGCAGCGGGCGGACGGTCCCGATCAGACGAGGCTCAGGCGGGCAAGGCTCAGGGCGCGATGCCGAGCTTCTTGCAGCCCTCGACGTAGCGGCCGGTGCACAGCGTCGCGGGCTTCTCGATGGGCTTGCCGTTGACGTTCCTGTCGATGATCTCGGCCTTGAGGTTCCCGGCCGTGACCAGCGCCGGGGTGAACAGCCGGGTCGGCGTGTTGAACAGGGTGGTGTCGGCTTTGGGCGACTCTCCCCCGAGCAGCGCGACCGCCACGTCCGCCGCCGCGGCGGCAACGACCTCGCTCGGCTTCGAGATGGTGTTGTACTGGTCGCCCGCGATGATGAGCTGCAGCCCGGCGATGGTGGCGTCGTTGCCGGTGACGGGCGGAACCGGGGACACGCCCGCCGCCTTGAATGCCGCAATCGCGCCGCCCGCGGTGCCGTCATTGGCCGCCACCACGCCCACGATCTTCTTTTGGAAGCGCGAGATCTGGCCGCTCGCCCATTGCTGGGCCTTAGGCGGCGCCCATTCCGGGGTGTCGTACTCGGCCAGGGTGGCATAGCCGCCCTCGGCAAGGCCCTCGTGGACACCCTTCTTGATCAAGCCCGCGGCCGCATCGGTCGGCGAGCCGTTGATCTCCAGCACCCCGGTGTCGTTGGTCGGCACCTTGGCCGCCTTGAGTTGGTCCACCAGCGACTTGGCGATCGTCTTGCCGATCTCCTCGTTGTTGAAGGACACGTAGTAGTCAGCCGCCGCCGAGGGGATCGGCCGGTCATAGGCGATCACCTTGATGCCCTGGCCCTGAGCCTGCTTGACCAGGGACGCCGCAGCGGCCGAATCGACGGGGTCAAGCACGATCGCCTTGGCACCTTGCGAGATGACCGAGTTGAACTGCTGCTGCTGGCGCGACGCGTCGCCGTTCGCGTTCTGGTACAGCACCTTGCAGCTTGGGCACAGCTTCTGCATCTGGGCCACAAAGCCCGGATGGTCATGCTCCTCGTAGCGGGTCGAGCTTTGGTCGGGCATGAGGAACGCCACGGTTACGTTGGCAACGGTCGCGGCGGAGGCCGCGGTGCCGCCGAGCAGGCCAAGGGCGAGAGCCGCCGCGGCTTGGGCCTTCAACATCGGCCCCTTGGTGTGTCGGATCATGTTTGCTTCCCTTTCATCGGCCGTAGCCGGCCCGTTCGCGTTTGTTGCTTGCTGACGTAGCGGCGCGAGGCCGCTCATGCCCCGGGCGGAGCCACCGGGCCGTTTGACAAGACGACCGACGCGGCCAGGTCTTGAACCTCTGGCCGCCGTGCGCCCGCACCAACTCTAGATCGGGTTCCAACCCCAAAGCCCCTCCCCGCCGCCGCACCTTGACTCACGCTGCCGTCCAGAACGGCGCCACGCGAGCGGTGCGGATCATGATCTTCCTTGGACGCCAGATCCTCACAGCGACAAGCTCTGCGGCGATATAATCTTTCGTCAAGCCAACCTATCTTGGCTCAAACGTACCCCGCAATAAAACGTGCAGCCACACCGTTTGCAGCATTGTACCGATATTTTTTTGCGCAGCTAGAACTTCAGCTTGGCATTCAGGTCCTTCGCGTTGTCCAGCGTGACGGCCTCCGTCGGCACCGTCACGACAGTTGGCACCGCTTCGGCGCAATCGAGCAGGATCTTCTTCGCGAGGTCCAGCGCTTCTGCCGCGCCGGTCGGGTAGATGAACGTCGCCGCCCATTGCCCGGACGCGACCGACGCGATGCCGCCGGACGGGCCGGGCAGCCCGTCGGTGCCGATGATCTTGACCTGCTTCTCCTTGCCCGCACCCTTCGCGGCGAGATAAGCGCCGGCCGCCATCAGGTCGTTGCTCGCGTAAACCACCTGGATGTCGGGGTGCGCCTGCAGCATGGCCGCGAACACCGTCTGCCCCTTGTCCGGGAGCCAGTCGGCGGCCTGCTCCGCCACTACCTCGATCTTCGGGTTCTGCTTGACGCCGTCCTTGAACCCGTTCAGCCGCTCGATGGCCGGCGTGGAGCTGGGCAGGCCTTCCAGCACGGCGACCTGGCCGCCGCCGGGCAGCAGGATCTTGGCGGTGTAGGCGCCCGCCTCAAAGGCGATCTTGGTGTTGTCGCCCCCGACAAAGGCCGTGCGGTTGCTGCCCAGCGTCCGGCGGTCCAGCTCGATGACAGGCACGCCCGATTGGAACACCCGGGTGACAACCGGGGTCAGCGGCGCCGCCTCGAACGGCGAGATCAGCAGCAGGTCCACCCCCTGCGTCATGAAGTTCTCGACCTGGCTCACCTGCGTGTTGTCGTTGCCGGCGGCGTCGGCGATCTGCAGCTCGAATTGCGGGATCGCCTTCACCCGGGCCGCCAGGTCGTTGTTGACGTGCTGCCGGTACGGCTCGGCGAAGTTGGCCTGGGAAAAGCCGATGACGTACTTGTTGTTCGGCCCGCACACCTTGGAAAGCGGCTTGGCCGCGGCGCCGCCGGCAAGCGCCAGCAGCGGCAGCGTCAGCAGGGCGGCGGTCAGCATGCGCGTGGTAGACATTGTTCCTGTTCCCCTTGTTGTGGCGGCGCTCAGCGTCCGGAGCCGTCCCGCCGGCCGACGATGGCCTGCAGCACCGCCGCGAGCACGATAATCGCGCCCGTCGCCAGGAGCTGCAGCGCCGCGCTGATGTTGTTGAGCTGCAGGATGTTGGCCAGCGCCCCCAGCATGATGCTGCCGGCGATGGTGCCGACCATGGTGCCCGCGCCGCCGAACAGGCTGGTGCCGCCGATCACCACCGCGGCGATGGCCGTCAGCTCGTAGCCCGCGCCGTCGTTGGGGCTGCCGAAGCTGAACTGCCCGGCGTGCACGATGCCGGCGGCAGCGGACATGAAGCCGGTCAGCCCATACACCGCGATCCGCACTTGGCCGACCGGGATACCGGACAGCCGCGACGCCCGCTCGTTGCCGCCCACGGCGAACACGTATCGCCCGAACCGGGTGGTGTTCAGCAGGACGGTGGCGATCACCGCCAACGCCAGGAACACCAAGGTTGCCACCGGGACCACGTTGCCGAACAAGCGCGTCCCGAGCACGGCGAATGCCTGCGGCGCCAACCCGGCCCCTTCGCCATAGGAGATGTTGATGTACTGGTTGTGCGAGATCACCAAGGCGAGGCCGCGGGCGATCTGCAGGCCCGCCAGCGTGACGATAAAGGCTTCCAGCCGGAACCGGGTGGAGATCACCCCCTGCGCCATTCCGAACAAGGTGCCCGCGGCCAGCACGGCCGCCAGGGTCGGCAAAACACCCCAGCCCCCGTTCACCAGCAGCGTTGCCGTGAGCACGCTGGACAAGCCGAGCAGGGCGCCTACCGAAAGGTCGATGCCCCCGGTGATGATCACAAAGGTCATGCCGAGCGCGATGATGCCGGTTTCGCTCACCGCGCGGATGATGTTGGCCACGTTGTCGGGGGCGAGGAACAGCAGCGTGCCACGCCGCACGGGCGAGAAGGCGATGCCCCCCGCCAGCACCAGCGCAAGCCCGATCAGGCTTTGGAAGCGGACCACGACCGCCAAGATGTCGCGGCGCGGCCGCTCGGCCTGCGCCGGCACCCCCCCCGGCGTCGCGGCTTCGGTGTTGTCGGACGGCGTCATCGGGCCACCTCCAAGACGCTTTCCCCCGTCGCCGCGGCCAGAAGCTCGGCCTCATCCGCCCCGGCGGCGAACTCGGCCACCGTGCGCCCGGCGCGCAGCACATGGATGCGGTCGCACAAGCCCGACAGCTCCGGCAGCTCGCTGGACGCGACCAGCACCCCGAGGCCGCGGGCGGTGAGTTCGCGCAACCGGGCATAGATCTCGCTTTTGGCGCCCACGTCCACGCCGCGCGTCGGCTCGTCCAGCAGCAGCAGGCGCGGCTCGTGCAGCAGCTCGCGGGCAAACACCACCTTCTGCTGGTTGCCGCCCGACAGGTTGCCGACCACCAGCTCGCCGCGGGGCGGGCGCACGTCAAAGGCGCGTATGGCGCGCTGCACGGCTTCCCCTTCCCGGCGCCGGGACATGAAGCCCGCAGGCGACAGCCGGCGGAGGATGGACGCGACGACGTTGCGCGCCACCGTTTGCCGCAGCATCAGACCCGCTCCCCGGCGGTCGTCGGTGACAAAAGCGAGGCCCGCGCGCCGCGCCTCGGCCACGCCGCGGAGCGCCGCCGCCCGCCCCTGCACCCGAATTGTGCCGCGCCAACGCCCGCGCGGACCCTCGCCATACAGGCAGGTCAGCAACTCCGTCCGCCCGGCGCCGACGATGCCGGCGAGGCCGACCACCTCGCCCGCGCGCACCACCAGCGACACGTCCTCCGGCACCTGCCAGCCCGCCGGGCTGGCGCGCGGCACGTAGCGCGCGTGGTCCAGCCGTAGCAGCTCCTCCCCCGCGCTCCCGGCCCTGGGCGGGAACAGCTCGTTGAGCGGACGGCCGGCCAGCATCTGCACCAGCCGCCCTTGCGGCGCGTCGGGCCGTTCCTCCCCCACCACGCGCCCGTCGCGCATCACCGTCACGCGGTCCGCGACCTGGGGCACCTCCTCCAGCCGGTGCGAGATGTAGATGATCCCGACGCCGCGGGAGCAAAGCCGGCGCATGGTGTCGAACAGGTTGCGCGCTTCCGTGGTCGAAAGCGCGGCCGTCGGCTCGTCCATGACCAGGACCCGTGGCGCGTGGGCAAGCGCCTTGGCGATGGCCAGAAGCTGACGCTGCCCCATGCCGAGCGAGGCCACCCGGCGCCCCACGTCGAGCGGGACACCGACCTCGGCCAGCAGGCGCTCCGCGTCGCGGGCCATGGACCGGGTGCGGAGCAGCCCGGGGAAGCGCGCCGGTTCCCGTCCGAGGAACAGGTTTGCCGCCACGTCCAACCCGGGCACCAGGTCCAGTTCCTGGAAGATGGTGGCGATGCCGGCCGCCTGCGCGTCGCGCGGGCTGGCGAAGCGGACCGGCCGGCCGTCCAGCTCCACGCTGCCCCGGTCGGGCGCGATCACGCCCGACACGACGTTCATCAGCGTGCTCTTGCCGGCGCCGTTCTCGCCCAGAAGGGCGTGCACCTCGCCCGCCCGCAGGTCGAAGTCCACGGAACGCAGCGCATGCACGCCGCCGAAACGCTTCTCGATCCCCTGCAGCCGCAGCAACACGGGCGCGGATGCCAGGGCGCCGTCCTTCCCGTCCGGGGTCACGCGGGCGGCGTGGCCATGGGCGCGAACGCGGAAAGGATGCCGGCCTCGCGCGGCTGCACGGGGCGCGAGCCGACCGACCGCATAGCGATGGCAACGGTGCTGTCCTTAGACGCCGAGGACATTCTGCCTGACTTTCAAGATGGAACGGCGAGGCGGACAGCCCCGTGTTCTCGGGTGACGTGTTCCTCCTGCCGCATTGCGCTTGCGGCGGCCGGCCTGCGGCCGTTGCTCCCCACTATACCCATGAACAAGGTTGGCGAAAGCCTTGGAGCACTGAAGCCGCAGCAACAGCGGCAGCGGCGAGGTTCAGCTT
The DNA here is from genome assembly GCA_937873175.1 of uncultured Acetobacteraceae bacterium. Taxonomy (GTDB): domain Bacteria; phylum Pseudomonadota; class Alphaproteobacteria; order Acetobacterales; family Acetobacteraceae; genus CAHJXG01. Next base: position 11,632 of record CALMVT010000556.1, on the reverse strand, counting down.
GAACCGCGTCCAAAGCGCCGGTCCGCAACTCTCCTCATGCCCAACGGGTTCAGAACGGCATGAAGTTATCCGGCCAAGCGCTGCCCCGTGCGTTCTTCCACCGGCCCGTGCCGGTTGTCGCATGCGACCTGATCGGGACAACGCTGCTGGTCGATGGCGTGGGCGGGATCGTGGTCGAAACCGAGGCCTACGCCCAAAACGATCCCGCTTCGCACAGCTTCGCGGGCCGGACCCCGCGCAACGCGTCCATGTTCGGGTCGACCGGCAATGCCTATGTTTACCGCTCGTATGGCATCCATTGGTGCCTGAACCTCGTGTGCGATGCCGAGGCCCCAGGCAGCGCCGTGCTCATCAGGGCGTTGCAGCCGACGGTGGGCCTTGAGTTGATGGCGCAGCGCCGGGGCACCGCGGACCCACGGCGGCTTTGCAGCGGCCCCGGGCGGCTGTGCCAGGCGCTGGGCGTGACCGGGGCGCTCGATGGCCTGCCGCTGGACACGCCGCCTTTCGCGCTTGAAGACCGGTTGGAACCGCCGCGGATCGCGGAAGGGCGTCGCATCGGCATCACGCAGGCGGTTGAAACGCCCTGGCGCTTCTGCATGTCCGGGTCCCAGTTCCTGAGCCGGCCGCCGCGCGGGTGACGCCGCGCAGCCACTCCTGGCCACAGCGCCCGCAATAGACCGCTGAAGGAGAAACCATCATCCTGCGCACGACCTTATGGAAGGTTTCAGGAGATGGCCGATGGCAACAGCAAGTGAAAGCGGACTTCCGGCGGCGGCGTCCGGCGGCGCACCGGGCGCAGTCCTGGCAAGCCCGGCGCTGCCGGCCACGCGGGTGGCTGACCCGGCGGCATTGCCTTTCGTGACCGATCCCGGCGAGCGCCGGGGCGACATGCTCTACCGCCGCTTCGGCCGCACGAACGAGATGATCTCCGCCATCGGCATGGGCGGCTTCCACCTCGGCAAAAACGCGGTGAGCGACGAGGAGGCCGTGCGCCTTCTGCACGAGGGCATCGACCGCGGCATCACCTTCATCGACAATTGCTGGGATTACAACGAGGGCCGCTCCGAGCTGCGGGTCGGCGTGGGGCTCGACCAGGGCGGATACCGGGACAAGGTGTTCCTGATGTCCAAGATGGACGGGCGCACGAAAAAGGAAGCCGCCCGGCAGATCGACACTTCGCTCAAGCGAATGCGCACGGACCGGATCGACCTGGTGCAGCACCACGAGATCCTACGCTACGACGATCCCGACCGCATCTTCGCCGAGGGCGGTGCGATGGAAGCGTTCACGGAGGCGAGGCAGGCGGGCAAGCTGCGTTTCATCGGCTTCACCGGGCACAAGGACCCGCGCATCCATCTGCAGATGCTGGCGGTGGCGGCCGAGCGCGGGTTCCATTTCGATGCGGTGCAGATGCCGTTGAACGTCATGGACGCGCATTTCCGCAGCTTCGCGCATCTCGTGCTGCCCTACTTGGTCGAGCACGGGATCGCGGCGCTCGGGATGAAGTCGTTCGCCGACAGCGTGCTGCTGAAAAGCGGGGCGGCGATCCATCCGCTCGAATACCTGCACTATGCCCTGAACCTGCCGACCTCCGTCGTCATCACCGGGATGGAGAACCAGGGCGACCTCGACCAAGCCTTCGAGGCGGTCCGCACCTTCCAGCCCATGGATAAGGCGAAGGTTGCCGAACTGCTGGCCCGCAGCCGCCCCTACGCCTTGGAGGGGAAGTACGAGCTGTTCAAGACCAGCGCGACGTTTGACGGCACTGCCAAGAACCCGCAATGGCTGGGCGAGGATGTTGAATCCGTCTCGAAGCTGGCGCCCGTCATGGAGTGACGCTCCGGTCTCGACCGCCCGCCACGCCTTGCCCCGCCAACCCAGGAACCTTTCCCATGACCAGTTCCACCCCGCCGCCAAGCACCCCCATGACGCCCGACGAGGCCTTGGCCTTGCTGAAGGACGGCAACCGGCGCTTCCTCAATGGCAACCCTTTGCGCCCCCATCTGACCGGGGCCGAGCGGCGCGCGGTCCTCGCCCATGAGCAGCGGCCCTTCTGCGTCCTGGTCGGCTGCTCCGACAGCCGGGTGTCTCCGGAGCTGCTGTTCGGCCGGGGCTTGGGGGAGTTGTTCATCGTCCGCAACGCCGGCAACGTGGTCGGCCTCGCCGCGATGGGCAGCATCGAATACGGCGTCGCCGTGCTCGGGGCGCCGCTGGTCGTGGTGCTGGGCCATGAGCGCTGCGGCGCCGTGCAGGCCGCGATCAACGTCGTGGAAAAGGACACAACCTACCCCGGCAGCATCGGCCAGATGATCGAGCCGATCATCCCCGCGGTGCTCCGCGCCCGCCGGGACGGCAAGGCCGACCTGCTTGACCGTTCCGTGCGGCACAATGTCCGGCGGATCGTCGAGCGCCTGCGCGCAACGGAACAGATGCTGCTTGAGCCGCAGCGGGAAGGCCGGCTGAAGATCGTGGGCGCGCGCTACGACTTGGACGATGGGAACGTCGAGTTCTTTGAATAAGCCTGGGTTAAATATCAGATAGTCTGTCGGACAGGTGACCTGCCCCCCGACTTTCATCCAGTGGCCAGAGACCGGCATGTGTTGTCGCCCCTGAACTGCTCCCCATTGTTGGACCGGTCTGGCGGACCGCTCCCAGTGCGTTTCGGTCAGGGTGGGCCATGCGTTCCTGACCGATTTACGAGCGTGATCGGAGGCTTGTTGCCGATCCCGCTGTGCGGGCGAACCTCGTTGTAGTCTCGACGCCAAGCCTCGCATTTCACCCGCGCGTCGTCGAGGCTCAAGAACCAGTGCGCGTTCAGGCACTCCGCCCGGAACTTGCCGTTCAGGCTTTCAATGAACGCATTGTCCGTCGGCTTGCCCGGCTGCGAGAAGTCCAGCATCACCCCGCGCTGGTAGGCCCGCAGGTCCAGGCCCCGCGACATGAACTCCGTGCCTTGATCGACCCGGATCGCCTTCGGGAAGCCATGCTGGCTGCCAACGCGCTCCAGCACCTCGACCACGTCGGCCGCCCGGAAGCTGAACCGCGGCCCGATCGCCGGAGCGAACCGAGCGAACGTGTCCACCACCGTCAGCACCCGGATCTTCCGCCCGGTCGCCAGTTGGTCGTGCACGAAGTCCATCGCCCACGTCTCGTTGGCCTGAACCGCTGGACAGCGGTCATCCCGCAGCTTGGCCTTGACCCGCCGCTTCGGCGTCTTGTTCCGCAGTTGCAGGCCCAGCCCCTTGTAGAGCCGGTAGATCCGCTTGGCATTGACCGCCCATCCTTCACGCCGCAGCAGCACATAGATGCGCCGGTAGCCATAGCGCACCCGTGTCTCGGCAATCTCCTTGATCCGCTCGGCCAGCCCGGCCTGCGAGGCGCGTTTGCCCTTGTAGTGGTAGGTCGAGGTGTCGGTCCGCAGCACCCGGCAGGCACGACGGATCGACACCTTCCAGCCCGCACGGACTTCGTCAAAGGGCGCGTCGCCGCGCAGGCCCTACAGCTTTTTTACCGAACGTCCTGCAACATCACCCGGTCCAGCGAGAGATCGGCCACCAGCTTCTTCAGCTTGCCGTTTTCTTCCTCGAGCTGCTTCGGCCGCTTTATCTCGGACGGCATCAAACCGGCATATCTTTTCCGCCAGTTGTAGAACGTCGCCTCGCTGATGCCCGCCTTGCGGCACACCTCCCCGATTGCCGTCCCCTCCTCTGCCTGCCGCAAAACAAAGGCGATCTGTGCCTCCGTGAACCTCGATATCCTCATGCCGCCTCTCCGCTCCAGGCCCCATCCTAAACTGGAATTTTCCAGCCCGAACCGGTCCAAGAAACGGGAAGCAGGTCATTCTTGCGGTTGACCCTCACGCCGTCCCGCCGCAGCAGGATGTCCAGTCGCCGATTGGGATTGGGATTGGGATTGCCCTGGTTCGGTGGTTCTCCCGCGCTTTGCGTGGATCGTAGCGGTTCGGCACCGATGTTTAGGGGGCGGCGGCAGTCATGCCTGTAGAACAAGGCATGAATGAGCTTTGTCCCGCGCCGGGCTGCCGCGTCGAGGCAATCATGCCGGACGGCCCCAACCTGCTTCACATTGTAGCCCACGGCATCCGACCCGGTGGTCGCTGCCTGGATTGCGGGCGCGCAAGTCGTGCCGTGCACAGCCGCTACCGCCGGCACCTGGCTGACCTGCCCTCGCTCGGGCGCCGCGTCCATGTCGGGCTGCGAGCCAGGCGGTTCTGTTGTCGAAACGCCAAGTGCGCCCGGCGCACCTTTGCCGAGCGCCTGCCGGAGCTGGTCGCCCTTCATGCGCGCCGGACCGCCAGGCTGGCCGAGGCGCAAAGTCAGGCCGGTGCGGCGCTGGGCGGCGAAGCGGGGGCGAGACTGCTGCAGCACTTGGCCATGCCGGCGAGTGCCGACACGGTGCTGCGCTTGGTCCGTCGCTTGCCGTTGTCGGAACCAGAGCCGCCGCGCATTGTGGCCGCGGATGACTGGGCGATGCGCAAGGGCCGAACCTGCGGTACGATCGTGGTGCACCTGGAGCGCCGGCGCGTGATCGACCTGCTGCCCGACCGCACCAGCACGACAATCGCGGATTGGCTGCGGCAACGCCCGAACATTGGAGTCGTCGCCCGCGACCTCGCCGAAACGCGAAGCGTTTGCGGCTGGTTCGACGGAGTATGCGCGGCGCTGCCCTGGGCGCGCCCGATGCTTTGCAAGTGTGCGACCGCTGGCACCTGCTGGCCAACATGCGCCAGGCGGTCGAGCGCTGGCTGCACGGCGCCCATGCCCGGTTCCGGTGCTTGCCGGCGTTTCCGGCCGGCGCCGCGGAAGCCATTCCCGCT
>CALMVT010000556.1:0-6698 GCA_937873175.1 uncultured Acetobacteraceae bacterium | reverse complement strand
CGACGGCACGTTCTGATGGCGGCATGATCCACGCAAAGCGCGGGAAAACCACCAAACCGGGACAATCCCAATACATCAGGCCGTTCACCACCTCGCGCATGTTCACCGTACGCTTGTTGCCGCCGCGCTTGGCAGGCGGGATCAGAGGGGCCACCAGCGCCCACTCGGCATCGGTCAGATCGCTTGGGCAGCGCAGCCTGCTGCGGTCGCAGCGGGCACGGTTCTCAACAGGCCACATCCCAACGCCTGGTCAGGGCGGGTCAACGCCGACCAGATCACAAATCACTGCAGACGCTCAAGCTGCTTCCGGATGGACACTGAGAGTTGCTGCCGGTTCAAGATCTTGAGCATCTGCTGAGCCGACGCGACCGGCCCGATGGAAGCGGATGTGTAGCGGAGCTTGCTGGAGAATTTATCGAAGCAGGCTGGCTTGCCATACCATGCGCAGCCTGTGTCAAGCCAAGCAGCGAAGGTGCCCGATCAACGCTCAGAGACGCGCTGGAAAGCTTCTCGAACATACCCGTCTCATGTGAGAAATGAGGATTGTAGAATGGGTCGCGCCTGATTTGTGGTCCCCAACGATCCAGCATCACTTGGTTCTCGCCGTAAAAGCGCGATCGGTGATGGTCAGCTAGGTCGCTGCCGCGACTGAGGGATTCATGATGCTCGACAAGCGCTGCGGGGGTGTAGATCACACGAAAGCCGGCCCGACGAATCTTGAGGCACAGGTCAACGTCGTTGAACGCAACGCTCAGCTTATCTTCGTCAAACATCCCGACTTCGCGGAACGCATCGGCCCGGCACAAGAGGCAGGCCGCCGTCACGGCAGAGAGTTCCTGCGCGCAGACGGCACGAAACGAGTAACCTCGCTCACTCTGTTCAGCAAATCTGAAAGCGTGATCGGCGACGCCGCCAACCCCCAACACGACGCCCGCATGCTGCACTTTACCATTCGGATAAAGCAGTTTTATCCCAACGACGCCCACAGTCGGATCGGCCAACGCTTCGTCTACCATCAACCGCAGCCAATTTTGTTGCTTAACAAAAATATCATTGTTCATGAAAAGAAAATAATCACAGTCAAGTTGCTGCGCTGCTTGATTGTTGATGCGTGAATAGTTGAAACGTTCCTCGATCCGCATGATTCGGATCCGCTTTTCGGGCGCAAGCGTCGCTAGCCAAGCCGCAGTTTCCGGACTTGTCGACCAGTTATCAATCAAAACTATTTCATAATTGCTGTATTCGGTGTTGCTGAGAATACACTCGACGCACTGTTTGGTTATTTCGACAGCATCCTTGAACGGCACGAGGATGCAGACCCTAGGCTCATGGTCCGAGATGAAACGGACGTCGTAGAGTGTGGAGTCGTAGCAAGGCGAAACCGTCGCCTTCAGGCCTCGACGTGTGACATGGTCTGCCACCGCAGCGCGCCCGGCCTCGACGGCATAGCTCTTGGCCGACTGTTGCGTGGCCGTGGAATTCGGCACCTTGCGCCAGTGATAGAGGATTTCCGAGACGTGAAAAATGTCACGGGGGCCGACAGTTTCGGATAGCCGCAAAACGAGGTCGTGGTCTTGCGCACCGTCGTAGTTTGAACGAAGCGGCCCGACGCGACGTAACGTTTCCGCCTCGATCACAAGCAGGTGGCAAACGTAGTTGTTCGTCAAAGCCAGGCGATAGTTCCAATCGGGTTTCAGATGCGGTTCCGACAGGTTTCCATAAGCGTCGATCTTGTCCTCATCGGAGTACAACACGCGTGCGTTAGTCTGCCGTGCCGCAAGCACCATCACTTCGAGTGCTTCATCTACCAGCAGGTCGTCATGATCGAACAGCGCGATGTAGTCGCCTGTAGCCATTTTGATAGCGGCGTTCGTGGCGCCGCTGATCCCTCGATTCTTCGTGTAAGTCAAACCGCGTATCCGCTTGTCCGCGGCGCACAGCCGGTTGATCGCCTCCGTCAGCGGCCTTGAGTTGCTGCCGTCGTCAACAATGATGAGTTCCCAGTTGTCCCAGCTCTGCCGCTTGACGCTCTCCACCGCCGCCAAGAAATCCGCAAGGTTCGGCTTATATGTTGGGCACAAAACCGAAATTTTCGGGCCTGGAGCGGACATCAGCTCCTGGTAGCGCGCGTCCTGGCGGGCTAATGCCAGCCGAGCTGTGAGCGTCGGGAAATAAGCCTGCGCCCAAGTATTGTACGAGCCAAGCTTGTACTCGTCCTGCGTCAATAATTCGCGCAATTGGTCCTTCAAGGCGTAGGTCTGCGTCGCCAAAGCTTCCAACTGGGCGTACATGCTGTGCAATTGGTCCATCGTACTGCGTACGGGAACACGGTCAATGAAGGGGCTACCCTCAAGCGGCACGCCTTCGCGTGCTGCATGAAACTCAAGCTGAAAAGTGCGCCCGTCGCGAAACCGGGAAGGCAAACTGTAGTGGAAGCCGCAATGCGCTTCACAATTGAATACCTCGGCGACGTCAGCGCGATTCGCGGACGCCTTGATCTGATCGACCCTGACTCCGTTCGCACGGACCTCGATTTCGACGTTGCCGGTCCGCTTGCCGGTGCGGGTATCAGTCCGAAACACCCAGCCGCTGATGGATGAGCCGATAAGGTGATCTATACGGCCGGTGATACTGGTCAATTGGTAGCAAAACGGCAGATCACCGATGTGGCTTATGCCATCCGCCGTGAGGTAAGGCAGCTGTTCGCCACTACGAAACCGTATGGCGATGTCGTGCGGCCGACCATCCAGGATGTGATCGGGCAACTGCAGCCGAAACCCAGGTGTTTTGCTGCCGATGCCCGCAGCATTGACGTCTTCACGAGGATTCGAACACGAGAAATAGCTGACAACATGGCCGTCTATCAGCAAAAGCAGTGAGGCCGCTTCACTGCCAAGCGTGAGATCCGCAGCCCAGCCGCTTAGGATATCCGCCTCCATACCCTCGATCAGGCCGATGCGCGAAGTGCGCGGACCAGGCGACGCAAAATCATTGGCGTCTGCGCGTTCGGATGTGAGCGCGCCATCTCGCATTGATGTACGTCGAACAGTTCCCATCAAACCTACTCTCCGGAGAAGCAGGCCACTCGGCGCGTGGCTCAACGCAACCAGGAGTAGTCGTTCCGCTTAAAGGATGCAATACCGCAATGCAGCACTCTGACGTTTCTGTTGCGGCAGTTAGTCTGGCGGCAGCTGGCTTGTGAACATCCCTCCTGCTGGGACGGCCACAGCAGCCACTCGCCATTTGTTCTACTTTTGGTTGAGTATTTCGTTTAGAATTTGCCCTTCGAGCATCATGCGTATTGTCGTATCAGGAGGGCACGTTCCGTAGGCCCAAGCAGTTGACGCTGAGTCAGCCTCGCAGCCAGTTCTGCCAGGGTTCGCGCCAGAGCTTCGGGCCGGGTTGGGGATTGGCTGGTGTGAAGCGGCAGTCAGGATGGCGAGCACGCGGCGGATCAGAGATCCTTCCGCGTTTTGGTGCAGCGACATAAAACAAAGCAGGGTCAGGCGTCGCATAAGCTGGATACTCACGAGGTTTGACTCCCCGCCTTGTCACGCTTCCTTACGCCGCCGATCCCATCGACCGTGCACGTCGTCCGGGTCCTCTCCGCGCCCGACTGCACCACCCTGTCACCGAGCCCAAGCCGTCCGGCAATGCCTGCCCCGCTTTGCGGCGTCGTCTCCAGCCGCGTGCACCGAGAATAAGCGATCTGCCCGCTCACACGATGCCAAGCTTGTCCGGGCCGGCGCGCCCAGCGCTTCCACCGCAGTCACGTCGCGCCCGACCTGGAAGCGCCGCAGATGCGCCCTGATCTGCCGCTCCACCTCAAGCGGCGACCCGCGTGCGCCCAGTTCGCCAAAGCTCGCGATGCCTCGACAGTCAGGATCGGGGTCATGTCCGTCCAGGACGAGAACCGCCCCAGGAAACGTAGTGACCACATGCTCCAGCAACTCCTCGCAGAACTCCGGCAGATCGACCATTGCCCGACTCTCGACCCGCAGCCCAACCCGGATCACCGGCGCGTCTGGCCGCTTCCGCCCTTGGACGATCCGGCGTATCCCGCTGTGAGCCGGGTGGAGCCGTATGCCCGGCTCGCCAATGATCCCGCGTCACGCCTGCACAAGCCGCGGGCGTGGACCTAGCGCAAAACCGCCCAGGCCCGTGCTGTCGAAACCCAACCGCACACCGCCGCGGCCTTCCGAGCGGATGCTCCAAAGCAGGCGAATGCCTCGACTCATCGCCGCTTGCGCCCGTCCAACGGCAGCAGTAGCACCTGCTCGGCCGCGCTGGATTGGAGACTTGAGTAAAGCTCAAGCCGGTCGCCACCCTCGTCCTGCTTTCCTTCGCGCCCCTCGATGACGAGCCGGATCGTGCGCTGCTGTCCCGGCCAAAGGCGCAAGGCACCCGATAAGGGAATGCCGTCCCGGATGGCTCCGGACACGTCGTGGCCGTCGACGGAGGCCCTGACGCGGCGGTTACGGCCTGCCGCGACGAGCCGTACTCGGGGGGCAAAGTCGATCCAACTGCTTCGGTTGGACAACATGATCTCGAACACCCGCCCCCCATTTCTGCCCACCGGCTGCCATCCGCCGGGCGACGCCGACAGCGACATCTCGCGATCCGGATCCCGCAGGTGGTGCAGGAGCCAGAACGCGACGCCGGTCGTGGTCGGCGCCGCGTGCCCGTCTTGCTGCTCAGGGACGGCTTTGATGGAGGTAGCATACTCGAACACGGCCCAAATGTCCGGCACGGCGGCGGAGTCTTCATGCAGGCGCACCGCGTCCTGCGACACGGACAGGAACTGCCCGGGCTCATAGTCAGGATTGTTCGCGCCGTAAGGCCCAAGCATGATGGCTGCCAGCTTCCCGCGCCGGTGCGCGAAGCGAACCACGGAGATGCTTCCCTCCCGCATGTGCCCAGTGTTCGATTTCCACAGCCCCATGGGTCCGTCTGTCGACACGCCATCCGCCGCGTCGACCCATTTGCGGTAGGCCGCGTTGCGTCGTCCGCCGCCGTCCGCGCCGCCCTCTATGTCGCCGCCAAGGTTCCACGGCCCGACCTGGACGAAGCTCTTGCGCAAGACGCCCGGGAGCTTGTCGAACTGGATCAGGTTCGCGGCGCGGTCCGGGCTCCAGCCGTAGTTCAAGCTGGTGTAGGGAATCCTCAGGCCGGACCCGTGCAGCTTCGAAATGGAGACCTGGTCGTCCCCGGGAGATGCGCCGGACGTGTCATCGCCGGGTTTGAGCAGGCGCTGATCGGACTCTAGAAACGCCCGGCGGTTCCTGAGCATGCCCACCGTCTGTTCGAGCAGACCCTCCTGAAGCCGCTTCATCATGATGAAATTGACATACAACCCATCGATGTTGTCGCGCACGAACGGCCACTGTTCAGGATTGGCGACGAGGTCGCGCCATTGATCGGCCGAGCCGAGGAACACCTCCTGTGCCCACGAAGGGGCCGGCGCAGAAGACAGGAGGATTGCCGCGGCCAGCGCCGCTCCGCGCGCCCCGATCACGTCGCCTCCGCCCTGAAATGAATGCTACCAGTTTGCATCCGTTACGAATCGGCTGTTCGTTGCAGGCTATCACGTCGTCGAGTCGCTGCTGTATGTTTTCCCGTCGTTGGACCTTCCAACCTCAAGGTGCGTTCGTACAATGAAGCTAGGTATCTGCGCGATATTCAAGAATGAGGGCCGATACCTGCGCGAATGGGTTCAGTATCACCGCCTGATCGGGTTCGATGGCTTTGTCCTTTACGACAACGGCGGCACGGATCAGGGCGCGGCAGCGCTTGCAGAGCCTGGCCTACGGTCGGCTGTTTCCGTCATTCCGTGGCCGCTTTCCCCGGGGCAGCCATGGGCCTATAAGCACTTCGTTGTGTATTTTGCTAAACACTTTGACTGGGTGGCCTTCATCGACATCGACGAGTTCATTCATCCCCTGGCAGGGGATGACATCAGATCCTGCCTCGATATCGCCGGCACGCACTCTGCGATCTTGATGAACTGGCTCAATTTTGGCCCTGGCGCCCACATGCATCGCCCAGCGGGTCTGGTGACAGAGCGCTACGAGCAACGGTTACCGGACAGTGATCCGTGGCATCGTCATGTCAAGTCGATCGTGCGGGTGAGCGATTTGCTTAACTGTGATGCACCCCATGTCGCTCATCTCCGCGGGCCTGTGTGCAACACACGGGGAGAAACGGTCAGCAACGAACCCATACAGCCGCAAACCTGCCACGATCACCTTGTGATCAACCATTACTACACGAAGTCTTTGGAGGAGTGGCAGGAGAAGGTCTCTCGCGGACGAGCCACGACCCAAAACCCTGCTCTGCAACGCACGCAGGCTCAATTCGACTACTGCCGTTTGCACGGCACGGTGTCCGACCACCGCATCCAGCGGTTCCTACCCCGACTGCGGGCGATCCTTGATGATGCAGCACCCGGCTCATGAACGCCCCTGAGTTGCGCCGGCGAGCTGTCGGGTCGCCGAACATCGTTGGGACCCGGTTGGATTGGCTTTCGCGGAGCATGCCTGCCAATTCAAACGTTTGACGGCCGCGTCAGGACGGGGGTGACCCATGCGGCACATCCACCCGAACGCCCGCCACCCGCGCCGAGACCGCCCGCTCCAGCGAACCCGGCGGCACCGTGCCCTGCGCCACGGCATCAGCACCGAAACCATGCGCAAGTGGCG
>CALMVT010000555.1 GCA_937873175.1 uncultured Acetobacteraceae bacterium | reverse complement strand
CCTGACAACAACCAGGGCCGAGCTTAACCAGGCCGCCAAACTGTCCGAAGAGGCGGTACCACCTCAGTCCATCCCATCAACACCTCACTGAACTGCGGAGTTCGCCCACCCCGTGCTGAGTGCCTCGAAGAAGTTCACGTGCAGCTTAACGGATTGGTGCAGCCACTTCTCGTCCTGCCGCACGTAGACGTCATCATAGGCCGCAAGCAGGATCCGAGACTCCAGTCCGGCATCAGACTGAACTGAGCACGGTTCCCACAGTCGCCACTTTCCCGTAGCCCTGTCCTGGTCGGTTAGAGTGATGATCGGGTTGGTGACCAGGTGCCCGGCGAACACGAGTGAACCTGAGACCAACTTGAAGAAGCCGAAGATCGCGTCGCGACCCTCATAGCGCCCAAAGGGCCCCCCATCCCAGGTGGCATCTTCGGTGAACAGCGCCGAGAGGCCGGCCGGATCATAGTTCTGGTCGCAAAGGTCGCAGTAGACGGCCTTCAGCGTGCGGATCTCCTCCACCGCCTCAAGCCTGGCAATACGCTGTTCGACCGTGAGTGCCGACATCTGAGCCGCTCCCTTGCAGATTTGACCGCCGTGTCTCGCTCAGCTCGCGCGGTGCACAGGGCGGGACGGGCGAAGCATCAACAAGACGGAAGCCGATACAGCACCACGTTGAGACTGTCCTGCTTGATCTGCCACTGCTCGATCGTCATCTCCTGCCCGTCAGAAAACGAGGCCGTGTATGCTGGTGACCAGCCCCCCAACGAGGTGATCCGTCCGCAAAAGGGCATTTGTGGACATTGTCCTGCTCAGGGCTACGGCATGGCCAAGGTGCTGCCAGCATAGAAGTCGACCAGCTGCGCGGCGAAGCCGATGCTTTGCAGCCGCACCTCGCTTGCCGCGTCGAGCCGGATCGGGTCGGCTTCCCACTTCTGGCCGGTGCGGCGATACAACCGTGCGGAGACCGAGAGGCTTTCCAGGACCAAGATTTCCTGCACGCTTGGCATCGTCGTGTAGGCCAGGATATTGCGGTCTGTGTCCTTCTTGTTGGACGGCGACATGATCTCGACCAGCAAAACAGGTTGCCGCATCACCTTGTCGTCCACGCGTGGCGCGCAAGACACGCCGAGGTCGGGGACTAACTCGTTGGTGCTTGAATCCACGCCCGGGATGACGCCTGGCGCAATGACCATCCAACAGGACGAGCCTGCGGCACGGAGATGAGTCCGGATCAGCAGAAAGGCTTCTCCTTGGATGGCGCCGTGGTTGAGGCCGGCGGGCGCCATGCAAACCGGCTCGCCGTTCACCAGTTGCCATTGCCGGGTTTCCAAGCCAGCCGGCGGCGTCCATTCGTGGAACTCGTCCACAGTCATCGGCAGGGGCAAGCGGGATGCGGTGCTCATGGGCACGATTGTGCCCGAAGGCCGGACGGCCTTCCAGGGCGATCCGGCATACGGCATCGACGGTCCCCTTCGCAACTGCACCACGCGCGACAAGGCCCGTTATCGCG
>CALMVT010000554.1 GCA_937873175.1 uncultured Acetobacteraceae bacterium | reverse complement strand
GGCGCCGGGGCCTGCGGCGACGCCCGACTGCAGTCCCTGTTCGACGTGGCGGCGCGAAAAGATGTGCTCGGCGGCGCGGTCGGAAATGGTGATCGGCGCCACGCCGGGTCCGGATGCCTGCCCGGCGCAGCTCGCCGTGGCGCGCGGCGGCCAGGCCGGCCCGGCGCCGGCGGCAAGTGCCACCCCCAATGAGGCGCCGCGCAGCCTGAAGCCGGCCGACCTGCTGCGCAGCCTCTTGCGATAAGGAACAACCGCGTGCTTCGTTTCTGGGACACTGCCGCCGTGACGCCGACCGATGGCGGGTTCGCCGTGCTGCTGGACGGCAAGCCGATGCGCATTCCGGGCGGCAAGCCGCTCACGGTGGCCGCCCCCGCCTTGGCCGACGCTATCGCCGCCGAGTGGCAGACGGCCGGTGGCACCAAGGGCGGCGCGATGACCATGGACGACGTGCCGCTGACCCGCTTGGCCGGCACCGCGCAGGACCGAATCGCCCCCGACCCGGCGCCCGTCGCCGCGGCCCTCGCGCAGTATGCCGAAAGCGACCTGCTGTGCTACCGCGCGGAAATCCCGGTGGCGCTGGTGGTTCGGCAGGCCCATGCCTGGCAGCCCTGGCTGGATTGGGTGGCGCGGCGGTTCGGCGCAAGGCTGGAGGTGACCGCGGGCATCGTCCATCGGGCGCAGGACCCGGCGGCGCTCGATGCGATCCGCCGGGCGATGGAAGGGCAATCCGTGCCGACGCTCGCGGCGCTGGGCATTGCTGTGCCGCTGCTGGGCAGCGCGGTGCTGGGCCTGGCGCTCGCGGAGGGCGCACTGGACGCCGCGACCGCGCATGAGGTGGCGAGCTTGGACGAGTTGTTCCAGGTGGAGGCGTGGGGCGAGGACACCGAGGCCGCGGCCCGGCGGCGGCGGATCGCGGAGGATGTCGCGCTGGCCGAGCGGTTCATCCGGCTGAGCCGGTAAGGCAGGTGCTTGCTGCGCCAGATCAGGGTGGTGGCTGACGACGCCATGCCACGTGCGGCAGCGCATCCATGAGCAGCGCCTCAATGTTCTTGCGGGCCGCGGTCAGCTTTGCCCTGGTGGCTGATGCCGTCGCCGTGTTTGTCGCGCTTGCCGGCTTGGGCAACGTCGCATTCGCCCCGTTCGTTCTCCTCGTCATGGGTGCGGTCTCGATCTGCCTTGCCATGCCGACCTATTCCATCTTGCGCCGGTATCGGCGGGAAACCTGGTTCAGTTGCATAGCCGCTGGGTTCGTTGTCGGCGCTGCCGTTGCGGCGCTGGTCCTGCTTTTACTCCCCATGCCGGACTCTGAGCAGATCGGGCGGGAGGTGACGGTTGCCGGTGGCGGGCGGACGGCGGCGGGCTGGCGCATGTACGCCGAAACAGTGGGGATTGTTGGCGGCATCGGCGCTGGCGCGGGCGGCATATTCTGGGCCGCGTTGCGGCTGCTGGAACGCGCCGGGCGATGGCCGCGGCTGGGCCGCTTCTCCCTGACCACCGGGACCAGCCTTGCGGTTGCCGCGAGCTGGATAATCTTTGCGCTCCCGAGCCTCATGGCGGACCGTTCGTGCCACAACCTGTTCCGCGACGGGCAAGACTCGATCGGGCCGGTCCTGTTTTTCACGGTCGAACTCGAAGGAAGCGAATGGCCCCGCTTCCAGAGCGTGGCCGAAGGGTTTGCCTCTGCCGAAGGATGGGCCCTCGACGGCTCGAACAACAAGGACAAGGCATTCAGCAATCGCAGGTTCGTCAACGTCTGCGTCGAACCCGGAACGCAGATCCTGTTCGATGGAAGTGATGTGCCGCGTCCAACCAGGGCCGAGGTTTCCGTTTTTCAGCCCCAAGGCGGCGATAGCTGGCAGGGAGTGGCCGGGCGGCTGCTCGCTTCCATTGAAGCCGGCTTCCCTGGCCGGCCCCGGCGCAGCTTGGGCGACACGGAGGCGCAAACCTCGCTCGCCGTGCTTCCCCCGCCGTGATGGCTGACGACCGCAACACTACCCAAACACCTCCCCCCACGCCGCCCGCAGCGCTAAATCCGCCTCCGCCATCGTCACCGGCAAACCCAAGGCGTGCAGGCTGGTGACGCCGTGCTCCGCGATGCCGCAGGGCACGATGCCTGCGAAGTGGCTAAGGTCTGGGTCCACGTTCAGCGCCACCCCGTGCCAGCTCACCCACCGTGTCACGCGGACGCCGATGGCGGCGATCTTGGCCTCCGTGCCAGCGGCCGGGTCCGCGACCCAGATGCCGACCCGGCCTTCCCGCCGCTCCCCCCGGACATCCCACCGGTCCAGCGCGCGGATCAGCCACTCCTCCAGCCCGTGCACTAAGGCGCGCACGTCGCGCGGGCGGACGTGGCCGTGCGGCCGGATCAGGTCCAGCATGACGTAGGCGGTGCGCTGGCCGGGGCCGTGATAGGTCCATTGCCCGCCGCGCCCGGCCTCGAAGGTCGGGAAGCGTCCGGGGTCGGCAAGATCGCCGGGCTTGGCCGAGGTGCCTGCGGTGTAGAGCGGCGGATGCTCCACCAGCCACACCTGCTCGCCTGCCTCGCCCGCGCGGATCGCGTCCGCACGGGTCCGCATCGCCGCCAGCGCCTGCGGGTAGGGCAGCAGTCCCTCCTCCACGCGCCAATCCAGCAGGGCCGGCGGAGCGGGCGCAGTTGAATCGAGCGGCATCATCCGCTATACGCCCGGCACCGGGGACGGCGTGCCGCTTCCCGCACGGTGCGGTCGTGGCGAAATGGTAGACGCGCAAGCTTGAGGTGCTTGTGGGGGAAACCCTGTGGAAGTTCGAGTCTTCTCGACCGCATTCTAGGCTGTTCCATCCCTGCATTGCCTTCCCGCTGTGTCCGGCTCAACTTAGGAGCAAGCGGCTGAGGGAGAGGTAGCGATGGACGAGGTTTTCCGAAAGGCGGCGCTGGACTACCATCGGCTGCCGCGCCCCGGCAAATTGGCCATCGAAGCCACCAAGCGCATGGCGACGCAGCGCGACTTGGCGCTCGCCTACTCGCCCGGCGTCGCCGCGGCGTGCGAGGCCATCGCCGCCGATCCCGACGCGGCCCGGGACTACACGGCACGCGGCAACCTGGTCGCGGTGATCTCCAACGGTACGGCCGTGCTGGGCCTCGGCAACATCGGCGCGCTCGCGGGCAAGCCGGTGATGGAGGGCAAGGCCGTCCTGTTCAAGAAGTTCGCCGGCATCG
>CALMVT010000553.1 GCA_937873175.1 uncultured Acetobacteraceae bacterium | reverse complement strand
CGACATCCTTCAGCTTGGTGAGGATCAGGAGCAGCGCCAGCACCACCGTGGCGACGATGTGTTTCGGCGTGGAAGAAGGACCCCCTTGAGGGGGTAATCGGCGTCCAATCGGGACCCCTCTGCTGAGTGGGTTTACCGTGGTTCCCGGGATTATTCGGGGGCCTGGATCGGGATGCTGGTTGTGGAGACGGATTGCGAAGATCCGTCGGCTGCATTTGGCCCAGGGGATGCCGATCAAGGCGATCTGCCGGGAGCTTGGGCTGTCGCGGAAGGTGGTTCGGAAGGTCCTACGGTCTGGCGCGACGGAGTTTCGCTACGCGCGGACGCAGCAGCCGCTCCCGAAGCTCGGACCTTGGCAGGCTGAGCTGGACCGGTTGCTCGAGGCGAACGAGGCCAAGCCGCGGCGGGAGCGGCTGACGCTGATCCGGGTGTTCGAGGCGCTGCGCGGCCTTGGCTATGCGGGCGGCTACGACACGGTGCGGCGCTATGCCAGAGGCTGGCAGCTGTCGCGCCCGGCGGTGTCTGCGGCGGCGTTCGTGCCGCTGAGCTTCGCGCCAGGCGAGGCCTACCAGTTCGACTGGAGCCACGAGGTGGTGCTGATCGGCGGCACCACGGTGACGGTGAAGGTGGCGCATGTCCGGCTGTGCCACAGCCGAATGCTGTTCGTCCGCGCCTACCCGCGCGAGACCCAGGAGATGGTATTCGACGCGCACGACCGGGCCTTCGCGTTTTTCCGGGGCGCCTGCACACGCGGCATCTACGACAACATGCAGACGGCGGTGGACGCGATCCTGGTCGGCCGGGAGCGGGCCTACAATCGACGTTTCCTGCAGATGTGCAGCCACTACCTGGTCGAGCCTGTCGCCTGCACACCGGCGTCGGGCTGGGAGAAGGGCCAGGTCGAGAACCAGGTCGGGCTGGTGCGTGAACGCTTCTTCACGCCGCGTCTGCGGGTCAAGAACTACGACGAGATGAACGCTTGGCTGCTGGACCAATGCGTGGCGCATGCCCGGGCGCATCGCCATCCCGAGCAGCGTGAGCAGACGATCTGGCAGGTCTTCGAGGCGGAGCGGCCGAGCCTGGTACGCTATGCCGGGCGGTTCGATGGCTTTCACGCAGTGCCGGCCGCGGTGTCGAAAACCTGCCTGGTGCGGTTCGACAACAACAAATACTCGGTGGCGGCGAGCGCGGTCGGGCGCCCGGTCGAGATCCGCGCCTATGCCGAGCGGATCGAGCTGCGCCAGGACGGCCGTGCCGTTGGCCAGCATCGCCGGTCCTTTGGCAGGGACCAGACGGTGTTCGATCCCTGGCACTACGTGCCAGTGCTGGCGCGCAAGCCGGGGGCGTTGCGGAATGGAGCGCCGTTCAAGGACTGGCTGCTGCCCGGAGCACTCGAGCGAGTGCGGCGCAAACTGGCGGCGGCGGATGATGGCAACCGGCAGATGGTCGACATCCTCACCGCGGTGCTGAGCGACGGCTTGGCGGCGGTCGAGGCGGCCTGCGCCGAGGCGCTGCGCGAGGGCGTCCATTCCGCCGATGTCATCCTGAACATCCTGGCCCGGCAACGCGAGCCGATGCTGCCGGTCACCATCCTGACCCCTGAGGCGCTGCGGCTGCAGTACGAGCCTACCGCCGACTGCGCCCGCTACGACAGCCTAAGGAGCAACGTGTGATGGAGCGTTCCGAGATCCTCGCCACGATGGGCGAGCTGAAGCTGTATGGCATGAAGGCGGCGTTCGACCAGATCGTCACCACGGCGGTGAAGCGTCAGTACGAACCGCAGCGGGTGATCGGCGACCTGGTGGCTGCCGAGATCGCCGAGAAGCAGGCGCGCTCGATCAAGTACCAGGTCGCCATCGCCAAGCTGCCGCTGGCCAAGGACGTGGACGAGTTCAGCTTTGACGGCACGCCGATCAACGAGGTGCTGGTGCGCGACCTCGCCGGCGGCAACTTCCTGGCGCATCAGCGCAACGTGGTGCTGGTCGGCGGCACCGGCACCGGCAAAACCCATCTGGCGATCGCAATCGCCCGAGCCTGCATCCGCGACGGGGCACGCGGTCGGTTCTACAACGTGGTCGACCTGGTGAACCGGCTCGAGGCCGAGGGCCGCGCCGGCCGACAGGGTCGCATGGCTGACCATCTCTGCCGGATGGATTTCGTCGTGCTCGACGAACTCGGCTACCTGCCGTTCGCGCAGTCCGGCGGGCAGCTGCTGTTCCACTTGGTCAGCCGCCTTTACGAGCAGACCTCGGTCATCGTCACCACCAACCTCGCCTTTGGCGAATGGCCGAGTGTGTTCGGCGACGCCAAGATGACGACGGCGCTGCTCGACCGCCTGACCCACCACTGCGACATCGTCGAGACGGGCAACGACAGCTGGCGGTTCAAGAACCGCGCCTGACCCTCCCTGCAGCAACGGTGCCGCCCGGATCGTCCGCCCCTCCGCCTACGGCTCCAGGACGGACGATCCGGGCGGTTACCGCGCGCCAGCAGGGGGTCCCTTTTGGACGCCGGTAGGGGGTCCCGATCCGACGCCGATTGACAGGCGACGATAAAGAGAAGCGCAGTTCGACTTGGGTGGGGGCTGGCCAACGGCAGACCTCACCTCGAACTACGCGAGCGCCCGATCCAGCAGCGCCTTCCCAGTGAAGCCTGTGCGCAGCATCGCCCGCTGCCAACCGAGGTAGTTGCCAAGATACCGGGTCGCCACACCACGGCACCGCCCGTTAACCAGCGCCTTGATCTGGCCGTGCTGCGCGTTCACCCGCCCGAGCCCGAGGCGGCCCTTTTGCCGCCGCTTGGTTGGTACCGGAGCGACCTTCACCGCCACCGGCGTGATGGTTGGCACCACCACCCGGCGATGCTCGGCGCCCGCCTTCACCGCCGCCGTCACGTAGGCCGCCGTGCCATCGGAGCAGACCACCGACCCGGCGGTGATCCGGCCGTCCAGCGCCACTTTGATTGCTGCCAGCGATGGCAGGATGGCTTCGTAGACCCCGCCCGCATTGTCCAGGGCGGTCAGCACCGGCACCTGCTCGCCCGACAGGCCGCGCTTGGTAGCGCCCCAGGCACGCGGGCGCGCGGCTCGGGTCTCCGGCGGCCTGCCCTTCACCCATCCGCGGTGCCCCTTGCAGGAGCGGACGAAGAACGTCTCATCGGCCTCGATCACCCCGGAGAGAATCGCCGTGTTGTCCTGTGCGGCAGCCTTGAGAAAGCGATGGCGCCAGCGCCAGACGGTGGTGTGGTTCACCCCGATCCCGGCCGCTGTGATCTTCCTGACCGAGTGGTGGTCGGTCATGTGGGACAGATAGTGGCCCCACTTCTCGGGCTTGCGCGCGCGAGCCATCGGCGTGCCGGTGAGGATGTTGAAGCTGCGGCGACACTCGGAGGTGCGACAACGGAACCGCTGTCTGTTGTTCTTGTCCTGGCCGTGCAGATGGGCACCCGCGGTCCCGCAATGCGGGCAACGCCGCTCGGCGCGGGTCACCTCCGTGCGGCGGGCCAGGGCCACATCTGCGACCCGCAGGGATGCGACCTCGGCGACGAGGCGTTCAATGGTGACGATCTGCTCGCCGGATGCCGCCCGGATGGCGGATTCAAGATGCTTGAGGCGACGAGCTTCGAGGCTGGACATAGGACATGATGTAGTCAGCCCTCGTCAGATTTGCGCGTCCCCCACACCCAAGTCGAACAGCGCCTAAAGAGACGGAGGTCGGGGCCGGGGATTGCCTCTGCCAGGAGCGCGCCACCGACCGCCCCGATCG
>CALMVT010000552.1 GCA_937873175.1 uncultured Acetobacteraceae bacterium | reverse complement strand
CTGGACCGCCGCACGCGGGTCGGTGCGCCGGCCCGTGCCGCCGTGCGGCCGGGGACCGCGGTCGCGTGAACCGCCGCCAGGCCCTGCTGCTGGCGCCGTTCGGCGCGGCGGCGCTGGCCGGCGCCGGGTTCTGGACGGTGCTGGGCCGCATGAAGGCCGGCCGGTTCGACCCGCATGACGTGCCGAGCCAGCTCATCGGCCGCCCCATGCCGGAGTTCACCCTGCCGGCGCAGGAGCCGGGCCAGGGGTTCGGCAGCGCCGACATCGCCGCGATGCGCCGCCCGGTGCTGCTCAACTTCTTCGCGAGCTGGTGCGTGCCCTGCGTCATCGAGCATCCGGAGCTGATGGCGCTGTCCCGCGCCGGCGTGCCGATCTGGGGCATCGCCTACAAAGACACGGTTGCCGCCGCCTCCGGCTTCGTCGCCCGGCACGGAAACCCATATGCCCGCATCGCGCGGGACGCCCCGGGCCAGGTCGCCATCGACTGGGGCGTGTACGGCGTGCCGGAAAGCTACCTGATCGACGCCGAGGGCACCGTGCGCTGGCGCATGGCCGGGCCGCTGACCCCCGCCGTGGTGTCGGAGCAGTTGCAGCCGCTGCTGCGCACCCTGGCATGAGGGGCGGGGGCATGCGGGCGTTCGTCCTTCTCCTAGCGCTGCTGTGGAGCGGCGGCGCTTACGCCATCAGCGACCCGGCGGAAATGCTGCCCGACCCGGCGCAGGAAGCCCGGGCGGAGAACGTTGGACGCCAACTCCGCTGCCTCGTTTGCCAGAACGAGAGCATCGAGGACAGCAACGCCGACCTGGCGCGCGACCTGCGCCGTATCGTCCGCGCCCGCATCGCCGCCGGCGACGCGGACCACCAGGCGACCGAATGGGTCGTCGCGCGCTACGGCGACTTCGTGCGCCTGCGCCCGCCGATGAACGCCGCGACGGCCTTTCTTTGGGCGTCGCCGGTGCTGGCGGTGGCGGCCGGCCTCGGCTTCGCCCTGCTGTCGCGGCGTCGTGTCCCGGCCGCGCCCCCGCCCTTGACGGAAGCGGAGCGCTCCCGCCTGGCCGACCTTTCGCCTCCCAACCCTTCGCCTCCATGATCTGGCTGGCCATCCTCGCCTTGGCGGCAGCCGCACTGGCGCCGCTGGCCCTGGTGCTGCGCCGCCGCACGGCCGCCCGCGGCGGGCGCGACCCGGCCATCGCGCTGCACCGCGACCAGTTGGCCGAGCTGGACCGCGACCTGGCCGAGGGCCGCATCCTCCCGGCGGAGCACGCCACCGCCAAGCTGGAAGTGCAGCGCCGCCTGCTGCACGTCGCCGAAGCGGCGGAGGACGCGGCCCGCCCTGGCCCCCGCACCCCGGTCATTGCGGCGCTGGCGCTGGTGCCGGTGCTGGCGCTCGGCCTGTATGTCGTTGGCGGTTCGCCGAACCTGCCGGGCGCATCGAGCCGCGAAGCGCGCTCGGCCGAGGAGGAGGCGCTGGTCGGGCAGTTGCGGGAACGGCTGGCCGCCATGGACCCGCGCACCGAGCAGGCCCGCCAGGGCTACGTGTTGCTGGGCAATGTCGAGGAAAGCCGCGGCAACGACGCCGCCGCCGCGGCGGCCCTGCGCGCGGCGCTTCAGGTGCGCTTCGACCCGGTGCTCGCCGCCCGCGCCGCGGAGGCCGCCACCCGGGCGGAGGGCGGGGTCAGCGATTCCACGGCGTCCCTTTACCGCCGTGCCTTGGCCGCGGCACCGCCGGACGCGCCGTGGCGCCAGATGGTCGAGCAACGGCTCGCCGAGCGCCGCCTCCCGTGACGCGCGGCCTGTTTCATCGGAAGCTAGGTTGTTTTATCATGGGAGCTATGACCCACGCTGATCTCTGGATGCCTCCGCTCTATGCCCGTTGCTGCCACGGCTCATTTGCTATGAGCGCCAAGCGTCTATGACGCTCCGCGGGGTGGCAGGCTTGGCGCTGCTGGGCATCCTGGCCGGATGTGCCCCGGCGCGGCCGGGGTTCCTCGGCCGGCTGCAACAGGATTGCAACGCCGGCGACCGGGATGCCTGCGTGGTGCTGGCCGGTCCGATGGTCTCGGGGGAGGACACGCGCCGGTCGACGCCAGCGCCGTCACGGCCGCGCACGGCCGTGCAGCGCGACGTGGAAGCGATCATGCAGGGCATGGACCGCAACCGCCTCGGGCTGCGGCTGCACGCGGAACCGGACGACGGCACCTAATATCGGCGGTAATAGCCGCGCCGTGCCGCTTCGCGGCGGCGGAACCGCTCTCGCCGGATTTCCTGACGCCGCCGGAACTCCTGCCGACGCAGGTAATCGCGGCGGTCATAGCCATAATACTGCACCGTTTGCACGGTCGCCTGATCGGACGCCGCGAGCGCCGCCAGCGCTGGCGGCATGGCGGATGCTGCATGGACCGGCAGGGCGGGGACCGCGCCGAGCAAGACGAAGGCGAGAAAGATTTTGCGCATGAAAGCTGCCATGTTGTGTTCGTGGGATATAGTGCCCACAAACATGGCGCAACAATGGCCGCCGCCTCATTCCGTCCCGATGCCAAGGTAGGTCTCGATTACCCGCGCGTCCCCGGCCAGCCCGGCGCTCGGGCCGTCCAGCGCCACGCGGCCGGTTTCCAGCACGTAGCCATGGTCGGCGACTTGCAGCGCGGCGCGGGCGTTCTGCTCCACCAGCAGGATGGCGCAGCCGCTGGCACGCAGCCCGGCGATGATGCCGAACACTTCGCGCACGATCAGCGGCGCCAGGCCCAGGCTCGGCTCGTCCAGCATCAAAAGGTCGGGTCGGGCCATCAGCGCGCGGCCCATGGCGAGCATCTGCCGTTCCCCGCCGCTCAACGTGCCCGCGTGCTGGCGGCGGCGCTCCAACAGGCGGGGGAATAGCGCATACACCTCGTCCAACGCGCCCCGCGCCGCCGCGCGCCCGGCCCCGCGGTGCCGGAAACCGCCCAGGCGCAGGTTGTCCTCCACCGTGAGCGTCGAGAACAGCTCGCGCTTCTCGGGCACCAGCCCCATGCCGGCGCGGACCCGGCCTTCCACGCCGAGCCGCCCGACATCCTGCCCCCCGAACCGCACCCTGCCCCGGCCGGGATGCACGCCCATCACCGCGTTCAACAGCGTCGTCTTGCCCGCGCCGTTCGGGCCGATCACCGTGACGATCTGCCCCGGCCCCACGCTCAGCGACACCCCATGCACCGCGCCGATGCCGCCGTAGCTGACATGGAGGTCTTCGACCTCCAGCATGCTCACGCGGCGGCACCCAGGTAGGCCTCGACGACGGCCGGGTTGGCGCGTATGGCGGCGGGGTCGCCCTCGGCGAGCTTGGCGCCGAACTCCATGACCACGAGCCGGTCGGCCAGCCGCATCACGAACTCCATGTCATGCTCCACCAGCAGCACGGTCACGCCGTCCCGGCGCAGGCGGCGCAGCAAGGCGGCGAGGTCGGCCTTTTCCGCGTGGCGCAGCCCGGCCGCCGGCTCATCCAGCAACAGCAGGATGGGGTCGAGGCACAGGGCGCGGGCGATCTCCACCAGGCGCTGCTGGCCGAGCGCCAGGCTGTCGCCGGGCTTGTCGGCGTGCTCCTTCAGCCCTACCCGGGCGATCTGCCGCCGCGCCTCCGCGAACAGCCGCGCTTCCTCCGCCCGGTCCAGGCGCAGCAGCGCGGAGATGGGACCGGCGGTGCCGCGCAGATGCGCCCCGAGCGCCACGTTTTCCAGCACGGACATGCCCGGCACCAGCTTCACGTGCTGGAAGCTGCGCGCGATGCCGAGCCGCGCGACGCCGGGCGGACGGAGGCCGGTCACGTCGCGGCCCAAAACATGCACCTGCCCGGCGTCGGGCCGTGCCACGCCGGTCAGCAGGTTGAAGGTGGTGCTCTTGCCCGCGCCGTTGGGTCCGATCAGGCCGACGATCTCGCGCGCGTCCAAATGCAGCCCCATGTCGTTCACCGCGACCAAGCCGCCGAACGCCTTGCGCAGCCCGGCGGCAGACAGCACAGGCAGGCCCGGGGTTGACGACAGTGTGCGGGCGCGTAGGGGCGCGGCATTCGCCCCCACGCGGCGCGGCCGGGCCGGGGGGAACAAGCGGCGCAGCCGCGGCCACAGCCCGTCCGGCGCGGTTTGCAGCACCAGGACCAGCAAGGCGCCGAACACCACCGTTTCGTAGTTGCCCTGCTGGCCCAAAAGCCGCGGCAGCAGGCTTTGCAACTGGTCGTTCACCACCGTCACCAGCGTCGCGCCCAGCAGCGCCCCCCATACTGACCCGGCGCCGCCCACCACCGCCATCAGCAGATACTCGATGCTGGCGTTCAGCCCGAACGGCGTCGGGTTCACGCTGCGCTGCATGTGCGCATACAGCCACCCCGCCAGCCCCGCCAGCACCGCGGCGTAGGTGAAGGCCAGGATGCGCGTCCGCGGCAGATGGACGCCGAAGCTCGCCGCCGCGGCGGCGCCCCCGCGCAGCGCCCGGATCGCCCGGCCCACCCGGCTGTCCAGCAGGTTGAGCGTCAGCAGCACGGCCACCGCCACGGCCACCCAGACCACGACGAAATACTCGCGGCTCCCGGTCAGCAACAAGCCGCCGATCCGCAGCGGCGGGATGCCGGACAGGCCGTCGTTGCGGCCAAGCAGGTCGAGGTTGCCGGCCAGGTAGTACAGGCTGACCGCCCAGGCGATGGTGGCGAGCGCGAGGTAATGCCCGGACAGCCGCAAGGTGACGGCGCCCAGCGCCAGCGCCGCCGCCCCGCTGGCCAGCAGCGCCGCCGGCAAGGAAAGCCAGGGCGACAGCCCGGCGCCCGTCGTGAGCAGCGCCGACACGTACGCGCCGCACCCCATGAACGTCGCCTGCCCAAAGGAGGTCATGCCGCCGTAGCCCGTCAGCACCACAAGCCCCAGGGCCACGATGCTGGCGATGCCCGCGTAGTCCGCAAGCGTGATCCAAAAGCTCGGCACCCCCGGCAGGAACGGCACGCCGAGGAACAGGAGGAACAGCAAGGCCGGGAGCAGCCGGGTGGTCATTCCTCCTCCGCTGTGCTGCGCAGGCTGCGCCAAAGCAGGACGGGGATGATCACGGTGAAGACGATCACCTCCTTGAACGCGCTGGCGTAAAAGGAGGACAGGCTTTCGACGCAGCCCACCAGCACCGCGGCGAGCGCGGCGACGGGGTAGCTGACCAGCCCGCCGATGATGGCGGCGACGAAACCCTTCAAGCCGATCAGGAAGCCGCTGTCATAGTACACGGTGGTCAAGGGCGCGATCAGGATGCCGGACAAGGTGCCGATCAGCCCTGCGAGCAGGAACGCGATGCGCCCGGACAAGGCGGTGGCGATGCCCACCAGCCGCGCTCCCAGCCGGTTCACCGCCGTCGCCCGCAGCGCCTTGCCGGCCAGGGTATGCTCGAAGAACAGGTAGAGCGCCGCGATCAGCGCCAGCGTGCAGCCCACGATCCAAACCGCCTGGCCGGGAATCAACAGGCTGCCCAGCTCAAAGCGCGTGTCGGAAAAGCCCGGGGCGCGGTAGCCTTCCGGCCCGAAGAACACAAGGCCGAGGCCGAGCAGCACCAGATGCACGCCGATGCTGACGATCAGCAGGGTCAGCACCGACGCTTCCGCCAGCGGCTGAAAGGCGAGGCGGTACAGATAGGGCGCCATGGGCGTCACGATGGCCAGCGTCAGCAGCGCGTCAACCGCGACGCCGGGCTTGCGCGGCGCGAGCAGCAGGGCCGTCGCCGCGACCAGCGCCGGGATCGCCAAGGTTTCGGCCGCCAAGCGCGACACGCCGCCCGGCGAAAGCACCCGGCGCTCGGCGAGGAGCCCGGCCAGGAACGCCCCCGCGCCCAGCGCGCCCAGCAGCCACACGCTGCCGGGCAACCGCCCCTCGTCGAGCGCCGCATAGGTCAGCGCCCCGTAGGCGACGATCTCGCCCTGCGGGATCAGGATCACGCGGGTCACGGCGAACACCAGCACCAGCGACAAGGCCAGCAGCGCGTAGATCGCGCCGTTCACGACGCCGTCCTGCAGCAGGATCAGCGCAATGTCCGCGTCCATCCCGCGGTGTCTAGCCGGCGTGGGTCAGGGCAGCAGCTTCCAGGCGCCGCCCTCGATCGTGACCATCACCCGGGCACGCCCATCAAAGCCGTTGTGGTCCTGCGGCGTCATGTTCGAGACGCCGTGGGTCAGCACCAACTCCTCGCTGCTTTCCAGGGCTTGGCGCAGCGCGGCGTGGAACTCCGGCGTGCCGGGCTTGGCGGAGCGCAGGGCGACGGGGATGGCGGTTTGCAGCAGGATGCCCGCGTCCATCGCGTGCGCGCCAAAGGTGGCGACGCTGCCCGCGCCGTTCGCGGCCTCGTAGCGGCGCACGTAGTCGAGCGCCACCGGCTTGATCGGGTTGCTGTCCGGCAACTGAGCCGCGACCAGGATCGGGCCGGCCGGCAGCACCGTGCCCTCCACGTCCCGCCCGCCCACCCGCAGGAAGTCCGCGTTGGCGACGCCGTGGGTTTGGTAGTACTTGCCGGCGTAGCCGCGCTCGTGCAGCGCCTTTTGCGGCAGCGCCGCCGGGGTGCCGGCGCCGGCGATCAGCACCGCGTCGGGCCGGGCGGCGACCAGCTTCAGCACCTGGCCAGTCACGCTGGTATCGGCGCGGGCGTAACGTTCGGTCGCCACCAATTTGATGCCGTGGGCGGCAAAGGCGCGCGTCGCTTCCGCAAGCCAGCCGTCGCCATAGGCGTCATTGAAGCCGATGAACCCGACCGTTTTCACCCCCGCCCGCTCCATGTGCGCGGCGATGGCGTCGGCCATCAGGCTGTCGTTCTGCGGCGTCTTGAACACCCAGCGGCGCTGCGCGTCCATCGGCTCGATCAGCCGGGAGGAGGCGGCCAGCGCGATCATCGGCACCTGCTTCTCCGCCGCCACGTCGATCATCGCGAGCGAGGCCGGCGTGGTGGAGGAGCCGATCAGCGCGTCCACGCCCTCGTCGATCAGCTTGCGGGCGTTGGCGACGGCCTTGGTGCTGTCCCCGGCGTCGTCCAGCACGCGATACTCGACCGTCTGCCCGCCAACCGTGGAGGGCATCAAGGCGATGGAGTTGCGCTGCGGCACGCCCAGGCTTGCGGCCGGCCCGGTGGTGGAGATGGTCACGCCGATCTTGACCTGTGCCCGAGCGGTCCCGGCGGTGGCCAGGATCGCGGCGGTCAGCAGCATGATCGCGAAGCGCATGGCCGGATACACCCCCCAAATACCGCCTGCATGGCCCCAGGCGGGCCTTGAACAACAGGCGTTCGTTTGTGTCGCAGTGGTATGGCGCGGCCCGCAGCGTGTCAATTTTTTCGGGCGCGGGTGTATTGCTGGGGCGATGCGTGCGGCCTGGGTGCTATCTGGGCTTGCGGCACCGGGCCGCATCCGCTTTAGCCTCGCGGCATGGTTGAACGATCCTTTCTCGCGTCCCTCGTGGCCCTGAGCGCAAAACGGGCGCCCGTGATCTTGCTGGTCGGCGCGGTGCTGGCCGGGCTGTCTGCCGGGCTGGCCACGCGCTTGAGCGTCACGACCGACATCAGCGGGCTGTTCAACGGCAGCCTGCCCTGGAAGCAGCGCGAAACCGAGCTGAAGCGCCTGTTCCCGCAGCGCGAGGGCCTGCTGGTCGCCGTGGTCGATGCAACGGTGCCGGAGGCCGCGGAGGCCACTGCCGCCGGGCTGGCGGCGGCGCTGGCGCGGGACACGGTGCATTTCCAGCAGGTCCGCCGCCCCGACGCCTCGCCGTTCTTCGACCAGAACGGGCTGCTGTTCCTGGATACGCCGGCCCTGACGGCGGTGCTGGACCAGACCATCGACGCGCAGCCGTTCCTGGGTCAGCTCGTTGCCGACCCCAGCGCGCGCGGCCTGTTCGCGGCGCTGTCGCTGGTGGCCATTGGCGTGGAGAAGGGGGCCGAGCTGGGTCCGTTCGGCGCCGCGCTGCGTGGCTTCCACGAATCCATGGCTGCAACGCTCCGCGGCGATCCGCAGCCGTTGTCGTGGCAGCGCCTGCTGGCCGGCCCGGTGTCGGACCTGGGCGGACGCTACCGCTTCGTGCTGGCGAAGCCCCGGCTGGATTTCGGCGCGCTGCAGCCCGGCGCCGCCGCGACGGGGGCGTTGCGCGACGCCGCGGCGCAGCAGGAGTTCGTGCGCTCCGGCCAGGCGCATGTCCGGGTGACGGGCGCGGTCGCGCTGTCGGACGAGGAGCTTGCCTCCGCCGCGAACGGCGCCATCGCCGGGCTGATCGGCAGCACGGTGCTGGTAGTGGTCTGGCTGGTGCTCGCGGTGCGGAGCTGGCGGCTGGTGTTGCCGATCCTGCTGACGCTCATGCTCGGGCTGCTGCTGACCACGGCGTTCGCGGCGCTGACCGTGAACCCGCTCAACATGATCTCCGTCGCTTTTGCCATCCTGTTCGTCGGCATCGCCGTGGATTTCGCGATCCAGTTCAGCGTTCGGCTTCGCGAAGCGCAGACGGAAGCCTGCGATTTGCGCGCCGCGCTGGCCGTCACGGGGAAGCGGGCCGGAGGGCAGATCCTGGTGGCGTCGGCAGCCACGGCGGCGGGGTTCCTTGCTTTCGTGCCGACCGATTTCAGCGGCGTGGCGGAACTGGGCCTGATCGCCGGGGCCGGCATGTTGATCGCATTCGTGTGCACGCTGGTGTTCCTGCCGGCGGCGCTGGTGCTGTTCCGCCCGCGCAAGCCGGGCCAGGAGGTCGGCTTTTCCTGGGCCGCGCCGCTCGACCGGGGGTTAGCCCGGCGGCGCTGGCTGGTTTTGGCGCTGAGCGGGGTCGCCGCCGGGTTCGGCCTGGCGTCGCTGCCGCGCCTGACATTCGACAGCGACCCCCTGCACCTGAAGAACGCCTCGACGGAGGCCATGCGGACGCTCGCGGATCTGGCGGCAAACCCGCTGACCAACCCTTACACCATCGACGTGCTGACGCCGAACGCGGCGGCGGCGCAGGCGGTCACGGCCGCGGTGCAGCGCCTGCCGCTGGTGGCGCAGGTGCTCAGCCTGCAAAGCTTCGTGCCGGGGGACCAGCCCGCGAAGCTGGCGCTGATCGCCGACGCGGCCGGGCTGCTGGCGCCGACGCTGGCACCGCGCGAGCCGGCGGCAGCGGTCACGGTGGAGGAC
>CALMVT010000551.1 GCA_937873175.1 uncultured Acetobacteraceae bacterium | reverse complement strand
ATACGTTCTGGCTGACCCCGGCGGGGCCTTGCAGCGAGGAGCAAGGCTTTGCTTAGAGGCGGTTTTCACAACTACCCCGGGGTTGAGCTGACCTGATTGCTGGCTTGGGTGTCGCTGCCCATCTCTGGATGTTTGGAAGAGAGATGGGGGCATGGACTTCAGGATCTTGGACCTGGTCGCGACGGTGGTCGAGTGCTGCGAGGAGCGATGCCCGCCTGGGCCAGGGCACCCACCCGCCGAGACCGTGCGCGTGCTCGCCACGTTGCGGCGGTTCCTGCGCGAGGGCACACCATGGCGCAGCCTGACAGCAAGCGCGGGCGAAGCCAGCGGCTCGACCCTGCGCCGCCATTTGGAAGTCTGGGCGCGGGGTGGCGTGCTGGCGCGGGTGCACGCCCTGCTCGTGGCCATGCTGCGCGGCGACCTCGCCGAAACGCGAAGCGTTTGCGGCTGAGACGCTGATCCTGGACAGCTGCTCGGTGCGGGCCAAGCGTGCGGGCGAGCTTGCCGGACCCAACCCGACAGACTGCGGCAAGAAAGGCACCAAATACCACGTCGCGGTCACGGGTGACGGCGTTCGCGTCGCGTGCGTCGTCGCCACGACCGCCAACGTCAATGACACCCTGGTCTTCGAGCGCCTGTTCCTGGCGGCCTTTGCCGTCATGGCCCGTATTGCGACCGTGTTCGCCGACAAGGGCTATGACGCCGAGCACCACCGCGAACTGTGCCGAAGCTTTGGGGCCGAACCGCACATCCACAAACGGCGGCAGCCGGGCGGTTCAGGATTGGGCAAGCGCCGATGGCCGGTGGAGCGCAGCAATGCATGGGTGCTGGAGAACAAGCGCCTCGCGCTGCGCTACGACCGGCTCGGCTTCATCGTGCAATCCCTGCTCCAGACCGCCTGCATACTCCTGGTTGCAGGCAGGCTCGCTCGGGAATTGTGACAACCGCCTCTTAAGTAGAAAAGAGGAGCGTAAGCGTTGATCCTTAACTCAACCCCTCCATGCCCCCGTCCACGCTGATTGCCTGGCCGCTGATGGTGGCGCCGAAGGGGCTGCACAGGTAGAGCGCCATGTTGGCGATGTCCTGCTGGGTCACGAAGCAGCGCAACGACACGGTGCTGACCGAGCGCTCCGTTTGCTCGTTGTCGCTGATCCCTGCGGCCTGCGCCTTGTTACGCAGCACGCTGCGGATGCGCGGGCCGTCCACCAGGCCGGGCAGGATGGCATTCACCCGGATGTTGTCGGGACCGAGTTCCATCGCCAGCGTGCGGGTGAAGCCGACCACGCCCCACTTCGCGGCGCTGTAAGGGCTGCGCAGTGGAAAGCCGAACTTGCCGGCGGCGGAGCTGAGGTTGACGATGCTGCCGCCGCCCGATTGGCGCAGGGCGGGCACCGCGCGCCGGGCGCAATGGAACATGCTGGCGAGGTCGGCCTGCAAGGTGGCGTCAAGCTCCGCGGGCGTCACGTCCTCCACCCGCGCCGTGGGACCTGCGATGCCAGCGTTGTTCACCAGCACGTCCAGGCCGCCCAGCACGGACAGCGCCGCATCCATGAAGGCTTCCAGGTCGGCCACCCGGCCCGCATCCGCCCGCATTCCCCGGTGCCCGCAGGCGGCGAGCGCCGCCTCGTCCACGTCCGACACGAACACGGAGGCGCCGCAGGCCGCGAAGCTGTCCGCCATCACCCGTCCGATCCCGCCCGCGCCGGCGGTAATGGCGACGCGGAGGGCGGACAGGTCGAGGGGAACGGGGGTGAGGGCGCCTTGGGGCATGGGGGCGAGGTCCTTTGTTGGGCCGCGTTGGTTCGCCACGGCCTATGCTGAGCAGGAGACGATCGGAACGGGGTAGCTTGGCATCCAGCGGTCCTCGGACATCAGCGTTGCGTTCTCGGCGGTGGCTTGCGCGATGAGCAGGTGGTCGAAAGGGTCCTTGTGGCGCCGGGGCAGGTTGGTCAGCGCGACCAGGTGGGCCACGCTGATGCCGAGGCAGTCGAAGCCGTCCTGCTCAAGGCCGTCCAAGATTTCCCTGACATCGGCGGCCAACTTGCCCGCCTGCGCCTTGATGGCGACTTCCCAAAGCGACACGATGCTGACCAAGACGTGATTGTTGCTGTTTCGCAACAAACTTTGACGGTGCGACCCGATCCGCGGGTCATCGCTGATCCAGCAAAGCAGGACATGGGTATCCAGAAAGAGTCGCACCCGCCCTTGTCCTCGGGCGAAAAGACCGGTCCATTCAACATCTCGTCGATGAAGCCTTCAGGCCAAGTGTCGAAGTTATCAGCCATCCAAATCTTCCCGCGCATCCGGCCCGGCTCGCGCGGAGCAAGTTTCGGCGGCGGTGATGGTGGGCGCAATTCCGCCACCACCTCGTTGTGCCAGGCAATCAGGAACGACGCGCCTTCCCTGGCCTGACGCAGATACCCGGCCACGTCGTCCCGGAAATCCGCCATCTCGACCTGGCGGGCTGCCACAGAGGGCTTGTCATGTTCAGGGTGGTCCAAGACCGCATCCTCCTTGCTGGCCGGAGTGTAGGGGCTGCTGCTACAGCGGCATAGGTTTCCCGGATGCTTCCACCGGTCCCCTCCCGTCGGGCGTTCATTGCCGCTAGTCTGCCCTTATGAGCAGGACTCCAACAACGCCGTATCGTTACGTCACCGCGGACGTGTTCACCGACCGCATGTTCCTGGGCAACCCGGTAGCCGTGGTGCTGGACGCTGCCGGCTTGTCCGCGGCGCAGATGCAGGCCATTGCCCGCGAGTTCAACTACACGGAAACCACGTTTGTTCTGCCGCCCTACAACCCGGCCCATGCCGCGGCGGTGCGCATCTTCACGCCGAGCCGCGAGGTGCCGTTCGCCGGCCACCCCAACATCGGCACCACCTTCATCCTGGCCCGGGGAGCGGCAGCCCGGGGCGAAGTGCTGGACAGGATGGTGTTCGAGGAGGCTGCCGGCCTGGTCGCGATCAACCTTCTGCGCGACGGCGGCGAGGTATCCGGCGCCGAGCTGGCTTCTCCCGAGCCGCTGTCCCGCCGCGCGCAGGTTCCGGCCGAGCAGGCGGCGGCGTGCCTATCCCTTGCGGCCGGCGACCTGCGTTCGGCGGTGCACAAGCCCCAGGTCATCTCGGTGGGCCTGCCGTTCCTGGTTGTGGAACTCGCCACGCGCGAGGCATTGCGTCGGGCCAAGCCGGATCGCGCGGCCTTCGACGCGGTTCTGCCGCTTGACGGGGCCACGGCGGTCTATGCCTACACGCGGGACGGCTGCCCCGATGAAGCCGGCTGCGACCTGCAAGCCCGCATGTTCACGCCCCGGATGACGGAAGATCCGGCGACGGGTAGCGCCACGGCCGCAACAGCCGCCCTCCTGGCCGAACTGGCGGATGGCGGCGCGGGCCTCACGCTGCGGGTCGGCCAAGGCGTAGACATGGGACGCTCAAGCGTGCTGCTGGCGCGGGTCAACCGGCAGGACAAGGCGGAAGCGATTGCCTACGTGGGAGGCCAGTGCGTCTCGGTGATGGAGGGAGTGCTCCGAGTCGCCAACCAGCCATGAAGCGGCCCAACCACGTTGCTTGGCAGGTGAAGCCGTGCTGACGACATAGGGCGCCCTCCCTACCGATCCGTTAGCCTCAGCTCGATCCGCCGGTTCCGCGCGTAAGACCCCGCCCCTTCCGACCGCTCCAACGGCTGGAACTCCCCGAACCCGGTGGCCGCCAAGCGCCGGGCCGGCACGCCCTCCTCGATCAACAGCTTCACCACATTGATCGCCCGCTGCGCCGACAGCTCCCAATTGGACGCGAAATTGGCCCGCGTCACCGGCTGGCGGTCGGCGTGGCCGTCCACGCGCAAGATCCAGTTGAGATCGGACGGGATGCGCGCCGCCAGGTCCTTGAGCGTCGCCGCCAGCGCCCGGATCTGGTCCTGCCCGGCCTGCGTCATGTCGGCGCTGCCGGCGGGGAACAGCACCTCGCTTTGAAACACGAAGCGGTCGCCCACGACCTGCACGCCGGGCCGGCCCTGCAGCACGTCGCGCAGGCGGCCGAAGAACTCGCTGCGATACCGCTGCAATTCCTCCACCTTGGACGCCAGCGCCGCGTTCAGCCGGCTGCCAAGGTTGGCGATCTGCGTGTCCTTGTCGCGCCCGGACGCTTCCGCCACCGACAGCGCCGCAGCGAGCCGGGCCATCTGCGCGCGCAGCTCGTCCATCTGGCGCGACAACAGCGCGACCTGCGCCCGGCTGCTTTCGGAAAGCTTCTGCTCGTCCGTCAACTGCGCCGCCACCACCTGGCGCCGCTGCTCCTCCGTGGTCGCCCGCACCGCGGCGTCGCGCGCCTGCTTCTCCAGCTCGTCGCGGAGCGCGGTCAGCGCGCGGACCTGCTCGGCCATCTTGGCGAGGTCGGACAGCCGCGCCTCGACGGTGGCCTTGTCGGCCTGGATCACCCAGTCCTGCTCGGCCGCCTGCGCCCGGAGCTGGGCGAGCTGCCGCCGCGCTTCGGCAAGCTGCGCCGCCGTTTCCGCCGCCTGCTGCCCGGCGGCGTCTGTGCGCCCAGCGGTGTCGGCGACGCGGGACTGCAGTTGCTGGTTGCGCGCCGCCGCCGCCTCCGCCTGCGCCTGCGCGTCGGCGAGCCGGGCGGACAGGCGGTCGCGGTCGGCGCGGATCGCATCGCGGTCGGCGAGCACCCGGCTGCCTTCTTCCCGCATCGCCTGCAGATTGCGCGCCAAACCCTCCCGCACCGCGGTCGCCGCCGCGAGGTCGGCGTTGAGCTGGTTCACGGAAAGCTGCAAGTCGCCGCTCCGCCCGCGCTCCAGGGACAGCATGTCGGTCAGTTCCGCGACTTGCCGGTTCAGCCGGTCGAGTGCCCGGTCCCGCCCGGTCAGCGCCACCGAAAGGAACGCCTGGGCCAACACGAACACCAGCAGCACGAAGATGATGACCATCAGCAGCGTGGACAGCGCGTCCACGTAGCCGGGCCAGGGGTTCAGCTCCTCGGTCGCGCCGCGGCGGCGGAGGCGGGCCATCAGCAGCCTTGCACGGTCACGCGGCGGGCCGGGTCGTCATGGGGCCAGGTGTCACATCCAGCGCGTGGCGTAGACTGCAAATAGCCCGACGCCCAGCAAAGCCAACGGTGCCGCGATAAGTTTGAGAGAAAGCCAGGGATCAAACATCTTTGAGCCTCCCTAGTGCAAGTTGGGCCAGGACGTGGAACGCGATGCCGATGAAGAGCAGCGCCGGCGTTACCGGGAATAATGTGGCATTCAACGGCGCGGTTCCATAGAGGACGGCCACAACCGGCGTGATGACGCCGGTGGCAGTGGTTGCGACGCCTGTGTTGCTGAGTGCCTGCGTTACCAGCTTGACCCGCTCGTTGTGGATCACACTCAGGACGCACCCGTCACTGCGGCTGCCCCTCCGCCAGCGCCGCAAGCGTCCGGGTCAGCACGCGGATGTCGTTGCGCAGCTCGGCCGTGCTCTGCACCCGGCCCTGCTCGCTTTCCGACAGCAGGCGCTGCATGTATTGCTCGATGTTGCGCAGATGGGTGCGCGCCGCCTCGTCGTTCTGGGGCGACCGCATCTCGCCAAGCCGGGTCAGCGCCGGGGCGAGCTGCGCCTGCGCTTCCGCGACGCGCAGCATGAGCTGCTGGTTGGCGCGCATGGTGTCGGACAGGGTGCCGATCTTCTCGGTGAGCGCCAGCACCGCCAGGTTGGACTGGGTGCGCCCATCCTCCCCGCGCACCAGGATGGATTGCAGGTTCTCCATGTTCTCGGCCGTCTGCTCCAACAGCGCCTGCACGTAGACTGGCACGGAGCTGTCGCCTTCCAGCGCGCCCGACGACAGCCGGGTCAACCCGGCGAGCCATTCCTCCAACTCGTTGAAGAAGCGGTTCTGCGCCTGCCCGGCCGTGAGGTCCAGGAATCCCAGCACCAGCGCCCCGGCCAAGCCGAACATGGAGGAGGAGAACGCCGTGCCCATGCCCTTGAGCGGCCGGCCCAGCCCGGTCTTCAACTGCTCGAACAGCGCGTTGAGGTCGCCCGACCCCACCGACATGCCGCCGATCACGTCGGCAATGGCGCTGACGGTGAGCAGCAAGCCCCAAAAGGTCCCGAGCAGGCCCAAGAAGATCAGCAGGCCCGTCATGTAGCGGGACAGCTCCCGCCCCTCGTCGAGCCGGCTGGCCAGGCTGTCCAGCAGGCTGCGCATCGCGGGCGCAGATAGGCTGATGCGGTCGTGCCCGTCGCGGCCCTTGGCCTGCCGCGCCGCCAGCATGCTCGCCATGGGCGCCAAGAGCCGCGGCGGCGGCAGGGTGGCGAGGCGGACGCGGGATTGCTGAAAAGTTTCCAGCCACATGACCTCGGGCGCCAGACGGCTGACCTGCAGGATGTTCCAAGCGACGCCGACCAGCAGCACCGCGAAGATCAGGCTGTTGAGCAGCGGGTTGCTGGCGAACGCGGTGACGAGCGACCCGGCTAGCAGGGCGGCGACCACCAGCACCGCCAGCAGGAAGGCCAGCATGCGGATGAGGTAGACCCGGGGCCGGGTCACGGCTTGGCGGCCGGAACAGGTGCCGTGGCGACGGGCGTGGCGGCGGCGACGGGTGCGGTGCTGAGGTCCACACGGTCCGCCGGGCCGTCCCCGGCCGCGGCGCCCAGGGCGCGGACATAGATCCGGGTGGAGGCGATCCCCTCGTTGATCAGCACCGCCCGAGCCGCCAGCGCGCGGGCCAGCGACAAGCGGCGCGGCGTGGACGGGTCCTCCGGCGAGCCGGCGGCAAAGGCCGTGACCTGAACCGGCTGCGCGGTGTCGCGCAGCGGCCGGGCAAAGCCGCGGATCGCCGCTTCCGTGGCCGCGTTCAGCTCGGAGCGGCCCGGCCCGAAGGTGGTGCGCAAACCGTCCGGCGGCAGCGGCGCCGTGTCGCC
>CALMVT010000550.1 GCA_937873175.1 uncultured Acetobacteraceae bacterium | reverse complement strand
CTAGGAAAGCTGCCTCGCTGAGTACGCGCCCGGACCCCACCTGAGATGAAGGCGTAAAGTGTACACCACCCCTGGTTATTGACCGCACCTCCCATAGACCACCATAGGAATCACGGAGGTCATAACCCGCTCCCTCAGAAGGCACGAGGGTCCAACCTGGATGCTCCCACATGAGACGCCGCTCGATAACGAATGACACTCGACGTCCATCGGTAAAATATTCCCTTACGTCTTGAACGGTAACTTTCAGGGCGCGAGCCAACTCCTCTGCGTTCCATGCCAGTGTGAAACGCGACTTCATGACACCCCTCCCGGGAGTCAGCATCGCCGAAACGGAGGTTTCGGGCCTAAGCGAGACCCGTTCTCCTGAACACGACAACGCGGTTCGTATTGGTGCCGGAAGCGTTGTTGCTCACGCCCCAGCAATTGGCAGTCTTGGTGAACTCCTGCTGATTCACCATCACGGCCAGCCTCTCGAATGGCAGCCCTTCCGCGGCCTGCCAAACTAAGCGTTCGAGCAGCACCTTGCCGTTGCGTACCTCTCCGACCTCGAAAGCGATGTAGCCGCCGGGCCGCACAATGCGCGCCTGCTCGGCGAGAGTGCTGCGGACCATCGAGGTCCAAGCCTGCTCGGTCCGGTGTATGCCGATTGCGACGGTGTTCACGTCGATCCCGGCGAACCAGCAACGCAACCAGTTGTCGGAAGCATACTGGACGATGTCTAGGAACGGCGGCGAGGTAACGACCAGTGACACGCTGGAGTCCTGGATAAACGTTGAAGCGTCGGCTGGTCCGGTACCCAGGACCGCTGGCGGGTGTGGCGCTATAGCCCCGTCCTTTAGAAGTGTTCGCGTTTTCTTGTTGATGATTGCGGACACGTCCCGGAGCGGCGGAACCTGCTGCCGATGTGCGTTAATCTTCGACTGTGACTCAACGGATACGGCTTGATTGGGCGGCAACGTATGAACAGAGAAGAAGCCGGGCGAATGTCCGGTTAGTCGATTAAGGGCAACCATTCGAATCCAGTCATCTACCGGATCGGGGTCCATCATAGCCAAGGGGGCACGATCATCGAGCCAGCGACGCAGGGCGCAAATCCGCCGCAACGTTTCCGGGTGGTAAAAGACGAGCAAATCCTCGCGCTCAATTTCTCCCGCGTCCCAGATGACCATTTTGAGGCGTTCGGCCACTTGTGCCGTGGTTGGCGGCTTGAGCCGTGGACGTGACAAAAGGACCGACAATGGATTGATATCGCTCCCTATTGGCTGCCGTCCCATCAAGGCCGCCTGGACAGGTGTCGTACCGCGCCCCATGAACGGGTCATGAACCGCATCGCCGGGGACAGTTAGGCGGTCAATGAAGAACTCTGGCAACTGGGGCTTGAAGCAGGCGCGATAGCTGACCTCGTGCAGGCTGTGAGCCTGGCGTTGCCCTGCCGTCCAGAACTCGTTGATCAGATACGGTATCCCACCATCTGTGAGTTCCTGTGTCGATGTCCCGAAACCGTTGAACGTTTGGATACAGGGCAGGAACCTGTCTCCAACTCGATCATCAGCCTTCGCAAGAGGTGTAGGTTCCAGACGCGGTAGGACCACCTCATCAAAAAGGGGCAGTGTTTTCGGGGCTTTCAGGGCAGCAGAGCGAGGCATCGACTCACCAATGTTGTGGGGGACTCTGATTTGACCCCGCCATCGGCGCCGTGAGCGATACAGGGAAAGAAATCAAGGCATCGGTGTTCTTGCTCTCAACCGGTTCGGCAGATCAGGCGACCTGCCTGCCTGCCATGCCTCTGCGTTGCAAGGATCAGGCGAACGTCAGCTTGCGAGCACGACCAGGGGTAAACAGGACGTTAGGCCCTATATACGGCAGCGTATCCGCTCGGCCTTCTCCTCAAAGCCTTGACCGCCTCCGCCCAACCACGCTTCAGGACCGCACCGCCATGCCGCAGCCCTTCGCTGAGTTCGCCGGCCCCGTCCCGCCGCACCCCCCGCTGCGCGCCGCGATCACCGCCGCGTATCGGCGGCCGGAGCCGGACTGCCTGCGACCGCTGATCGCCGCCGCGACGCTGCCCGAACCCGTCGTCCAGGACGCGCAGGCGCTGGCAACCCGCTTGGTCGAGGCGCTGCGGGCTAAGGGCACGCGGGGCACGGTGGAGGGCCTGATCCGCGAGTACTCCCTATCGACCCAGGAAGGCGTGGCGCTGATGTGCCTGGCGGAGGCGCTGCTGCGCATCCCCGACACCGCCACGCGGGACGCGCTGATCCGCGACAAGATCGGTGCCGGCGATTGGCAATCGCACCTTGGGCATTCGTCCTCCTTGTTCGTGAACGCCGCGACCTGGGGCCTGGTGGTGACGGGCAAGCTGACGGCCAGCACGCCGCAGCTTGGGCTGCCCGCCGCGCTGGCCCGGCTGGTTGGGCGGGGCGGGGAGCCGCTGATCCGCCGGGGCGTGGACCTCGCGATGCGGATGATGGGCGAGCAGTTCGTGACCGGCCAGACCATCAACGAGGCCCTGTCCAACAGCCGCCGGCTGGAAGCGCGCGGCTTCCGCTATTCCTACGACATGCTGGGGGAAGCCGCGACCACGGCGGAGGACGCGGCGCGTTACCTGGCGGACTACGAGCGCGCTATCCACGCCATCGGTGCCGCCGGGGCGGGCCGGGGCATCCTGGACGGGCCGGGCATCTCCATCAAGCTGTCGGCGCTGCATCCGCGCTACTCCCGGCTGCAGCGGGCGCGGGTGATGGACGAGCTGCTGCCGCGGGTGCGAGGCCTCGCCGCCTTGGCGCGGCGCTACAACATCGGCCTCAACATCGACGCGGAGGAGTCCGAACGGCTGGAACTCTCGCTCGACCTGTTGGAAGCGCTGTGCCACGACCCGGCGCTGTCTGGCTGGGACGGTGTCGGCTTTGTGGTGCAGGCTTACCAGAAGCGCAGCACCTTTGTGATCGAGTGGCTGATCGACCTCGCCCGGCGCAGCGGCCACCGCTTGATGGTCCGGCTGGTGAAGGGCGCTTATTGGGACAGCGAGATCAAGCGGGCGCAGGTGGACGGGCTGGAAGGCTTCCCGGTGTTCACCCGCAAGGTGCACACGGATGTGTCCTACCTCGCCTGCGCCCGCGCTTTGCTGGCCGCGCCCGACGCGGTGTTCCCGCAGTTCGCCACGCACAACGCCTACACCGTCGCCGCGATCTACCGCATGGCCGGCGCCTACAGCCCGGGCCAGTACGAGTTCCAATGCCTGCACGGCATGGGGGAGCCGCTGTACGAGGAGGTGGTCGGGCACAACAAGCTGGGTCGCCCTTGCCGAATCTACGCGCCCGTGGGCACGCATGAAACGCTGCTCGCCTACCTGGTGCGCCGCTTGCTGGAGAACGGCGCGAACTCGTCCTTTGTGAACCGCATCCAGGACCCGGCGGTGCCCGTTGCCGAGCTGGCCGCGGACCCGGTGGCGGAGGTCGCGTCGATGCAGCCGCCCGGTGCGCCGCATCCGCGGATCGCGGCTCCGCGGGACCTGTTCACGCCGGGCCGGGCGAACTCCGCCGGGCTGGACCTGTCGAGCGAGCAGCGTTTGGCCGAGCTGACGACCATCCTGCAAACCAGCGCCGCACAGGACTGGACCGCTGGGCCGCCCGTGGGCGAGGGGCCGGCGCTGGACGTGCGCAACCCGGCCGACAACCGGGATGTGGTGGGGCATGTGACCGAGGCGACGCCCGAGGAAGTGGACCGTGCCCTGGCCCGGGCGGAAGCCGCGGCGCCGGCCTGGGCCGCGACGCCGCCCGCGGAGCGGGCCGGGATTTTGGCGAACGCGGCAGACCTGCTGGAAGCGGAGATGCCCGCCCTGCTCGGCCTGATTGTGCGGGAAGCCGGCAAGAGCCTGCCCAACGCGGTGTCCGAGGTGCGGGAAGCCGTGGATTTCCTGCGCTACTACGCGGCCGAGGTGCGGGACGGCTTCGACAACGCGACGCATCGCCCGCTGGGCGTGGTTGCCTGCATCAGCCCGTGGAACTTCCCGCTGGCGATCTTCACCGGCCAGGCTGCGGCGGCGCTGGCGGCGGGCAACGCCGTGCTGGCGAAGCCGGCGGAGGAAACGCCGCTGATCGCCGCCGCCGCGGTGCGCCTGCTGCACCGGGCCGGGGTGCCCGCGGACGCGCTGCAACTGCTGCCGGGGCAGGGGAGCGTGGGGGCGCAGCTTGCGGGAGACGCCCGGGTGTGCGGCGTGGTGTTCACCGGCTCCACCGCCGTGGCGAAGCTGATCCAGCGCCAACTGGCCGAGCGCACCGGACCCGGCGGCGCGCCGGTGCCGCTGATCGCCGAGACCGGCGGGCAGAACGCGCTGATCGTGGACAGCTCGGCGCTGGCCGAGCAGGTGGTGGCGGACGTGCTGGTGTCGGCGTTCGACAGCGCAGGCCAGCGGTGCTCGGCGCTGCGGGTGCTGTGCCTGCAGGAGGACGTGGCGGACCGGGTGCTGACCATGCTGCGCAGCGCGATGGCCGAGCTGGCGGTGGGCAACCCGGACCGGCTCAGCACCGACATCGGCCCGGTGATCTCCGAGGAGGCGCGGGTGGGCATCGCCGGGCACATCGACGCGATGCGCGCGGCCGGTTGCCCAACGCGCGCCCTGGCGCTGCCGGACGGTTGCGCGCATGGCACCTTCGTGCCGCCGACCTTGATCGAGCTGGACCGGATGTCGGACCTGAAGCGCGAAGTGTTCGGCCCGGTGCTGCACGTCCTGCGGTTTCCGCGAAACGGGCTGGAGCCGCTGCTTGATGCCGTGAACGCCACCGGCTACGGCCTGACCTTCGGCATCCACACCCGGATCGACGAAACGGTGGACCGCGTGGTGGCGCGCGTGGGCGCGGGCAACGTTTACGTGAACCGCAACCTGATCGGCGCGGTGGTGGGAGTGCAGCCGTTCGGCGGGCACGGCCTGTCCGGGACCGGGCCGAAGGCGGGGGGGCCGCTGTATCTACGGCGCTTGCTGTCCGCCCGGCCGCGCCGTTCCGCGCTGCCAACCGGGGTGCCGTCGGCGGCGGTCGAGGCTTGGCGGGATTGGCTTGCCCGGCACGGCCATGACGCCGCCGACTGCGCCGCGTGCCTCGATGCCACGCCTGTGGGGCTGGAGCTTGAGCTGACCGGCCCGGTCGGCGAGCAGAACCTTTACCAAACGACGCCGCGCGGCCGGGTGCTGTGCCGGGCGCCGGACCTGGCGGGCGCGCTGCCTCAAGTGAGCGCGGCGCTCGCCACGGGCAACCGGGCGCTGATTGCGGAGATCGCGATCCCGGACCTGCCGCCATCGTTGAAGGAGTGGATCGAGACCGTGCCGGCCGACGCAGCCGCGCCGTGCGATGCCGTGCTGTTCGACGGGCCGGAGCTGGCGCTGCTGGCGCTGCTGCGCCGGCTGGCGGAGGGGGATGGGGCGGTCGTGCCCGTGTATGTCGCCCGCCCGGATTACCCGCTGGACGGCTTGGTGCAGGAACGCTCGGTCAGCATCAACACGGCGGCGGCAGGGGGCAACGCCAACCTGATGGCCATCGGCTGAATGCTGATCCCGATTGCCCCCGGCATCGCCTTTGATCCGCGGGAAGTCGAGGAAAGCTTCGTCCGCGCGTCCGGCCCCGGCGGGCAGAACGTCAACAAGGTGTCCACCGCCGTGCAGGTCCGCCTGGACCTCCGCCGCCCCGGCACCCTGCCCGAAGCATTGCGGGAGCGTGCGGAGGCGCTTGGCGGTCGCCGGGTCACGGCGGATGGCGTGCTGGTCATCACCGCGCAGCGTCACCGGTCGCAGGAGCGCAACCGGCAGGACGCGCTGGAGCGCATCGTGGCGCTGCTGCGGGAAGCGGCAGTCCGGCCCGTCATCCGGCGCGATACGAAGCCGACCAGGGCTGCCCGGCGGCGGCGCACCGACGCCAAGGTGCTGCGGGGCGAGGTCAAGCGGCTCCGCGCGCCGGTCCGAGATTAAAAACCCGGCGTGCTTAACGCAGCGAGTCGAAGCCGAGAAAGCCCGCTTGCGGGTTCGGCGCACCGCCGTCGCTGCTGAACAGCCGGGGCGCTTGCGGCGCTTTGTCCGCGGCCGGCCGGGCAGCCATCTGCGACCGGTGGGCGCGCTCGGCCCGGGCGGCGGCGGCGCGCTCTGCCCGGCTCGGCGCTTTCGGCGCGGCCATGGCTTCGGCGGGACGCGCGTTGAAGCCGGAACTGCCGCGCAGCGACAGCAGCAGGAAAGAGATCTCGTTGCGGCCCAGATCAACCGAAAGCTCAAGCGGTGTCAGCCCGAGCACGTTGGTGCCGCCCAGATCGGCGCCACGGGAAACGGCGTCCCGCGCGCCCGCCAGGTCGCCGCGGTTGATGCTGTCGAACAATGCCTCCGTGGGCGGCATCTCGGCCAAAGGCCGCTGCGCTGGAGCCGCGCCGGCCGACTCGGCGCGGGACCCCGGCAGCGCGGGCGGCGGTTCCGGGCCGCGAACGGCCTTCTCGCTCTTGGGACTTTGGCCGAGCCTGTAGCCCGGCGTTTGGATCGCCGCCGGGTTCGCGGTCTGCGCCGCCGCCGGCAGCGCATGCAGGGCGGCGAGGGCGAGGAGGACGGGGATGCTGCGCTTCATGGTCCGACCATAGCCTAAATGCGGTTCAGCCACCAAAACCCGGCATTGAGATAGGTCGCATAGCCGACCCACAGCGCGTAAGGCACCATCAGAACCGCGGCCACGGGCTGGAGCGGCACGAAGCGGCGGATGGCCAGCAGAATCGCCGCCAGCAGCAGGACAATGACGACGAGGCTCAGCCTCGGGTTGTGCAGGCCGAAAAACGCGGGGGACCACAGCGAGTTGGCCAGCAACTGCCAGCCCCAGCTTCGGAGGGCGGCCCGCTTGCGCTCCGCGCCCACGTCGATGCGCCGCCAAACCAGCCAGGCGGCGACGCCCATCAACGGGTAAAGCGCGGTCCACACCGGGGCGAACAGCCAAGCCGGCGGCGTGCCCGGCGGCGCGGTGAGCGACCAATACCAGGCGGGCGTGCTGCCGGCCGTGATCGCGCCGTTGGCGGCCCATACCAGCATGGACAGCCCGACAAAGCCGATCAGCGCCAGAAGGCTGCCGCGCGCCGCCCGGCGGGAGGGAAATTCATCTGTCTGGAAGACACG
Organism: uncultured Acetobacteraceae bacterium; assembly: GCA_937873175.1. Lineage (GTDB taxonomy): Bacteria > Pseudomonadota > Alphaproteobacteria > Acetobacterales > Acetobacteraceae > CAHJXG01. The sequence goes on along the minus strand of CALMVT010000550.1, from coordinate 3,042 downwards.
GCCCTCCGTCGTTCCGACCTCATGTGGGCGTGCCACGCCGGCCTGCCAAGCTCAGCCCGAGCCTTCCCGACGCCAGGCCAGCAGCACCAGCCCGAGCAGCAACGGCAGCGCCGCCCAGGGCGGCAGCAGCGGAATGGCGTCAACTCCCGTCACGATGTGGTCATGCCGCCGCACCAGCCCAACCCAGCCGGCGCCCGCTGCGTCCCGCCCCGGCTCGATCCGCCGCAGGTCGGGGGTGCCCCCAGCGATGAAGTGGACACCGCCGCCCGACGCACGGGCCGCCGCCCCGAGCACCGTCCCGGTGGCGCGCAGGTCGGCGATCTCCCGTGGGTTGGCGTTGACGGTGGCGGCAAAGGTGATGCGGGCGCCGTCCGTGACCTGCCAAACGCCCAAATCTGCAGCGGGCAGCTCCGCCGTGCCGCGGCCCGGTCCGTCCGGGCGCAGCGGCAGCCGGGTCACGGCGCCGGTGGGCGAGGTCACGGACACCTCGCCCGGCGGCCCGTCCCCGACCGAGCGGCGCCCGACCTGCAGCACCCCATTCTCGATGCGCGCCCGCAATGCTTCCTCTTCCAGCGCCGGCTCCTTCATCAGCCAATGCGCGATGCGGCGCAGCAGCTCGGCCTGCGGGCCGCCGCCCTGGTGCCCGCGGGACCACAGCCAGATCTGGTCCGACAGCAGCATCGCCACCCGGCCCTGCTCCACATGGTCCAGCAACAGCAGCGGCGCCCCATCGGCGGCGTCCATCAAATCCTGGCCGCCGGGGGATGCCACATCAATGCGGCGATACCACGGTCCCCATGTCGGCTCGACGCCGGGCGCGCGCCAGCCTGGCAAGCCCTCCGTCACCGGATGGCGGTTGCCGAGCGGCGTGACCTGCGGCCGGAACCCGCCCTCCGTCACGCCGGCGCCGGTCAGGCTGGGCCGCGCCGGCAGCACGCCGCCCAGCGCGGTGGCGGACAGGCTGGCAGGGCTGGCGAACTCCGGCCCGGCGCTCAGCAGCAGCCCGCCGCCGCTCCGCACGTAATCGGCGATGTTGCGCAGGTAGGTGGGCGGCAGGATGCCGCGGTTCTGGAAACGGTCCAGGATGATCAGGTCGAAGTCGCGGATCTTGACCTGGAACAGCTCCCGCACGGGAAAGGCGATCAGCGCCAGCTCGTTCAGCGGCGTCATGTCGTCGCGCTCGGGCGGGCGCAGGATGGTGAAGTGCACCAGGTCCACCGCCGGGTCGGCCTTGAGCAGGCGGCGCCAAGTGCGCTCCCCGGCATGCGGCTCCCCGGACACCAGCAGCACGCGCAGCCGGTCGCGCACGCCGCTGATCTCGACCACCGCGCGGTTGTTGAGGTCCGACACCTCGCCCGGCAGCGGCTCGGCCTGCAGCTCGACCAGCACGGGACCCGGCCGGGTGATCGGCACGTCGATGGGGACCTCCTGGCCGACCGGCACGGCGCGGGCTTGCGGCGCTTCGCCGTCGCGGCGCAGGGTCAGGCGCGCGGTGCCGGAAGCACGGGGCACCCCCAGGTCGTCCACCGCGACCCGGATCGTGACGTTGTGCCCGACCAGGCCAAAGGACGGCGCTTCCACGATCCGCAGGCGGCGGTCGGTTTCCTCCCCGCGCGCCGGAACCAGGACGTGCAGCGGCGCGTGCAGCGTGTTCGCCGGCACGTCGTGCACCTGCCCGTCGGTCAGCGCCACGACGCCGGCCAGGCGCGACTGCGGCACGTCCGCCAGCGCCCGGTTCACCGCGGCGAAAAGCTGGGTCCCGTCATGGCCGCCCTCCGGCACCATGATGGTGCGCAGTTCCAGGTCCGACATTCGGGCGGCTTGCCCGGCCAGCGCGGCGCGCGCCGCGTCGCGCAACGCGGCCCGGTTGCCCACCTGCATGGACGCCGTTTCGTCCACCACCAGGAGACCGATGTCGGGCAGGGTGTCCCGCGATTCCTGCACCAGCCGCGGCCCGGCCAGCCACAGCAGCAGCACGCCAAAGGCCAAGGCCCGCCACCCCACGCCGCGCGCCCGGCGGAACACGGCCGGCAGCAGCGCCAGCACGCACAGCCCGGCCAGCACCGCGAACGCCGCCCAAGGCAGCGCCGGGTCGAAGCGCAGCGCGGCGTAGGCCTGCTCGAATCTCATTGGCCCAGGCGCTCCAGGATGGCCGGGACATGCACTTGGTCGCCTTTGTAGTTCCCGGTCAGCGCATACATCACGAGGTTCACCCCGAAGCGGTAGGCCAGCGTGCGCTGCCGCGTGCCGCCGGGGATGGTGGCGTAGGGGTTGCGCCCCGCCCCGTCCACGGCCCAGGCGGCGGCCCAGTCATGGCCGCCGATGATCACCGGGCTGACGCTGTCGTTGCTGCGGTCCTGGTCGCGCTGCACCCATACGGTATCGCCCGCAAAGCGCCCAGGGAACTCCTGCAGCAGGTAGAAGGAGCGCGCAAGGACGTGCTCGCCCGAAAGCGGCGCGAGCGGCGGCACCGCGAGGCCCTGCGCGGCGCGGCGCAGCGCGGCCTCGGCGCCCGGCGCGAAGCCCTCGCCGCTGCCGCCATCGCGCGTGTCGATCAGGATGATGCCACCGCGGCTGGTGTAGTCGTTGAGCGCCGCGATGGCCTCCGGGGACAGGTTGGCGTTGGCGACCACCGGCCAGTAAAGCAGGGGGTAGAACGACAGGTCATCCTGACCCGGCACGATGGCGGACGGGTCGGCGAGGCTGGCCGCGGTGCGCCGGTTCACGTAGGCCGACAAGCCCAGCAGCCCCGCCCGCGACACGCCGTCCACCTGCGCATCGCCAGTCACCACGTAGGCCAGGCGCGTCGCCAGCGCCGGCGGGTCTTCCGCCCGTGCCGGCATCGCCAGAAGGAGCATCACGCCCACAGTTGCCGCCCCCAACCGGAGCAGGCCGCGCAGCCAAAGCGACAGCAGCAGGTCCAGCGCCAGCAGGCCCACTGCCAGCGCCAGCAGCGCCGGACCGAGCGCCCGCTCCCGCGTCATGCCCGACAGCGGCGCCAGGGATGCGCCCGGCACCGGCGGCGCCGCGGCAAGCTCCGGC
>CALMVT010000549.1 GCA_937873175.1 uncultured Acetobacteraceae bacterium | reverse complement strand
TCTGCCTTGATACCGGCCACGCCTTTTACGCCGGCATGGACCCGGCGGCGCTGTTGGAGCGTTACGCCGACCGGCTCGACACATCCACCTCAAGGATATCGACCCCGCCATGTTCCGGCGCGTGATGGGCGAGCGCATCCGCTTCTTCGAGGCGTGCGCGCAGGGGCTGATGTGCCCCATTGGCCGGGGCGTGATCGACTACCCCGCCATCCGCGCCCTCTTGGAGCGCATCGGCTACGGGGGCTTCATCACGGTGGAGCAGGAGCGCGATCCGCTGAACGCGGGCGGCAGCCTCGCCGACGTCAAGGCGAGCCGGGATTACCTGATGGGCGTCGGCTTCTGAGGAAAGAGCAGGCGGCGTCAGTCTGCCTGGACGTGGGGCGCGGCCCCCTCCGCCGCGGGCCTTGACGCGCCGACCTGCTGCCACAGCAGGGCGGCGACCAAGCCCATGCCGGACGCGGCGGCAACCAGGGCAAGCCCCCCGACGGCCGTGCTGCGGAAACGCGACCGCCGCTGCCTGGCCTGCATCCGTCCTCGCAGCTCGTCCGAATTCCCGCTCACGCCGTCTCCTGCCGTTCCCCGATCGTGGACCATAAACGCGGCCCCCGCCATGGAAAGCCATGATTTGTTAGGCGCAGGTCCCCCGGTTCCAACCTACGGCCCGGCATCCCACATGCCCCTGCATGACCGCTGCCCCCGTCCTGCCCCGGCACCTGCTCGACATCCGCACGATCCTGCTGGAGCCGGAGGTGGAACGCTTCGCCCGCGGGCGCGAAATCCTGGACCGCTTCCCCGATGCCGAGCGCGTCCCGGTTGCGTCGCACTGGCGCATCCCGGCGTTGCGCGACGCCAACGCCGGGGACTGGCTGCAAGGCAAGCAGGGCACGCTGGTGCTCGGCACCAAGCGCGGCCTGGCCTTCCGTCCCAACGGGCGCAGCGCCGACTTCATCGCGCCGTCCACCAGCAACGGCTGCGCCATGGCCTGCGCCTATTGCTATGTCGCCCGGCGCAAGGGCCACAGCAACCCGGTGACGGTGTTCGTCAACATCGAGCAGGTCTGCGCCGCCATCCGGCGCCACGCCGGGGCGCAGGGGCCGAAAGCGGGGCCGAACCAGGTGGACGCAGCCGCCTGGGTGTATGACCTCGGCGAGAACGGCGACCTGTCGGTGGACGCCCTGTTGTCCGACAACGTGCGCGACCTGGTTGCCGCCTTCCGCAGCCTGCCCCATGCCAAGGGCAGCTTCGCGACCAAATGGGTCAACCCGGGGCTGCTCGGCTATGATCCCCAGGGCCGCACCCGGGTGCGCGTGTCGCTGATGCCGCACGCCGACGCCAAGCTGCTGGACGTGCGCACGGCGCCGGTGGCCGAGCGCATCGGCTTCGTCAACGACCTGGTTGCCGCCGGGTATGAGACACACCTGAACTTCTCGCCCGTGGTGGTGCGGGAAGGCTACGAAGCGCCATGGGAGGAGCTGTTCCGGGAACTCGACGACCGGCTGAGCGCCGCTGCCAAGGCGCAGCTTGCATGCGAGGTCATCATGCTGACGCACAACGCGGCGCTGCACGAGGTCAACCTCCTTTGGCATCCCAAGGCGGAGGCGCTGCTGTGGCGACCCGACCTGCAGGAAGCCAAGCACAGCGAGAACGGCCAGGCCAACCTGCGCTACCGCACGGGCTGGAAGGGCCAATGGCTCCGGCGGCTGCTGGACCGGCTGCGGGCGCGGATGCCGTATTGCCGGGTGCGCTACGCATTCTGACCAGCCCGGCTTTATTGCGCCAGGCGCTTGTCGAAGAACGCCGCGATGTCCTTGAACACCTCCTCCGTTTCCGGCGCCGCCGGGTTGAACAGGTACTGCGCGTGGGACAGGCCCTCATACACGTTCAGCACCGCGTCCACCCCGGCCCGGCGCAGCTTGCGGTGGGTGCGGACGGTGTTGGACAGGAACAGGTCCCGGGTGCCGCTGGTCAGGATCGCCGGCGGGAAGCCGGCAAAGTCGCCGTAGATCGGCGAAAGCTGCGGGTCCCGCATGTCGTGCCCGGCGGCATACAGCTTGGCCGCGTGGCTCAAATAGCCGCTGTAGCTGACCAGCACGTTGTCCAGCCATTCGTTGGTCCTGTAGCTGTCGCCCACCTCCGTCAGGTCGGCCCAGGGCGTGCCCGGCGCGATGGCGGCGGGCAGCGGCAGGCCCTCCGCCTTGGCACGCAGCACCAAGGCCAGCGTCATGCCGCCGCCGGTGCTGGTGCCGACCACGCCGATGCGCCGTGGGTCGGTTGTGGCGACCACCGCGCGCCAGGCCGCCATCGTGTCGTCCATTGCGGCGGGATACGGGGCATCCGGCGGCATCCGGTAATCCACCGCGATCACGCGGTAGCCGCCGAGCGCGGACATCAGCATGGCCTCCGCCGTGCCGGACTCGCCGGGGCCGTACACGTAGCCGCCGCCATGGATGTTGAAGACCAGTTGGTTGCGGTGCGCGTCCGGCATCGTGCGCGGGGTAAACACGAACGCCTTGACGCCGCCCACCGCCGTGGCCTCCATCGTAACGCCAAGCTGCTCCCGCGCGCGGGCGAGAACGGGCACGGCGGCGTCGGCCAGCTTGGCGACGATGGCCCGCCAGCCGGCGTCGTCCGGCGGGTTGGCGTTCCAGGCGGGCACGCGATAGGGCGCAGCGGCCAGCGCCTGGGCGGCGGCGCTCATGTCGGCCTGCGGCACGGGGATCACGCGGGCCGGCAGGCTGCGCGGGCCGGGTTCCTTGTTGGCGGCGTCCTGGCTGGCTTCCAAAGCCGGGAATTCGGGGTTAGGAGCCTGGGCGAACGCGGGCGCGGCGAGCGCCAAGGCGAGCAGCGATGCGCTGAGTGGGATGCGGATGACGGCCTCCTGTCAGGATCGCGCCTCGGGGCGGGCGCGTGCGGAACCATCTAAGGCCGTGCCGGGCGGGGATGGCAACCGCACGGGGCGGCTCGGAGGTTTCGCGTGACGAACATGCTTGAACGTCGTTCCGAAAGGATCAGGCCCATGTCGCTGCTCACCTCCCGCCGCCTCGCGCCGCTGATGGTCACGCAAATGCTCGGGGCGCTGAACGACAACCTGTTCAAGAACGCCCTGGTGGTGCTGATCCTGTTCCGGGCGGCGGAGTCCTCCGGCCCGGCCCTGGTGGCGCTGACCGGGGGCGTGTTCATCCTGCCCTACGCGCTGTTCTCGGCCACCGCCGGGCAGGTCGCCGACCGATTCGAGAAGTCCCGCACCATCCTAGTCGTCAAGCTGGCGGAGGTTGCGCTCATGGCGCTGGCCGCCGCCGGGTTCCTGCTCGAAAGCCAGCCCTTGCTGTTCGCCGTGCTGTTCGGCCTCGGCGCGCAGGCGGCGTTCTTCGGCCCGCTGAAATACGCCATCCTCCCCAACCACCTGGCCGGGCACGAGCTGGTCGCCGGCAACGGCCTGGTCGAGGCCGGCACGTTCCTGGGCATCCTGGCGGGCACGGTCGCCGGCAGCGCCCTGTTCGCGCTGGAGCATGGCCCGGCCATCGTTTCGGCCGCCGGGATGGCCGTGGCGTTGGCCGGGGTGGCGGGCGCGGCGCTGGTGCCGCGCGCCCCGTCCCACGCTCCGGGCCTGCGCCTGGGCTGGAACCTGCCGCGCGAAACGGCGGCGCTGCTGCGGGCCGCGCGGAGTCACCGGCCGGTTTGGCTGTCGCTGCTGGGGCTGAGCTGGTTCTGGACGCTCGGCGCCACGGTGATCGCCCAGTTGCCGACGCTGGTGCGGGACGGGCTGCACGCCGGTTCGCCGGTGTTCACCCTTATGCTCGCCTTTTTCTCCGTGGGCGTCGGCGCCGGGTCCGTGCTGTGCTCGCGGCTGCTGCGGGGCGAGGTTTCGGCCCGGCTGGTGCCGTTCGCCGCCATTGGCTTGTCCGTGTTCCTGTGCGACTTCGGCCTGGCGGTGCGCCACGCGGACGGGCTGGCGACCGTTTCCGCCGTGCTGCACAGCCCGGCCGGCTGGCGCATGCTGATCGACCTGCTGCTGCTCGCGGCGTGCGGCGGGCTGTATTCCGTGCCGCTTTACGCCCTGATCCAGGAGCGCTCGCCGGAAGCGGAGCAGGCGCGGATGGTGGCGGCCAACAACGTGGTCAACGCCGCGGCCATGGTGGCGGGCGCCGTGGTGGCGGCCGGGCTTGCCGTGCTCGGCGCGACGCCGGCGGCCATCCTGGTGGGCTGCGCCGGGCTGAACCTGCTGGTGGCCGGGTGGATCACCCGCCTCCTGCCGCAGAATGCGACCTCGCGCTCCACCGCGCCCTGAGACAGGCGGCTTGGTTGGACGGCCGTTATCTGCCGATGGGTTTCACCCATCCTACGGCATGGGTCGCGTGGGATGGGTGGAACCCATCAGCAACCGCAAGCGGGTCGATCAATGGTGCCGCCCGTATAAGCTTGCCGCCCCGCGCCGCGCTGCCGCCAAGGTCCGTGCCCAACCGCGTGCGGCGCGGCCGAAGATCAGGCCCTCATAGGCCGCGAACGCCGCCGCCTTGGACGCTTCGGACCGGGTGGGATACGCCACGACGGTGCCGGAAACCGCCCAAAGCGACGCCTTGCCGCGCATCAGGAGGCTCCAGGGCAGCACCAGTTCCCCCGCGCCGGCGCCGACCGTCGTGACGCCCACCACGCGGCCGCGCGCCCGGATCACCTTGAGGAAGCCGGCGGTCTCGCCCTCCGCCACGGCGCGGTCGTTGTCGGCGAACGCAACCCGGTCCACGCGCACCCGGCCGTACCGCTCCCGCGCCGCCCGCTCGGTCAGGCCGAGCTGCGCCAGCTCGGGATCGGTGTAGGTGACGGCGGGCAGGGCGGCGAAGTCGGCCGCGGCGGGCAGGCCGAGGGCGATGTTCATGGCGGCGACGGTGCCCTCATACCCCGCGGCGTGGGTGAGCCGCGGCCCCGCCCGGCAGTCGCCGATGGCGAACACGGCCGAGTTGGAGGTGCGCCGCCGCCGGTCCACGGTGACGCCGTCCACGCCCGCCGCGACCCCCGCCGCGTCCAGGCCCAGCCCATGGAGGGACGGCTTGCGCCCCACGGCCAGCAGCAGGTGGCTGCCCGTGACCGCCTCGCCCGGCGACATCTCGACCCGCACGCCGTCCGGCACGGCGGACACCTGGGAAATGCGCGTGCCGGTGCGGAGCGCTACGCCCTCCGCCGCAAGCTGCCGGAGCACGGTCGCGGCGGCCTCCGCGTCGTCGCGGGCCAAAGCCTGGCCCGCCTCGATCACCGTGACCGCGGCGCCCAGGCGGCGGAACGCCTGCGCCATTTCCAGCCCCACGGCTCCGGCGCCGAAGATGACCAGGTGCCGCGGCAGCACGGGGAGGTCGAACAGCGTTTCGTTGGTCAGGAACGGCACGCTGCCGAGGCCCTCGATGTCCGGCACGGCCGGACGGGAACCGGCGGCGATCACGATGCGGGGCGCGCGCAGCGTCCGGTCCCCCGCCTCGCCCTGCGCCACCTCGACCGTCCGGCGTCCGGTGAAGCGGGCTACGCCCATGATGACCTCGACCCCCCACGCCCGGAACCGTTCGGGGGAGTCGTGCGGGGCGATGGCGGCGATGGCGCCCTGCACATGGGCGCGCACGCCCGCGTAATCGACGGCGACATCACTTCCGGCCACGCCCATCGTGCCGCCGGTGCGCAGCAGGTGCGCGCGCCGGGCCGCCGCCAGCAGCGCCTTGGACGGCACGCAGCCGGAATTCAGGCATTCCCCGCCCATCCGGTCGCGCTCGATCAGCGCCACCCGCAGGCCGAACCGGGCAGCGCCCCCTGCGGCGGTCAGCCCGGCGGCGCCGGCGCCGATCACCACCAAGTCATGCGTCCACTCCATCGCGTTTCCTTTGCCCGACCGATCCCGTTGGCGCGCGGCATCCCCCTCCCATATGCGCGCGGCGCCGCTGCGCCAATGCCGGCGCAGGGGGAACTTCCACATGCGTATCCTCGTCACCGGCGCTGGCGGCCTGATCGGCCGCGAGCTTGTGGGCGTCCTGTCCGGGCGCGGCCACGGCGTCATCGCCCTGCAGCACCGCAACACGGCGCTGCGCTGCAACGACGGCACCCCCATTCCGTCCGCGCCCTGGGCCGGCCGTGCGCCCGGCCCCGGCGCCGTGCTGACCCTTCCGGGCGATGTGCGCCGCCCCGGGCTGGGGCTGGACGCCGCGGCGCAGGCGGCCGTGGGCGACGGCCTGAACTTGGCCATCCACTGCGCCGCCCTCACCAGCTTCAACCTCGACCCCCCGGCCTACCGGGCGGTAAACGTCGGGGGGATCGCCAACCTCATCGCGTTCACCGACCGCCCGCGAACGCCGCTGCTGCACGTCAGCACCGCCTATGTCTGCGGCCTGCGCGACGGCCCGATCCGCGAGGATGAGCTGGACGCCGGCCAGGTCTTCGCCAACGGCTACGAGGCCAGCAAGGCGGAGGGCGAGCGCCAGGTTGCCGCCGCCCGCAGCCGGGGCCGCCGGATCGCCGTTGCGCGTCCGTCGGTCGTCGTCGGCGCATCCGGGGACGGCGTTATCGGCGCCTTCGGCAGCTTCTACGGGATGCTCCGGTTGGCGGCGGAGGGCCGCATTTCCGTGCTGCCGGCCCGGCCCGGCGCCAGTTTGGACCTCGTGCCTATCGACCACGTCGTCGCCGGGTTGATTGACATCGCGGAGCGGATGGCGGAGGCGGCGGGGCAGACCTTCCATCTCGTGTCGGGTGCGCCGGTCCCGGTGGCCGGGCTGCTGGCGCTGCGAGACGCCTACCCGCAGCTCCACGCCCCGCGCTTCGTGTTGCCGGAAGCGTTCGACCCCGGCGTGCTCACCCCCACCCAGCAGCAGGTGCACGCGCAGGCGACGGGCCTGCTTGCGGGCTACCTCCAGCGCGACCCGCGCTTTTCCGACGCCAACCTGCGGGCCTTGAGCGGACGCGCCTGCCCACCGACCGATGGCCGCTTCCTGCGCCGGCTGATCGATCACTGCCTGGCCGCCGGCTACATACAGGTGCGCCGGGGTGCAGCCGCCTAACGCACGTCCGGGTAGTCCTCATGCAGCCGCTCCCGGCGGCCAAGACCCCAGCGGACGCCCACACTGAGGTAAATCCAGTTGGCCCGCAGCGCCCCCCAGGCGGCGACCCGGCGATCGGAGGTGATCACCACGCGGTTGACCAGCCGGACGCGGCCCAGGCGGCAAAGGCGGAGGCACAGGTCGGCGTCCTCCATCACGCGCAGCGCCGGGTCGCAACCGCCCACGAGGAGGAAGTCGGCCCGGCGGAAGAACATGGCATGGTCGCCGAACAGCAGCCGTCCGCCGCGCAGGAACAGATGCGGGCGGAACAGCAGCGGCGCGTACCAGGTCTTGGCCCAGTTGTGCAGGCTGGTGCCCCAGCGCACCCCGTCCGGCCCGCTGAGCAGCGGAATGAAGCCGGCCAGCGCGGTCCGCCGGTCTGCCAGCACGCGGCGCATCACCGCCACGGCGTCGTCCGGCAGCAGGGTGTCGGCGTGCAGCACGCAGACTACCGGCGATGAAACGGCGGCGACGCCCTGGTTGACCTGCGCCGCCCGGCCCCGCGCGCCGTCCCGGACCACGCGCAGTCCGCCCGCCTCCGCGATGGCCACAGAAGCGTCGGCGCTGCCGCCGTCCACCGCCACGACCTCCGCCGGCGCGGGGTCGAGCGTTTGGAGGCAGCGCAGCAAACGGGGCAGGGCTGCCGCCTCGTTCAGCATGGGGATGACGATGGCGACCGGGCTCGCATGGTGGATGCGAGCCACGGGTATCAGCGGAACGCCGGTTAGTGCGCGAACCCGGCGGCCGTTTCGCTCAGGCTCTTCCCCTTGGTTTCCGGAGCCCATAGCTGCGACACCGCGGCGCCGACGAAGACGACGACCGCCGTGACCAGCATCGCCGCCGAAACGCCGAACGTTTCCACCCCGATCGGCAACAGGAAGGTGCCCAAACCGGCGCCGACCCGGCTGATGGCGGCGGCGAATCCGGTGCCGATGCCGCGGACCTCGGTGGGGAACACCTCCCCAGGATAGATGCTCACCAGCGACCCGCCCATCGAGTTCAGGAACGAGAACACGAGGAACAGGCCCAGCACGACGGCCGGAGGCGCACTCGACCACAGGCCGATGACCAGGAACACGACCACGGTGATCCACTGCGGCGGGACCGTGAGCACCCGGCGGCCAGCCTTGTCGATCAACAGCACTGTGGCCACGACCCCGGCCACCGCGACCATCGACAATCCCACGCCGCCGGCAAGCCCGCCATTGAGGCCGTAATGCTCCAGCACGCTGTCTGCAAACGTCGCGATCGCGAAATACGGCCCGACGTTGCAGAACCAGAATATCGAGACAAAGGCCGTCATCCGCCAGTAACGCGGGGAGAACAGGTCGGCGAACCGGCCTTGGCGCACCACCTCGTTCTCCATGTCTGCCATGTCCTCGGCGCTTTCCAGGTACTTGTGCGCGATGACGCGGGCCTCGTCCTTGCGGCCCTTGCTCCACAGCCAGCGCGGCGACTCAGGCAGGCCGAGCCGGGCGAGAAACAAGACGACCGCGATGACCGTGCTGGTTCCGATGATGACCCGCCACGGCGTCGGAGCCGGCAGGTTCAGGAGGTAGCTCGCCGTGTAGCCGATCATGAAGCCCCCGTACCAGGCGAGCAGCGTGACGCCCATCAGGCGTCCCCGCAGCCGGGCGGGCGCGAACTCCGACATCAGCGGCCAGCCGACGGAGTACTCGGCGCCGATGGCGACGCCCATCAACAGCCGCACGGTGAACAGCATCGCCACCGAGCTGATGAAGAATTGCATCCCCGACGCCAGCACGAACAACCCCATGTCGATCATGAACAGCGGCTTGCGGCCGAACTTGTCGCCGGCCCATCCGCCCAGCGGCGAGCCGATCAGGATCCCGAACAGCGCAGCCGCCGCGATCAGGCCCATGTCGGCCGTGGACATGCCCATCTCTTCCTTCATCACGCTCGTCACCGGGCCGATGACCCCGAGTATGTAGCCGTCGAGGAGCATTCCGCCGGTGAGAACGGCGATCATCCTCATCATGAACCGTCGCTTGAACGCGACCGAGGCCGCGTCCTGCATGGTGGCGATGTTCTCTGTAGCTGACATATTTACCTCATACTTCTCTGGATTTGCGGAGGAATGGATCGGCGGTTGGGGATGCTCCGGTTTTTTGCACGCGCGGGAACGTCGCTCCTGCTGGCAACAATACAGGGCCGAGCCAAACCTGGCCCGTCAGGCAGGGGGATTGTCCCTGCCTTGAACTGTCACCATGAGAACGTGCGGGAAGGCTGGCATGTATTGGGGGGAATGTCAGGGGCCATGCACGAGATTTTTCTCGCTTGCCGCGCCCTTGTGATTGCAGGAAACGGAGTATGTTGATCGAAAAACTTGGACAATATTTCGTTTCGGTTGAGGACCTGCGCCGCTTCGGCAGGATCGCCCGCCCCCTGCTACCCGTTCTCGTCCTGGGCGCCGCTGCTGCCATCCTCCTTGCCGAGCGGCGCGCGCCGCTGCGCCGGCGCACGCAAAGGGAGCCGGCGCGCATTGTCCGCAACCTCGTGCTCGGCGCGCTCAGCATGGCGGTGGTGGCAGCGGTGGAAAGCCCGGCCGTGCGCCCGCTGGCCCAACGGGCCGCGGCGCGGCGACGCGGGCTGGTCCAGCGCCTGCCGGGACCGGCCGCCTTGCGGGACGCGGCGGCGTTCCTTTGGATGGACTACACGATCTATCTTTGGCACGTCCTGACGCACAAGGTTTCGGCGCTGTGGCGGCTGCATCTGATGCATCACGTCGATCTGGACATGGACGCCACCACGGCGCTGCGCTTCCATGCGGCGGACATGCTGGTGTCGGTGCCCTGGCGCGCGGCGCAGGTGGCGGTGGGCGGCGTGTCGCCGCGGGCGCTGCGGGTTTGGCAGGCGTTCTTCTTCGCGTCCGTGCTGTTCCACCATTCCAACCTGCGCCTGCCGCCGGGCTGGGACCGCCGGCTGGCCCGGGTGCTGACCACGCCGGGGATGCACGGCATCCACCATTCAACCGTGCGGGACGAGACGGACTCGAACTGGTCGAGCGGGTTGAGCCTGTGGGACCGCCTGCACTGCACGTTCCGCCACGGCGTGGACGCGGGCCGCGTGCAGGTCGGCGTGCCCGCCTTCCGCGACCCCGGCGAGATCAGGCTGCGTCCGTCCCTCCTGATGCCCTTCCTGCCGCAGCGCGACGCTTGGCGCCCGCAACGGAGACCCTGACGTGCGCCGCCGCCGCCAACCGGCATAGGTGCGGGGTCGCAAGAAAAGATGGTGGACAGGGTGCAATCAGACGTTGATAATAACGATCAGGTTACCTGACGATCCCAAGGATATATTTGTCCTGATTGAGGAACGTTAAGGAAGCTGATCGTTTTTCTGGCTGCCGACCGCCGCAAGCTGCGCGCATGGTCCGCGGGAGGTCCCGTTTTCCCCATGGCACATGATGGCAGCTAGGCCCGGCAAGCCCGGCAGCGCCGCAAGCGGGGCGTTCCCCGCCGATGCCGGGGACGGTGTGGCCTTGACCGTGGCGCAGGAGACGGGAAGCCGCCTGGTCGTGGGCGTCGGGGCCTCGGTCGGCGGCCTTGATGCGTTTGAAGCGTTCTTCTCGACGGTGCCGCCCGACGCCGGCATGACCTTTGTGCTGGTCCAGCACCTCGATCCCAAGCATAAAAGCTCACTGGCCGCGATTGTCGGCGGCTATACGGCCATGCCGGTGCGCCTCGCCGAGGACGGCGCGGTTCTCGGCCCGAACCAGGTCCATGTCATCCCGCCAGACGCCATCCTGACGGTGGGGGACGGCTGCCTTCGCGTGTCCCGCCCGGCGCGCCCCGCCGCCCGGCGCACCGCGATCAACACATTCCTTACCTCCTTGGCGCAGGACCAGGGCGAGAACGCGGTCGGCATCATCCTGTCCGGGTTCGGCAGCGACGGCGCGCTGGGCATCGCGGCGGTCAAGGAGCACGGCGGCCTGACGCTCAGCCAGGCCGAGTTCGACCACCACGCCAAGAGCGGCATGCCGCAGAGCGCGGCGTCCGGCGGCTTCGTGGACCACGTGCTCGCGGTGGAGGACATGGCCGCCGCTCTGTTGGACTTCCAGCGCCACCGCGAGGTGAGCGACGGGGCCAAAGGCTCTGACGGCATCCGCCAGGACCTGGCGAGCCACTTGGCGACGATCTGCGCGGTGCTGCACGGCCGGCTCGGCCGCGACTTCAGCCAGTACAAGCCCGGCACGCTGATGCGCCGCGTCCAGCGCCGGATGCACGTGCTCGGGACCGACGAGGTGCCCGCCTACGTCGAGCAACTGCGCACGCTGCCGAACGAGGCGGAGCTGCTGTTCCGCGAGCTTCTGATCGGCGTCACGCGGTTCTTCCGCGACCCGGAAGCCTTCGCGGCGCTTGAAGCGCAGGTTTTGCCGGGGCTGCTGAGGGACGCGCACGGCTCCGACCCGCTGCGGGTCTGGGTCGCCGGGTGCGCCACGGGCGAGGAAGCCTACTCGATGGCGATCCTGCTCCGGGAAGGCTTGGCCCGGACCGGCGCCCTTCGGCCGGTGCAGATCTTCGCGACCGACGTGGACGACCGCGCGATCGAAGCCGCGCGGGCCGGCCTTTATCCCGGCACGATCGCCGCGGACCTGTCCGCCGAGCGCCTGGACCGCCATTTCGTCAAGGAGGACGGCAATTACCGCGTGGCCAAGGAGCTTCGCGAGATGTGCCTGTTCTCGGTGCACGACCTGGTCCGCGACCCGCCGTTCTCGCGCCTTGACCTGATCTCCTGCCGCAACCTGATGATCTACTTCGAGCCGCGGCTGCAGCAGCGGGTGCTTTCGACCTTCCACTACGCCCTGCGGCCGGGCGGACACTTGTTCCTCGGCCCGTCGGAGGGCATCGCCAATCAGGCCCAACTGTTCGCGTCGCTCGACAAGCGGCACCGGATGTTCGCCCGGCGGGACGCGGCGGCGAGCCTGCCTGCGGTCTCGCTGTCCCGCGCGCCCGAACGCCCGGCGCCGGCGGCACGGGCCGCGTCCCCCGGCGCGAGCGACATCGACCGGCGAGCGGCCCGCGCCGTCGCCCGCTACGCGCCCGCGTTCCTGGTGGTGGACCGGGAGCACGACGTGCTGCGGTTTTCCGGCCAGACCGCGAAGTACCTGGAGCCGGCGCCAGGGGTCGCGAGCCTCAACCTGTTCGCCCTGCTGCACGCGGACCTGCGGCCCGCGGTGCGCGCCGCGCTCCGGCAGGCCGCCGCGACGGGGGCGCGCGTCCGGCATGACAGCCTCAGCGTGGAAGCGGGCGACCATCAAGAAGCCGTCAACCTAATCGTCGAGCCCCTGCTCCCCGGCCCGGAGGGCGAGGGCTTGTTCCTCGTCGCGTTCCAGGACGCCGGGCAGGTTCCGAGGGCGGCAGCCCCCGGCGTGCCGGGCCAGGCCGGCGATGCCGCCTCCCAGGCCTTGAACGAGGACCTGCTGGCGACCAGGGAGCGGCTGCGCAGCCTGACGGAGGAGATGGAGGCCGCCACCGAGGAGCTGCGATCCTCCAACGAGGAGTACCTGTCCGTCAACGAGGAGCTGCAATCGGCGAACGAGGAGCTGGAAACCTCCAAGGAGGAGCTGCAATCGCTCAACGAGGAGCTGCAAACCATCAACGCCGAGCTGAACGCCAGGAACGA
>CALMVT010000548.1 GCA_937873175.1 uncultured Acetobacteraceae bacterium | reverse complement strand
CGGTGGAAGGGAACACGGCGCCGATCTTGATCGTGTCCTCGGCGCGGGCAAGGCGTGGAAAGGCGGCGGCAGCCGCGGCGGCGGATGCGAACGCCCGGCGGGTCAGGTGGGGAACCCCCATGTCAACTCCCTATGTGGCTCTGGTGGCCAGATTGCCCGTGATACGAACACACGTCCGGGCCGCCGGCAACCCTAAGCAGGTTGAATTGTAATCGCAACATCCGCGGGCATGGCCGGCAGGTCGATCCCAACCCCCCGCATGCCGGCGATAACCGGCGCCCGGCCCGCCGAGCAGCCGGCGTGGGTGTCCCATGTCGTCGCCCAATAACGCCCGGCGGCCAGGCCCGGCACCTCCACCGACACCGCCGAGCGGCAGTCCGGATCAACCCGGCCGTCCGGCAGCAGCGGCGCCGTGCGCAGCAGCCACAGCACCGCTTGCCGGGCATCCCCGCACGCGAAGCACGCGACGGCCGGGTCGCTGACGCCCACCTCGATGGGCCGCCGGTCGAAGCGCGGCCAGTCCACCAGCGGCAGGAAGTCGGCCATGCCCCTTTGCGCCCGGCGCATCCCGGGCGTCAGGCCATGCGGGTCGCGGTTTGGCCAGCGCATGCCGCCGCCCGCGCCGCCGGACGCCAAGTGCGCCCATTGCAGGTGACGGAAGTATTCGTCGTCGAACGGCTCCGCCAAGGTGATCCCATGGTCCTTGAAGGCGTGGATCGGGCCGTGCTCGCTGTCGAAGAATGGGCGCTGGTCGGTGATCTCCGCCAGCGCTTCCCGCACCAGTCGGCCCACCGCGAGCGCCGGGGCGACGGTGTCCCGAGGGTCGTCGATGGTGCCCTCCTCGTAGAAATGGTTGTTGGCGAAATCGAGCGCCAGGTGGCGGAACACCGGCGCGTTCAGCCAGGGCTTCCAGTGCAGCTCTGGCCCAAACACCGACACGCATTGCGGATGCGCCCGGCCGTGCAGCCGCCGCTCCAAGCTGCGCAGGAACGGCCCGACATCGCCGATGTAGTCGTCGAAGCAGTCGGGCCGGTCCTCGCCCTGGACCGGGTGCATCTCGTTCCACAGGTCCCAAGCGAACAGGGCGCCGCTGCCGCCCCAGCGCCCGGTGGCGAAGGCCAGCCGCGCCTTGACCAGCGCCCGCACGCCCGGATGCACCATCAGGCTGGTGCGGTCGGGGCAGGGGCCGCCGTTGGCGGCGTTGTAGGGGTGCAGGTCCCAGCGCACCCAATGGAAGTACGTATCGAACGGGGTCAGCAGGATGCGCAGCCCGGCGGCGGCTGTGAGACGGAACAGGTCGTCCCACAGTTGCACCAGCGCCGGGTTGAAGGTGCCGGCCGGCTGCTCGAAGAAGTGCTCGCCGGTCTGCGCATACTCCAGCATGAACCGCAAGCAGGTCACGCCGCTGTCGCGCAGAACGGCCAGATGCCGCTCCACGGCGCCGAGGTCGCGGCGCTGCAGCAGGCCGTGCCATTCCGGCCAACTGATGGCGTCGTTCTGCCCGATGGGCGTCCAGGGCGCGCCGGCGTCGGTAACGAAATACGGCCGGCCCGGGGTGCGCTCGATCCAGCCAAGGTCGCCCACGCCCTATCTCACGTGCGCCACGCGCAGCGCATTGGTGGTGCCGGACTGGCCGAACGGGGTGCCGGCCGTCACGACAACCTCCTGGCCCGGCGCCGCCATCCCTTCGCCCCGCGCCAGCCGCGTGGCCCGCGTCACCGCTTCCGACATCGTGTGCACCTCCGGCGTCACCAGCGCGTGCACGCCCCACACCACGGCGAGCCGCCGTGCGGTTGAAAGGTTCGTGCTCACGCCCAGCACCGGGCAATCCGGTCGCTCCCGCGCGACGCGCAGCGCCGTGCTGCCGCCATCGGTGAAGGCGATGATGGCCGCCGCGTTGACGGTATGCGCGACCTGCCGGGCCGCCGCGGCGATGGCGGAGGCCGAGACCGGTTCCGGCGCCGGGCGGCTTGCCGCCGTGAGGGCACGCCAGCCGGGGTCGCGCTCCACGCGCTCCACGATGCGGTCCATGATGTTGACGGCCTCATACGGGTATTGGCCGGCCGCGGTCTCGGCGCTCAGCATGACGGCGTCGGCGCCGTCGAACACCGCGGTTGCCACGTCGGACGCTTCCGCTCGGGTCGGGGCAGGGGCGGTGATCATGCTTTCCAGCATCTGGGTCGCGACCACGACGGGCAGTCCGCGCTCCCGCGCGGCGCGGACGATGCGCTTCTGCGCGAGCGGCACCTCCTCCGGCGGCAGCTCCACGCCCAAGTCGCCGCGCGCCACCATCACCGCATCCGACAGCGCCAGGATCTCATCAAGGTTATCGAGCGCCTGCGGCTTTTCCAGCTTGGTCATGATCCAGGCGCGCCCGGCGGTGATCGCCTTGGCCTCCGCCACGTCCTCCGGCCGCTGCACGAAGCTCAGCCCAATGTAATCGACCCCGTGCGCCAGCGCGAAATCGAGGTCCGCCCGGTCCTTTTCCGTCAACGCCGGGATTGGCAAGGCCACGTCGGGAACGTTCACCCCCTTGCGGTCCGACAGGCTGCCGCCGGTCACCACCTCGGTTTCCAGGTGGTCCTCCCGCACGCGCGTCACCCGCAGCCGCAGCTTGCCGTCGTCCAACAGCAGGGAGGTGCCGATCCCGGCCGCCCCGATGATCTCGGGATGCGGCAGTTCCACCCGGTTCCGGTCGCCTGGCACCGGGGACAGGTCGAGCCGGAACGGTTGCCCCGTCTGCAGCGCGATGCGCCCGCCCTGGAATTTGCCCACACGCAACTTCGGCCCTTGCACGTCCGCAAGGATGCCGATGGGCCGGCCGGATTGCTCCTCCAACGCCCGGATCATGTTGATCCGCGCCAGGTGATCCCCATGGGCGCCGTGGCTGAAGTTGAGCCGGAACACGTCGGCGCCGCCGTAGAACAAGCGGGACAGGACCTCGGGCGTGGAACTGGCCGGGCCGAGCGTCGCTACGATCTTGGTGCGCCGGCGGCGGCGGAGCTTGGTTCGGGCGGGCATCGGGGTTCCTTATACGGGCGCGACCAGCACGGCCCGGAGATCGTTCACGTTGGTCAGCGTCGGTCCGGTGCGGACCAGGTCGCCCACTGCGTCGAACAGGCCATAGCTATCGTGCGCCGAAAGCACGGCGCGCGGATCAAGCCCCAGCTCCCGTGCCCGCGTCAACGTGCTGGGGGTGACGATTGCGCCAGCCGCGTCCTCCGTGCCGTCGATGCCGTCCGTATCCCCGGCCAAGGCCCAGATGCCCGGCGCCCCGCGCAACGCCACGGCAAGGCCCAGCAGGAACGCCGTGTTGCGCCCGCCGCGCCCGGCCGGTCCTTGCCCGATCGTCACCGTGGTTTCGCCGCCCGACAGCAGCACGCAGGGCGGGAGCAGCGGGTGGCCGTGGCTCCTGACGCTGTGGGCGATGCCGGCCATGGCCGTGCCGAGTTCCCGGCTTTCCCCTTCCAGCGCGTCGCCGAGGATCAGCGGCGTCAAGCCGTGCGCCCGGGCGGCGGCGGCGGCGGCGTCAAGCGCCATGGCAGGCGTCGCGATCATCCGAATGTCGGCGTCGATCTCGTGGGCTTTCGGGGTTTCCGGGCCATCGGTGAGCGGCAGCGCCAAGCCGTAATGCGCGGCGATGGCGCGCACCTCCGCCCAGGTGGAAGCGTCCGGCACGGTGGGGCCGCTGCCGATCACCGCCGGGTCATCGCCGGGCACGTCGCTGATGGCGAGGGTGAAGACGCGCGCCGGCCGCGCCGCCGCCGCGAGCCGACCGCCCTTGATGGCCGACAGGTGCTTGCGAACCGCGTTCATCTCGCCGATGGCGGCGCCGCTCGCCAGCAACGCCCGGTTGACCCGACTGGCATCCGCAAGCGTCAGGCCCGGCGCCGGCAGTTCAAGCAGCGCCGACGCACCGCCGGACATCAGCGCGATCACCAGGTCATCGGCCGACAGGCCCTCAACCGCCGCCAGCACGCGGCGCGCGCCCAACTCGCTGTTGGCGTCGGGGACGGGGTGCGACGCTTCCAGGACCTCGATCTTGCGGGTCGGCACAGCGTGGCCGTAGCGGGTCACGACGATGCCGGCCATCGGCACGTCCGGCCAGGCGTCCTCCAGCGCCGACGCCATCACCGCGGCCGACTTGCCGGCGCCGACCACCACGACTCGGCCGCTCGGCCGCTCCGGCAGGAACGCCGCCAGCACCCGGCGCGGATCGGCGCTCGCGACGGCCGCATCGAACATTGCCCGCAGCGCAGTGCGGGCCTGCGTGTCGTCCCACGGCATCAGTGTTCCCTTCCCGGATGACCCGGGAAACTATGGACGCAGCTTTGCCGTCCCGCCAAGCGACCTTGGCATGGGGATGGCACGCCGGGGACCGGCACGCCATATCAGAGTGGACAGGTTCAACCGAACAGGGGTTCCCGCGATGACCAAGCCCGACATGGACGACCAAACTCGCACCGAGCTGGAAGCCGCCGCGTTCCGCCGCCTGGTGGCGCACCTGCGGGAACGGACGGACGTGCAGAACATCGACCTGATGACGCTGGCCGGGTTCTGCCGCAACTGCCTGTCCCGCTGGTATCGCGAGGAGGCGGAGGCCCGGGACCTTCCGTTGTCCGATCCCGAAGCGCGGGAGATCGTTTACGGCATGCCCTACAAGGAATGGCAGGCACGGCACCAAGTCGAGGCCACGTCCGAGCAGAAGGCCGCTTTTGCCAAGGCGAACTCGGCGCATTGACCCTGACTCCCCGCGCCGCTAAGCCCCGCCCTTGACCACCATGGAGCGGGCGCGATGGCCCTGGACAACACCGACGACAACCTGGACGACGACCCGCTGGACGAGCGCAAGGGCAAAGAGGCCCAGGTCGGCGGCATCGCGGCTGACCGGCTGCGCAGCCTGATCGAACGAATCGAACGGCTGGAAGAGGAGCGGAAGGCGCTGGGCAGCGACATCAAAGACATCTTCGCCGAGGCAAAGTCGGCCGGGTTCGACGTGAAGGTGTTGCGCCAGATCATCCGCATCCGCAAGCAGGAGCCGGCGGAAGTGGAGGAGCAGGAGTCGCTGCTTGACGTGTACCGCCGCGCGTTGGGGATGTGAGCGGCGGCCCGGCTCAGCTTGCCTTGCGCGTTTCGCGGTGGGTCCGCAGCACCTGGGCGCGGCGGATCTTCTGGCTCGGGGTCAGCAGGCCGTTCTCCACCGTGAACGGCGGCACCAGGCTGTGCCGGCGGATGCGCTCGGTCGTGGACAGGCGGGCGTTGGCCCGCGCCACGGCGGTCCCGACGCTCCGGGCATCGCCGTCCTCGGCCGGGACCAGCAGGGCAGACAACGCGGCCTGGCCATCGCCGAACACCACGGCTTGCGAGATTTCCGGCTCCCGCATCAGCAGCTCCTCGACGCGCGCCGGGGACACGTTTTCCCCGCCGGATAGGACGATGATGTCGCGCTTGCGGTCCGTGATGGTCAGCAAGCCCTGCTCGTTTATCCGCCCGAGGTCGCCGGTGTGCAGCCAGCCGTCCCGGATCGCCTCGGCGGTGGCCGCGGGCTGGCCCCAGTAGCCATCCATCACCAGGTCGCCGCGCACCAGGATTTCGCCGTCCCCGGCGATCCGCAGCTCCACGCCCGGCAGCGGGCGGCCCACGCTGCCGATCTCCGGGTCGTTCACCGAGTTGGCGCTGATCACCGGCCCAGCCTCCGTTTGCCCGTAGCCTTGCATCACCACGGGGCCGAGCGCGCGGAAGAAGCGGCCGATCTCCGGATCAAGGCGGGCGCCCCCGGACATCGCCGCGCGGAACCGGCCGCCGAACCGGGCGCGCACCGGGCGCAGCGCCAGGCGATCCAGTACCGGCCCGGCGATGCGATCGGCAAGCGTCGTGCGGCCTTCAACCCGGCGCAGCCCGGCGGCGAGCGCCCGGTGGAACAGCGCCTGCTTCCAAGCCGGCTGCCGCCCGACCTGCTGTAGGACGCGGGTGCGAATCACCTCTAGCACGCGCGGCACCATCGTCATGATCGTCGGACGCACCGCCAGCATGTCGGCGGCCAAATGCTCGACCCCGCGGCTGTAAACGATCTCGGTCCCGAGGCTCGGCAGGAAGAACTGGCCCACCGTGTGCTCGAAGCTGTGCGACAGCGGCAGGAACGACAGGTAGGTCTCATTTCGCAGCCGCAGAGGCCGCACCAGCTCGAACGCGCCCCGGCAATTGGACAGGATCGCCCGGTGCGGCAGCATGACGCCGCGGGGCAGGCCCGAGGTGCCGCTGGTGTAGATCAGGCAGGCGAGCGCGCCGGTCGGGATCTCGTCCGCTTCCGCCGCGATGTCGTCGGGCGCCGCGCGGTCGGCTTCCAGCGTGGAGAACAGCAGCCCGCGCCCGGGCTGCATGCACAGCAGGCGGTCCAGCCCGCCGGCCAGGGCGGCGCCGGCCATCACGCGGTCAGCGAGCGCCGCCGTGGACGCGACGGCCACCCGCGCGCCGCTGTCCCGCAGCAGGTGCGCGTGGTCCTCCGGCGTGTTGGTCGCGTAGCCCGGCACCGGCACGGCGCGGATCGCCATCAGCGCGACCTCAAGGATCGGCACCTCCGGCCGGCTTTCGCTGACGATCAGCACGCGGTCGCCGGCTGCAACGCCCGCGGCGCGCAGGCTCCGGGCGACGGACGCGGCGCGCCGGGCGAACTCGCCCCAGGACACGCCATGCCACGCGCTGTCCCGCCAGTGGCGCAGCATCGGCCGGCCGGACCAGCCGCGGGCGAGGCCGAACATCATGGCGGCGAGGTTGGGCCATTCGGGATAAGCCTTGAGGGGATAGCCCCTTGGGAAGGTGTCGTCCACGCTCGCTCCGTAAGCTTGCCCTGTGAGTGCAACATCCCACTTTGAGTGCGACGTATCAGCACGATGGGACGAGCACTAGATGGACCAACCTGCAAACCTTGCAACCAATGCGCTTCCTGCCGATCCGCTGCCGTCCTGGGACCTGACCGACCTTTACCCCGCCCCTGACAGCCCCGAGCTGACCGCCGACGCCGACCGCGCCGATGCCGCGGCGCGAGCCTTTGAAGCCGAGCACGCCGGCCACGTGGCGGCGCTGTCCGGCGCCGGGCTGGCGGCGGCGCTCGCCGAGTATGAGCGGATCGAGGAAATCCTCGGCCGGCTGATGTCCTACGCCCAGCTTCAGTTCAGCACCGACAGCCTCGACCCCGGCATCGCCAAGTTTTACCAATCGACCAGCGAGCGGGTCACGACCATCAGCTCGCACCTGCTGTTCCTGTCGCTTGAGCTGAACCGGATCGAGGAAGCGGAGCTTGCCGCGAAGCTCGCCGACCCGGCGCTCGCGCGCTACGCGCCGTATCTGCGCGACCTCCGCGTGTTCCGCCCGCACCAGCTCGATGACAAGCTGGAGAAGCTGCTGCACGAGAAGGAGGTCACGGGCCGCAGCGCCTGGAGCCGCCTGTTCGACGAAACGGTTGCCGCGCTGCGCGTCCCGGTGCGCGGCGAAAGCCTCACCGTCAGCGCGGCGCTCAACAAGCTGTCCGACCGCGACCGGTCGGTGCGGGCCGACGCGGCGGCGTCGATCGGCGCGGTGTTCCAAAGCAACGTGCGGCTGTTTTCCTTGGTGACCAACACGCTGGCGAAGGACAAGGAGATCATCGACACCTGGCGCCGCTACCCGCGCCCCACCAGCGCGCGCAACCGCGCGAACATGGTGGAGGACGAGGTGGTGGACGCGCTCAGCACGGCGGTGTCGGCCGACTACGGGCGGCTTTCCCACCGTTACTACGCGCTGAAGGCGAAGTGGCTCGGGCTGGAAAAGCTGGAGCATTGGGACCGCAACGCGCCGCTGCCGGACGACAGCGACCGGCCGATCGCCTGGAGCGAGGCGCGGGACCGGGTCTTGTCGGCCTATAGTGGCTTTTCAAAAGAGCTGGGCGACATCGGGCAGCGCTTCTTCGACAAGCCCTGGATCGACGCCGTGCTGCGGGACGGCAAGGCGGGCGGGGCCTTCGCCCATCCCACCGTGCCGTCGGCGCACCCGTATTTGCTGCTGAACTACCACGGCAAGACCCGGGACGTGATGACGCTGGCGCACGAACTCGGCCACGGCGTGCATCAGGTGCTGGCGGCGAAGAACGGCTACCTGATGTCTGGCACGCCGCTGACGCTTGCGGAAACCGCGAGCGTGTTCGGCGAGATGATGACCTTCCGCGCCCTGCTGACCGCCGAGACCGACCCGAAGCGCCGCCGCATCATGCTGGCGAGCAAGGTCGAGGACATGCTGAACACGGTGGTGCGGCAGACCGCGTTTTACCAGTTTGAGACGCTGCTGCACGACGAGCGCCGGTCCGGGGAAATCGTGCCGGAGCGCATCGGCGAGTTGTGGATGAAGGTGCAGACCGAAAGCCTGGGACCCGCCTTCCACTTTACGCCGGAGTACAGCGTGTACTGGGCCTACGTGCCGCATTTCGTCCATTCGCCGTTCTACGTTTACGCCTACGCCTTCGGCGATTGTCTGGTGAACGCGCTTTACAGCGTGTTCCAGGGCGGGCACCCGGGGTTTGAGCAGAAGTACCTGGAAATGCTGCGCGCCGGCGGCACGAAGCGGCACAAGGAACTGCTGGCGCCGTTCGGCCTCGATGCCTCCGATCCGGCGTTCTGGCGCCGCGGCCTCGACATCATCAGCGGCTTCATCGACGAGCTGGAGGTCGCATAGTGGCCGACCTGAACCGCCCGAACCTGTTCGGGGAATTGAGGCGCTTTGCCCGGACCTCCGGCGCCGTGGGCGGCATCGCCGCGCGGGTGGCCGGGGAAAAGGTGTTCGGCTTCAAGACCGACCGCTTGGCCCATGCTGAGGACCTGAAGAGCATCATCGGCGGCTTGAAAGGCCCGTTGATGAAGGTCGCGCAGATCCTGTCAACGATCCCCGATGCCCTGCCGGAGGAATACTCGCAGGAATTGGCGCAGTTGCAGGCCAACGCGCCGGCGATGGGTTGGTCCTTCGTGCGCCGCCGCATGGCCGGCGAGTTAGGGCCGGACTGGCAAGGCAGGTTCGCGAGCTTCGGCCAGGAAGCGGCGGCGGCGGCGAGCCTGGGCCAGGTGCACCGCGGAACGCTGCCGGACGGCACGGACGTGGCGTGCAAGCTGCAATACCCGGACATGCCGAGCACGGTGGACGCCGACCTGCGCCAGCTTCGGCTTGCGATGAACGTCTTCAAGCGGATCGACACCACGATTCAGGGTGAGGACGTGTATACCGAGATCGCCGAGCGGTTGCGGGAAGAGCTGGACTACCTGCGCGAAGCCGCGCAGATGCGGCTTTACGACCTGATGCTGCAGGACGAGCCATTGGTCAGCGTGCCCAAGCCGATCGACGACCTGACGACGCCGCGCCTGCTGACGATGACCTGGCTGCCGGGCAAGCCGATGCAGCAGCGGATCGACGAGAACCCGCCGCTGGAAGTGCGCAACCACATCGCCAAGGCCATGTTCCGTGCCTGGTACGTGCCGTTTTACCGTTACGGCGTGATCCATGGCGACCCGCATCTGGGCAATTATCAGATCCGGGAGGACGAGGGTCTCAACCTGCTAGATTTCGGCGCGATCCGAGTGTTTCCGCCCAAGTTCGTGCGCGGGGTGATCGACCTGTATGAAGCCATCCGCGACGGCGACGAAGCGAAAGCTGAATTCGCCTATGAGGGATGGGGCTTCGAGAACCTGACCAAGGCGCAGATTGCGTTGCTGAACCAATGGGCGGCGTTCGTTTACGAGCCGCTGCTGCAGGACCGCGTGCGCCGCATCCAGGACAACGACGACCCGCAATACGGGCGCAGCGTGGCGGAAAAGGTGCACGCTGGCCTGAAGGAGGCCGGGGGCGTGCGCCCGCCGCGGGAATTCGTGCTGATGGACCGCTCGGCGTTGGGCCTGGGCAGCGTGTTCGTCCGGCTGCGGGCGGAGCAGAACTGGTTTCGGCTATTCCACGAACTGGTGGACGACTTTAATACCGAGACGGTCGCGGCGCGGCAGGCGGCAGCGTTGCTGGAGGCACGCGTGCCGCCCAGCGCCTGATAATCCTCGAACTTGGGGTCTTGCCACTGCCCAGCGGCGCGGGGCATCCTGGGCTTCAAGAATTGAGGAACGTCGCATGCGCCTAGCCGTGCTTAAGGAACGAGCCGCCGCCGAAACGCGAGTGGCGGCAACGCCGGACACGGTGAAGCGGCTGGTAGCGTTGGGCCTGACCGTGGCGGTCGAGGCGGGTGCCGGTCAGGCGAGCGCCATGTTGGATGCGGAGTATCAGGCCGCCGGCGCGGAGGTCGTGCCCGATGCCGGCGCGGCACTCGCGGGCGCCGGCATCGTGTTCGCGGTGCAGATGCCTGGGCCGGAGATCCGGGCGATGATCCCGCGTGGTGCCTTGCTCGTCGCGGTCAGTGGGGCGTTCGGCGACCCGGCGCTGGTGCCGTCCCTGGCTGCGGCCGGGATCGACGCCTGCGCCATGGAGCTGCTGCCGCGCATCACCCGGGCGCAAAGCATGGACGTGCTGAGCAGCCAGGCCAACCTCGCGGGCTACCGCGCGGTGATCGAGGGCGCGGCGGCGTTCGACCGCGGCTTCCCCATGATGATGACAGCCGCGGGCACCGTGCCGCCGGCGCGAGTGTTCGTGATCGGCGCAGGCGTAGCCGGGCTGCAGGCCATCGCGACGGGCCGGCGGTTGGGCGCCATCGTGTCCGCGACCGACGTGCGCCCGGCAGCCAAGGAGGAGATCAAGTCGCTGGGCGCCACCTACGTGGGCGTGGAGGACGCGGAAACCGCGGGCCAGACTGGTGCCTACGCTAAAGAGATGAGCGACGCCTTCCGCCAGAAGCAGGCCGAGCTGATGGCCACCACGGTCGCGAAAAACGACCTGGTGATCTGCACTGCGCTCGTGATGGGCCGGCGCGCGCCGGTCATTGTGACCCAGCCGATGGTCGATGCCATGCGTCCCGGCAGCGTCGTCGTGGACCTCGCGGCGGAGGCCGGTGGCAACTGCGCCGCGACCGTGGTGGGGGAGGCCAAGACCACCGACCGCGGCGTCAAGGTGCTGGGCTGGACCAACTGGCCCGGCCGCATCCCCGTCGCCGCCAGTTCGCTCTACGCCCGCAACCTGCTGACCTTTCTGACCACATTCTGGGACAAAGCGGCGCAGGCGCCGGCGCTGCCCGACAGCGACGAGATCGTGCGCGGCGTGCTGTTGACCCGAGGCGGCCAGATCACCCACGCGCAGTTCAAGTCCGCATCTGCGGCATAACAGAGAGGCCCGATGAACCCGAATACATACGCGGACGAGGCCGTTCGGATTGCTGAGCGCGCCGCGTCCCTGGCAGACCAACTGCGTGCAGGCAGCGCCGGGCTGGAAACGGTGGCAACGACGGTTGAGCCGTTTATCTTCCTGCTGGCGATCTTCCTGATGGCCTGCTTCGTCGGCTACTACGTCGTTTGGAACGTGACGCCGGCGTTGCACTCGCCGTTGATGGGCGTGACCAATGCCATTTCCTCGGTGATCGTCGTGGGCGCCATGTTGGCGGTCGGGCTGTCGGACAGCGCCTGGGCGCGCGCCTTCGGGTTCGTGGCGGTGCTGCTGGCGAGCGTCAACATCTTCGGCGGCTTCGTCGTGACCCAGCGGATGCTGTCCATGTTCCAGTCCAAGAAGCCCGTGGTGCGCAAGTAGTATGAGCGCCTCCCTCACTTCGCTCGCCTACCTCGTCGCCGCCGTCCTGTTCGTGCTGGCCCTACGTGGGCTGTCCAGCCCGGTCACGTCGCGCCAGGGCAACCTGTTCGGCATGGTTGGAATGGGCATTGCCGTCGTCGCGACGCTGCTGCAGCGCGGCATGGTCGGCTCGGGCTTTCTGCTGATCGCGGTCGCCATCCTGATCGGCGGCGCCATCGGCGTCGTCATTGCCCGGCGCATCCAGATGACGGCGCTGCCGCAGTTGGTCGCCGCCTTCCATTCCCTGGTGGGCCTCGCCGCGGTGTTCGTCGCGGCGTCCGCGCTGAACGCGCCGCAGTCCTTCGGCATCGGCGTGCCCGGCGCGATCCACACGCAGTCGCTGGTCGAGATGTCGCTTGGCCTCGTGATTGGCGCCATCACCTTCTCCGGCTCGCTGATCGCATTTGCCAAGCTGCAGGGCATCATGAAGGGCGCGCCGATCCTGTTCGCCCGGCAGCACCAGCTCAACCTTCTACTGGGCATCGTGCTGCTGGCGCTGGTCGTCATCTTTGTCGCCACGGCGAGCCAGCCGCTGTTCTGGCTGATTGCGTTGCTGGCGCTGGGTCTCGGCTTCCTGATCATCATCCCGATCGGCGGCGCGGACATGCCGGTCGTGGTGTCCATGCTGAACAGCTACTCCGGCTGGGCGGCCTGCGGCATCGGCTTCACCATCCAGAACCTTGCCCTCATCATCACCGGCGCGCTGGTCGGCGCATCGGGTGCGATCCTGTCGTACATCATGTGCAAGGGCATGAATCGCAGCATCTTGAACGTGCTACTGGGCGGCTGGGGCACCGACGCGAGTTCTGCCGGGGCAGCGGACCCGGTGCATGGCGACCGTTCGGTGCGCGCCGGCAACGCGGACGATGCGGCCTTCATCATGAAGAACGCCTCCAAGGTCGTCATCGTGCCGGGCTACGGCATGGCGGTGGCGCAGGCGCAGCACTCGCTCCGCGAGATGGCAGACACGCTGAAGAAGGAAGGGGTGGAGGTGAAATACGCCATCCATCCCGTGGCCGGCCGCATGCCCGGCCACATGAACGTGCTGCTGGCCGAAGCCAATGTGCCCTACGACGAGGTGTTCGAGCTGGAGCAGATCAACAGCGAGTTCAGCACGGCCGACGTAGTTTACGTGATCGGCGCCAACGACGTAACCAACCCGTCCGCCAAGACCGATCCCAAGTCGCCGATCTACGGCATGCCGATCCTCGACGTGGACAAGGCGAAAACCGTGCTGTTCATCAAGCGCAGCATGGCGTCGGGCTACGCGGGCGTGGACAACGAGCTGTTCTTCCGCCCGAACACGATGATGCTGTTCGGCGACGCGAAGAAGATGACGGACGAGGTCGTGCAGGGCCTCGCGCACTGACGGACGCGGCACCGGGCCGGGACGGGTCTCAGCCCGGCGCCAAGAGGACGGCTCAGTCCGTCCAAGCCCTGACGTAGCTGCCCGGCGCGTCCTCCATCGCGGGCAAGGCGCCGTCGCCGGGCATCCGGGCCGGGACGTGCGCATTGTCCAGCGCCGTCACCCAACGATGCCAGTCAGGCCACCAACTCCCGGCCATCTCGGTTGCGCCGGCCAGCCAAGCCGCCGGTTCGGCAGGGTGCTCCGCATTGGTCCAGTAGCTGTATCTGCCGCCCTGCGGAGGGTTGATCACCCCGGCAACGTGGCCGCTCGCGGCGAGCACGAACCGGCTCGGCCCGTCCAGGAGCCGCATGCCGGCATAGGCGCTCCGCCACGGCGCGATGTGGTCCCCGCAGGTCGAAAGGAAGTATGACGGCGTCCTGATGCGGCCCAGGTCAATCGGCTGCCCCATGATCTCGATCCCGCCGGGTTCGCGGAGCAGGTTGTCCTGGTAGATCCAGCGCAGGTAGAAACGCTGCATCAGGGTCGGCACCTCGGTCGTGTCGCTGTTCCAGTAAAGTAGGTCGAACGGGAACGGCTCGTGGCCGAGCATGTAGTTGTTGACCACGAACGACCAGATCAGGTCATTCGCGCGCAACAGGTTGAGGGTCGCCGTCATCCGGCCGTCGTCAGGGATGCCGCGCTGTTCCGTGTCCTCCAGCGTCCGCAACTGCTCCTCGTCGATAAACACGCCGAGTTCGCCGGCTTCCTTGAAATCCAGCATGGTGGTGAGGAATGTCGCCGACTTGATCCGGTCGTCGCCGACCGCGGCCATCCAGGCGAGCGTGCTGGCCAGCAGCGTCCCGCTTTGGCAATACCCGATGGCGTTCACCTCCCGCTCGCCCGTCGCGCGCTCAATGGCGTCGAGCGCCGCGAGGGTGCCTTCGCTGATGTAGTGCTCGAAATCCTTTTCAGATGAGCGCCCGTCGGAGTTCGCCCAACTGATCACGAAAACGGTGTGGCCCTGCTCCACAGCCCAGCGCACGAAGCTGTTCTGCGGACGCAGGTCGAGGACATAAAACTTGCGGTTCCAGGGGGGGGCAACCAGCAACGGCCGCTTCAGCACGGTGCGGGTGGCCGGAGAGTACTGGATAAGCTGCAGCAGGTCGTTCTGGAACACGACCTTGCCCGGCGTGGCCGCGACATCCCTGCCGATCCTGAACGCATCGAGGCCGGCCGTCCCCAAGGTGAGCTTGCCGCGCCCGCGCTCCAGGTCCGACAGCAGGTTGCTCAAGCCCCGCAACAGGTTCTCCCCCCCGGTCTCGACGGTCTTGCGCAGCACCTCGGGGTTGGTCAGCAGGAAGTTGGTCGGGCTGATCGCGTCCATGAACTGGCGCGAATAGAAATCCACCTTCTGCGCCGTCTTCGGATCGAGCTTGTCGACCCGGGCCACGACGCCCTGCACGTAGCGGGCAGTGAGGAGGTAGGATTGCTTGATGAAGTCGAAAACCTCGACTTCCTTCCAGGCGCTGTCCTGGAAGCGCTGATCCTTCGGGTCCGCCTCGATGACCGGGCCGGTTTTCATGCCCCACATGCGACGCGTCGTGTTCTGCCACAACGTCATGTAGTCCTGCCACAGCCCAAGCTGCGCCCGCGTCACCTCCGCCGGGTCCCTCATCAACTGCGCGGTCATTTCCATGAAGGCGTGCGCGATGTTCATCGGGTGCAGGTCCGGCGCGTCGCGCGATTGGCGGTGCAGCCAGTCGGCTACCAGGCGCTGCGAGCGTTCGGCGATGTCGGCCATCGACCGTCCGAGCACCGCCGGGCTGCCGAGCGCGAATTCGGGCGGGGCCGCGGATGAAGGCGTCTGTGCATTTCGGGACGTGCCGCGTTGGTCCATGATTGGGGGTATCCTTTCCGTCGGGCGCAACGGCGCGCTACATGTCGCCAACATGCATGGGACGGAACCGGCTGATGGCGAGATGCGACCAGACCGAAACTATGCTCCCGGTCTTGAGAGGACAAGTGACACTTCGCAACGGATGGCTCGGGGTGCTGTTGCCGGCTGCGTTGCTGGGGATGGCGGCATGCACCAGCTCCGTCGAGCGCATGAGCGACAGCCGGCTCACGCTCGATACGCCCATTGATTGGTGGCACGACCTGCAAGGCGGCAAGATCGCCGAGGTGCGCCCGCCGCCGCCGGGCGTCGATGACGCTTATCCGAACCTGTCGGCGGTGCCGCCCCGCCCGACGCCCACCGACTCGGCCACGCGGCGGGCGCTCGCGGCCCGGCTGGTGGCGGAGCGCGACCGCACGCGGCGGGAAGCGACGCAGGACCCACTGGTCCTGCCGGCTCCCGTC
>CALMVT010000547.1:7787-16455 GCA_937873175.1 uncultured Acetobacteraceae bacterium | reverse complement strand
CGCCCGTCGTCGAACCGGAACCCATTCAGGCTGAAATCGTCACCACGACCTAGTGCATGGCCATGACCGCAAGCCGAAGCGGCGGCTGTTTGAGCTGCTGAAAGCGCAGGGGCTGCAGGCCAACCAGGACGTGACATTCCTCGCAGACGGCGGGGAAGAGGTGCGCGCCCTGACGGAACTGGTCACCCCCGAGGCCGAGCACGTCCTGGACTGGTGGTTCCACATCGTCATGCGGCTGACGGTGCTGGAGCGCAGTATG
The DNA here is from genome assembly GCA_937873175.1 of uncultured Acetobacteraceae bacterium. GTDB lineage: Bacteria > Pseudomonadota > Alphaproteobacteria > Acetobacterales > Acetobacteraceae > CAHJXG01. Next base: position 16,196 of record CALMVT010000547.1, on the reverse strand, counting down.
TCCGCGGCGTGGCCCACCATGACGAGAAGGAGGGGGCACGCCTGCTGCGCACCCTGGAGCGGATCAAATGGCTGCTCTGGCACGGCAACGGGCACCGTGCCCGGCAGCACGCTGACGGCCTGCGTGACGACGCAAAGGAGCTGCAGATGGACTACCCGCACCTGGGCAAGTTCGCCGGGTCGGCGCAGAAGTTCTCTGCCCGCATCCGATCAAACGCGGGCAGCCTTATCAGGCTACGACGAGCGCATCTCGTCCACCATGGCCGAGAGCACGGTCAACGCGGTGGTCAGCAAGCGCTTCGCCAAGCGCCAGCAGATGCAGTAGACCCGGCGCGGCGCCCACCTGCTGCTGCAAACCCGCACCCGCGCCCTCGACGGCACCCTCCGGCCGTCGTTCGAGCGGTGGCATCCAGGGCTGGCCAACGATAACCCGGCCAGTGCCGGCCAAGCCGCGGCGGCGTGAACACCACATATTTCCTCATGGTCCCGCGGTAAACGGGTTGGCGGTCGCAGGCACGTCCGCAATCACCAAAGTGAGATGGTCTCGCTCGGGATGCGTCACCCTCCTCGTTGCTGGCCAGCTCGGACGCAAGGAGCTGACCGGGGCTGGGGTTGACGAGCAAATGCGATTTGCACCAGGTCCGCACGCCGCGCCCGGGCAAGCAACGTGGGGAGCACCGGGCCAGGGCCACGCCGGGAAGGCGTCGCATGGTCAGGAACGCCCACGTCTGCGCCGAAAAGGGCGATGAGCGGGCGCAACAGGCTTTTGGTCTGCCGCCACGGACGGTCAAAGGCCACGCGCAGCAGGGGGCCGGTCTTGATCGCCACGTCCGCGCAGTCGCGCGGGACGCCCGCGCTGCCCTGTGCAGGGCGGGTACCGGGCCGCCAGCGCTTCGGGCATCATTCAGACCGTCAAGTTTCCGCGCTGCTGCAGCCAGACCGTCAGGTTTCCGCGCTGCTGCAGCGCCCTGTCACACTCTGGCCAGTTGGCGACATTGCGGCGCGTGCTGGGGCTCTTGCGGCGGCCCGCGTCATACGCCTTGTGGGGCATCCAGGAAACGAGGGAGCCGCCCTACACGCCCAGGTCCCGCCCGGTCCCAGCCTCGCCCGGAGCGCCGGTTGACGCGCCAAGGCCGGGTGGAACCGGATCGGCTGCCTTCAGTGCCTCGATGAGCAGGGAGAGAGCAGGTGATACGAAGCGCCGTTTCAAGTGATAAAGGTAGTATCCGTTGTTGGGCGGGCACCAGTCCGCAAGCACGCGAACCAGACGGCTTGCCGCCAGATGTCCGGCCACTTGGTCTTCGTAAACGTAACTGAGTCCAAGCCCGGCCAGGCTCGCTTCCAGCATCATCGCCTCGTCGTTGACGACGAACGGGCCTTCGGGCCGGACCTGCACCCGGTGTCCGCCCTTCTCGAATTCCCAGGCATAAAGCGCTTCGCTCGATTTCAGCCGGTAGCCGATGCAGCGGTGCCGGCCGAGGTCGCGCAGGCTGCGCAACGCGGGCGTCGCGGCGAGGTAGGCGGGCGAACCGACCACCGCGAAGCGTATAGCCGGGCCGACCCTGATTGCGGCCATGTCGCCCGCCACCTTGTCGCCCCAGCGCAGCCCGGCGTCGAACCGGTTGGAAACGATGTCGGTCAGCCCGTCGTCGATCTGTACCTCCACGCGGACATCCGGGAAGCGGGCGAGAAAGGCGGGCAGCACGGGCCAAAGCACCGTCCTCGCCGCGTGCCGGAAGGCGGTGATGCGCAGCGTGCCGGCCGGCTTGTCCCGGAGTTCGGACAATCCGGCGAGACCGCCGGCAATGTCGTCCAACGCGGGCCGCAGCACCGTGAGCAGGCGGTCCCCGGCTTCGGTGGGGGCAACGCTGCGCGTGGTCCGTGCGAGCAGCTGCACGCCCAAGCGCGCCTCCAGCCCGCTGATCGCATGGCTGAGCGCAGAGGGCGACATGCCGAGACGGCCGGCCGCACGGGTGAAGCTTCCGGCGTCGGTCAGGGTGGCAAAGGCCGCCAAATCGTTCAGTTCGGTCCGGCGCATTGTTGCATCCTGTGCATCAGTCCATGCAGCTATGGGCGTCTAACGGCCTTTCAGGTTCGGCGGTGGCCTATGGGTCCATACTGTCAAGGGAATGGCAGGCGTGACGCAGCGGACGGTGCGGCCGGAAGCGGGGAACCGGCGCGGGAACGGTGAAGGCGACGGAACTGGCGGCGTTCAGCCGGCCAGGTTGCAGGCGAGCATGCTGTGCAGCCATCCAACGGGCAGTTCCGACCTGACGGGGGGGGGACGCTGCCCGGGCGACGTGGTAGGATAGCATAGGAGGCCGAGCATGGGCATCGACGCGCTGTTCGGCTTCTTCGGTATGGCCGCGGCCACGGCGCTTGTTGTGGTTTTGGCATCGGTGATCGCCGAAGCCGCCGGGCCGGTGCTTGGCGCCTTGGCGGCTAGCCTTCCCGTGTCGGCCGGCCCGACCTATGTTTTTCTCGCGCTGACCCACGACACATCGTTCGTGTCGGCAAGCGCTTTGGGGCAGCTTCGCCGCCAACGCCGCCGCCATCGTGTTCCTTGCAGCCTATACCCGCATCGCGGTCGGGCGCGCGCGCCTGACGGCCCTGCTCCCGGCAATTCTGGTCTGGTTGCTCATGTCGCTGCTCATCAACTCCGTGCGGTGGACGCCGCTGTCGGCCTTGGCGCTCAACGGCGGCGCACTCACCATTGGCATTCTGGTGACGAGGCGAACGGCGCGATCCGATCAACCGGGCGCTTCCGCCGCGCGGGCAACGCGGCGCGACCTTGCCGGCCGGGCGCTGGCCGTCGCGCTGTTCGTCGCCAGCCTCCTGGCGCTGAGCGCCGCACTCGGCCCCAGCGCCACGGGCATCCTGGCGACGTTCCCGATCGTGTTCGTCGTGCTCATCTTTGTGCTGCGTCCGTGCATCGGCGACGCGGCCTGCGCCGTCCTCGCCGCCACCGCCCTTCGAGCGATGGGCGGCTTCGGGCTGATGTTCCTGGTCGTCCACCTCGCGGTCGTCCCGCTCGACGCGGCGACAGGGCTTGCCCTCTCTCCAACGCTCGCCTGGTCAGCGGTGCTTGCCTACCAGCATGGCCGACGCGCGAAGCCGCGGCGTGACGCGCGTTGCCGCAATCGCTGACCCTGGTGTGGTCCGTGGCTTGAGTGAAGCGTGGCTTTGCTCTGACGTACTCGGCTTCGGGCTGGGTTGCCAGAACGGCCGTCAACATGATCTGAAACGAGAAGCTGGAAGCGAGGCTGCATGACCATCACCATCAACGGGCAGCAAGTGGCGGTTCCGTCCGACCCGCGCGTGTCCCTGCTCGACCTGCTGCGCGAGCACCTTCATCTCGGCGGCAGCAAGAAGGGCTGCAACCAAGGCGCCTGCGGGGCGTGCACCGTGCTGGCGGACGGCGAGCGCATCCTGTCCTGCCTGGCGCTGGCGGTGCAGTATGAGGGCCGGTCCGTGGTGTCGATCGAGGGCCTGAGTCCCGACGGCAGCCTGCACCCGCTGCAGCACGCCTTTATCGAGCATGACGGCTACCAATGCGGCTACTGCACGCCGGGACAGATCTGTTCCGCGGTGGGCATGGCGGGCGAAGCGAAGCGGGGCCTGCCCAGCGCCGTGACGGCGGACCTGGCCGCGGACGCGGTTCAACTCACCCATGACGAGCTGCGCGAGCGGATGAGCGGCAACTTGTGCCGCTGCGGCGCGCACAACGGCATCATCGCGGCCATCGCGGACACCTTTGGTAGGCCGGCCGTGGCGGAGGCCGCGGAATGACGCCGTTCAGCTTCGCCCGGGCGGACGACGCGGCGGCGGCGGTCCGCATGGGCGGCGCGCCCGGCGCCAAGTATCTGGGCGGCGGCACCAATCTCGTTGACCTGATGCGCGAAACGGTCGAGCAGCCGACCTCCCTGGTCGACGTGACCGGGCTGGGCGACGCGATCGAGGAGCGGGCGGACGGCGGCCTGCTCATCGGGGCGGCGGCGCGCAACACCGCGGTCGCCGGGCACCGCACGGTGCGGACCCGCTACCCCGCGCTGTCGCGCGCCATCCTGGCCGGCGCCAGCGGCCAGATCCGCAACATGGCGACAATGGGCGGCAACCTGCTGCAAAGGACCCGGTGCACGTATTTCTATGACGCCGCCGCGCGCTGCAACAAGCGCGTGCCGGGCGCCGGGTGCGACGCGGTCGAGGGGTTCAACCGCATCCACGCGATCCTCGGCGCCTCGCCCGCCTGCGTGGCCACCCACCCGTCCGACATGTGCGTGGCGTTGGCCGCGCTGGATGCGGTGGTGCATCTCCAAGGCGGGGCCGGCACGCGCAGCCTTCCGCTCGTCGATCTGCACCGGCTGCCCGGCGGGCGGCCGGACATGGAAACGACGCTGGAGCCAAGCGAGCTGATCACCGCCGTCGAGCTGCCGGCGCTGCCGATGGCCGCGCGGTCCACCTACCGCAAGGTGCGCGACCGGGCGAGCTACGCTTTTGCCCTGGTCTCGGTGGCGGCGGCACTGGACGTGGCGGCGGACGGCACGGTGCGCGACGTGCGCCTGGCGCTCGGCGGAGTCGCGCACAAGCCGTGGCGCGCGGCGATGGCGGAGCAGGCCCTGCGCGGCCAGCCGGCGACGGAGGCCAGCTTCCGCGCCGCGGCGGAAGCCGAACTCGCGGACGCCGCGCCGCTGGCGCACAACGCGTTCAAGGTTGAACTGGCCAAGCGGACGATCACCGCCGTGCTGGCCGAGCTGACGGGAGACCGCGCATGAGCATCATCGACACCGTGAAGCAGGCCGCCACCGGGATGATGGTCAAGCTGACGCCCGACGCGCCGCCCGACCCGCTGATCGCCCGCAAGCACGGCGCGCTCGGCACCTCGGTGCCGCGCATCGACGGGCCGCGCAAGGTGCGGGGCAAGGCGCAGTTCGCGGCCGAGGTGCCGGCGGAAAACATGACCTACGCGGCGCTGCTGTACTCCACGGTGGCGCGCGGACGCATCACGGCGCTGGACACCGCGGCGACCGAGGCCGTGCCCGGCGTGGTGTTCGTCATGACGCACCGCAACGCGCCGCGCCTGAAGCCGCCGGCCTTGTTCCAAACCGACCCACGCGCAGCCGGCGCGAGCAGCCTGCCGGTTATGCAGGACGCGGAAATCCATTGGAACGGCGAGCCGGTGGCGATCGTGCTGGCCGAAACCCAGGAGCAGGCGGATCATGCGAAGTCGCTGATCACCGTCGCCTACCAGGCGGAGCCGGCCCGGCTGTCCTTCGCCGAAGCCGCCACCCAGTCGCACCAGCCGCCCAACGTGATGGGCGAGCCGGCGATGATCCAGGTCGGCGACGCCGAGGCGGCGCTGGCCGGGGCGGCGTTCAAGGTGGACCTGACCTTCCGCACCCCGCGCCACAGCCACGCCGCGATCGAGCCGCACGCGGCCACGGTGTGGTGGGACGGCGACCAGTTGGTGGTCCACGACACTACGCAGATGCTGCATCAGGAGCGCTGGACCCTAGCCGGGATCTTCGGCATCCCCGAGGAAAGCATCCGCATCCTGTCGCCCTTCGTGGGCGGGGGCTTCGGCGGCAAGGGGTTGTGGAGCCACCAGATCCTGGCGGTGGCCGCGTCCAAGCTGTCCGGCCGCCCGGTGCGGGTGGCGTTGTCGCGCGAGGGCGTGTTCCGCATCGCGGGCGGGCGCACCACGACGGAGCAGCGCGTGGCCCTGGGCGCCAAGGCGGACGGGACGCTCGCCGCGCTGATCCACACCGGCATCGTCGCGATGACCGAGCACAACAACTGCCCGGAGCAGTTCACCTTCCCCGCCCGCCACCTTTACGCCGCCGACGCCATGCTGCTGGAGCAGCGGGTGGCCGAGATGGACATGCTCGCCAACACCTTCATGCGGGCGCCGGGCGAGTCGATCGGCACCTTCGCACTGGAGACCGCGATGGACGAGCTGGCCGAGGCGATGGGGATCGACCCCATCGAGCTGCGCCGGCGGCTGGAACCGGAAAAGGACCCGACCTCCGGCCATGCCTTCTCCTCGCGCAACATCCTGGAAGCGTATGCCAAGGGTGCCGAACGCTTCGGCTGGGACAAGCGCAGCCCGGTGCCGCGGTCCCGACGCGAGGGCGAGTGGCTGGTCGGCATGGGCGTTGCCACCGCGACCTACCCCTACTACCGCATGCCCGGCGCCGCCGCGCGCGTCACCCTCACCCGCGACGGCCATGCCCGGGTCGCCATGGCGAGCCACGAGATGGGTATGGGCACCGCGACCGTGCAGGCGCAGGCCGGGGCGGACCGGCTGGGCCTGCCGGTGGAGAACGTCACCTTCGAGTATGGCGACACGCTGCTGCCGGCAGGCACCATCGCCGGCGGCTCGTCGCAGACCGCCTCCATCGCCGCCGCCGTCACCGCCGCGAGCGCCAAGCTCGTGGCCGACCTGCTGAAGCGGGCGGGCAACGACTCGCCGCTGGCCGGGCTGTCGGCCGACGACGTGGAGGCGCGCGACGGCGGCCTCGGCCACCGGGACGGCGGCGACCGGTTCGAGAGCTACGCCTCCATCCTCGGCCGCGCCGGGCTGGAGGAGGTGTCGGCGGAAGCGGAAGCGCCGCCGCCGATGGAGGTGATGAGTTACTCCATGCACTCCTACGGCGCGCAGTTCTGCGAGGCGCGGGTCAACGCCGTCACGGGGGAGGTGCGGGTGTCCCGCTTTCTCGGCTCCTTCGACACCGGGCGCATCCTGAACCCGCGCAATGCCACCAGCCAGTTCCGCGGCGGCATCATCATGGGCCTTGGCTTGGCCTTGATGGAGGAAACGGAGTTCGACGAGCGCAGCGGTCGGGTCATGAACCCGTCGCTGGCGGAGTACCATGTGCCCGTTCACCTCGACGTGCCGGAGATCGACGTGATCTGGACCGACATCCCCGACCCGCACGCCCCGCTCGGCGCGCACGGCATCGGGGAGATCGGCATCACCGGGGTGGGCGCGGCCGTGGCGAACGCGATCTACAGCGCCACGGGCAAGCGGGTGCGGGACCTTCCGATCACGCTCGACAAGCTGCTTTGACGCCGCTGCCGTTTCTCGATGCGGTGAAGGACCTGCTGGTCGGCGCCCTCGGCGGGCAGCTTTCGCCGGGCGTGACCGACTACATGGACCTGTTCGCCGAAGATGGGGTGTTGGAAACACCGTATGTCCCGCCGGGTAGCACAAGCCGGCTGCAAGGCAAGCCGGCGATTGCCGCCTTCCTGGACACCCTGCGCGGCGTGATCCGGCTGGCCGATTTCAGCCTGCTTGCCGCCTACCCGGCGCAGGACGGCATCACGGTGCTGGAATACGAGGGCACGGTCCACCTGGAAAAGCCGGGCAAGCGGTTCCGGCAACGCTACATCGCGGTGCTGCGGTTGCGCGGCGGCAGGCTGGCGCTTTGGCGGGAATACACCAATCCCTTGGCGGCCAAAACGGCTGCATGACGGAGCATGCCATGTCGGATGGGATCGAGGCTTTCCACCTCGCCGTGCCGCAGGCGGAGCTGGACGATCTGCGCCGCCGCCTGGAGCAGACCCGCTGGCCGGAGCCGGAAACGGCGGAGGGTTGGAGCCAGGGCGCGCCCCTGGCCCGCGTGCAGGCGCTCTGCGCGTATTGGCGCGACCGCTACGACTGGCGCCGCTGCGAGGCCATGCTGAACGGCTGGGGCCAGCACCGCACGGTGCTGGACGGGCTGGGCATCCATTTCCTCCACGTCCGCTCGCCGGAGCCGGACGCGCTGCCGATGGTCATGACCCATGGCTGGCCCGGCTCGGTCATCGAGTTCCATCGGGTGATCGGTCCGCTGACCGATCCGGCCGCCCATGGCGGCGACCCGCGCGACGCCTTCCACCTGGTCCTGCCATCCCTGCCGGGCTTCGGCTTCTCGGACAAGCCGGCGGCAGCCGGATGGGGCCTGGACCGGATCGCCCGGGCCTGGGCGACGCTCATGGCGTGCCTGGGGTATCGCCGCTACGTCGCCCAAGGCGGTGATTGGGGTGCCTTCGTCACCGCCGCCATCGGCGCGTCCCGGCCGGACGGGTGCGTCGGCGTGCACCTGAACACCGTCAACGCCCCACCGCGACAAGGCGCCGCGGCCGACCCGGACCCGGAGGAGCGGGAAGCGTTCGCGCTGATGCGGCGATACGGGCAAGAGGAGTTCGGCTATGCCAAGCAGATGGGCACGCGCCCTCAGACGATCGGCTACGCGCTGTCCGACACGCCCGCCGGGCAGGCGGCGTGGATCTACGAAAAGCTGCGAAGCTGGTCCGACAGCCCGGACGGGCCGGAAGCCCTGTTCGGCATCGACGCCATGCTGGACAACATCATGCTGTACTGGCTGCCGAACGCCGGTGCGTCGTCGGCGCGGCTGTATTGGGAAAGCCT
>CALMVT010000547.1:4026-7687 GCA_937873175.1 uncultured Acetobacteraceae bacterium | reverse complement strand
TCAACAAGTCCCCACGCCGCTGGGCCGAACCCTATTTCAAGAACATCGTGCATTGGAGCGAAGTTGGCCGTGGTGGGCATTTCGGTGCCTTTGAACAGCCCGAGACCTTTGTGCAGGAGTTGCGGGACTGCTTTCGCGGCCTGCGATGAGGTCGGCCCTTGGCGACGGATCAGGCGAAGAAACCCGTTTCTGAAAGGATCGCCTGATGCGCTTCCCCATGGTCCAGCCCGTCACCGAGATGACGAGGGCAGCGCTCGGCGCGGCTGGCGCCCGGCGCCGATGGGTATCTGGACATGTTCCACGACGACGCGGCGTTCGAGTTTCCATTCGGCACCAGCGGACCGGTCCACATCGAGGGCAAGGCAGCGATGGCGGCCTATCTCGCCAAGATCGAAGGCATGACGTTATTTGACCGGTTTGACCTGAAGGCCGCATACCCGATCCAGGACGACGGCATGGTGCTCGAATATCACTGCCAGGCGCGTACCGGCGGATCGGGTGCACGACTCGAGCAGCACTACGTCGCCGTGATCAGGACGTGGGCAGACCGCATCGGCTTCTACCGCGAATATTTCGACCCGCTCAACATTCCGGGCGTGCCGGGGAAGGCAGCCAGTACGCCGCTCGACCAAACTCCGCTCGAAAGGCCGGTCAGGTCGCTTGACGAAATCCTGAAAAGCGAGCTTGGCGGTTTCCTTGACCCGGCGGCGGAGACTCTCCTCGATATGTTCGCCGGGCATGGCGTCCTCGAATGCCCGTTCGCGCCGCCCGGCGCGGTTCGCCGGCTCGCGGGAAAGGAGGCGGTCGGCGATTATTACAGGAAACTGACCGCGATCCAGGGTTCAGACGGCATGGTGTTGACCGCCTCATACCCCGCGGAGGATGCAGCCTACGGACTGCTCGAATACGACGGGACAGTGCGCAACAAACGTGACGGCGGGACCTACCGGCAGCGATATCTGACGGTTGTCGCTCTCGCCGACGGCCGCATGACGCTGTTTCGCTAATACTGGAACCCGCTGCCGCTGGTCGCCTCGTTCGGGCCAGCGGGGCCGCTCCCTTCAGACAAGACATGACGAAGCAGATCGTTATCCGCATCGCGGCAGTGCTGGCCGCCGCGCAGATCGGGCAGTGCCGCCCAGCTAGACCTTTTATCACTCTGACTGTGCAAAGCCGCAATGGCGTATGTTGTTTGCGCATTGCCGCGGGCTGAACCGATACCGTTGGTGAATTCACCGGACCCAGCAAGACGTGTGTCAGGAAGCTGGGGAGACCCGTCTTTCCTGCTGGTAAAGCGAGGTTCATAAGGCCAGCGGCGCTGTGAATAAACGGCCAACTCCGGTTTCGCCAACGGGATCGGGTGGTCTGACGGATACTACTCACGTCGAGTACCAGACAGCCCTCCGAAATGGCCCTGGTGACGGAGGTGTTGGCTCTGGACCGCAATTCGGTGAAGTGGGTTCTCGAAAACAACAGGAGCGCCCATCATTCCTGTACGTCGCGGGACCCGGCGGGTGCAATGGTGACTGCAGCGAAAAGGAAACCGGTTTGGCCGTGCCAGGTTTCAGGCTATGCTGGTGCATGATCCGCTGCAGATCCGTGTTTTGGACCCTGATCGTCGTCCTGGCCGCTCTGACGGCGGCCAGTCCGGCGTGGTCCGACCAATCGGACCCGCGTCTCCCGGGGCTGTTCACGCAGTTGCAAGCCGCCCCGTCGTCCGAGGCGGCGCAGCCGCTTGAGGCGCAGATCTGGGGCATCTGGATGCAAGCCGGTGATCTGGGTGCCGACCAGTTCATGGCGACCGGCCTCAGCGCGATGAATGCCGGCGATTACGGCTCGGCGCTGAAAGCCTTCGGGCAACTGGTCGAAGACAAGCCGGCTTTCGCTGAAGGATGGAACAAACGAGCCACGCTGCTTTATCTGCTCGGGCGCTATCAGGAGTCAGTGGCGGACATCGCCAAGGTCCTCGCGCTGGAGCCGCGGCATTTCGGGGCGCTGTCGGGCCTCGCGCTGTGCGACGAGCAACTTGGCAAGCAAGCCGATGCCTTGCAGGCGCTGCGACGGACGGCTGCCGTTTTTCCCGAGATGCCTGGCTTGAAGGCACGGCTCAAGGAGCTGGCGAAGAAGGTCGAGGGCGAGTCAATCTAGGTGTGGCAATTTGCCTCCACCGACGGCCGTGCTCGCACTCATCGCTGGTTTTGGCTCACGTTGCCTGACAATGACGGCACGTTGATGCTCGCGCGTTCTGCCTCCTGCTTGCAATCAGGCAGGCCGGATGTTGGGCACCGCAATCTGCCGCCATCGCCGGCCTAAACTGCTGACGGGGGCTGCAGGCCCAGTTCGCAAACGAGGGAGCGCACCAGCTCGCGTCCCGTCACCGGCTTCTCGCGGCGCGGCAGGCGGGCGTAGGCCGGGGGGATGGCGCTCGGGTCGTAGCCGGTGGTGAGCACCACGGGCACGCCGCGCGCCCGCAGCACGTCCACGACCGGTCAGACTGCCTCCCCGCGCAGGTTCACGTCGAGCAGCGCGGCGTCAAGCCGGCCGGGCGCCAACGCCATGCGCAGCGCCCGCGTCCGCCAGCACCGCGGCGATCTCGTTCGCGATGTCGTACTCGTCCTCCCACAGGAGGATGCGGCGGCCGTCCAGGCGGGCGGCGACGGCTCCGGTCATGCCTTGCCCACTTCATCGTGGGCCGTCTCACCCCGGAACGCGCCGAGCGGCAGGGCGATGCGGCAGCGCACGCCGCCGGGCGCGAATTCCAGCGCCGTTTCCGCGTCGAGCTGGTAAGGGAGCGCCGCGATGATCAGCTCGGTGCCGTAGCCGCGGCGCGTGGGCGGTTCGCCGGGTATGGACACGCCGCTCTCACGCCAGCCGATCACCAGGCGGGCACCGTCGCCGCCCCCTTCCACGCGCCAGGTGATGGAAAGCCGGCCCGGGGCTTGGGCGAGCGCGCCGTACTTCACGGCGTTGGTGGCCAGCTCGTGCAGCGCGAGGGCCACCGCCTGCACGCCCTCGCCCGGCAGGTCCACCGCGGGTCCCCCCACCGTCACCCGCTCCGACGCGCTGCCACCCGTTGCCGCAAGCTCGGCCTGCAAGATGTCCCGCAGCGGCACCGCGTAGATGGAAGCGCGGGACAGGAAGCCCTGCACCCGGCCCAGCGCCGCCAGGCGCGCGTCGTATTCGTCGCGACCGGGCGACGGGCCGATGCTGCGCCGGGCCAGGGCGCGCGCGACGGCGAGCAGGGTGCGGGTGCGGGTGCGGTGCTGGAGTTCCGCCACCAGCACCTGCTGCTGGCCTTGCAGGCGCTTGAGGTCGTCGATGTCGGTCATGGTGCCCAGCCATTCCAGGACGCGCCTTTCTGCTTCGCCCGGCCCCGGCACGTCCCGCAGCGGCGCCGAGCGGGCGGCGTGCCAGCGCCAGGTGCCGTCGGCGGCGCGGCGGACCCGGTGCTCCACGTCGAGCCCACCTAACCGCCGCGCCTCGTGCCAGGCCCGCGCCATGGCCTCATGATCGTCGGGGTGGATCGCGTCGAGCCAGCCCTGGCCATGGCTTTGCTCCTGGATCTGGCCGGTGAAGGCAAGCCACTGCGGGCTGGCCCAGGTCCACAGCCCGTCGTCGCCCGAACGCCACACAAGCTGTGGGATGCCCTCGGCCAGGGTGT
>CALMVT010000547.1:0-3926 GCA_937873175.1 uncultured Acetobacteraceae bacterium | reverse complement strand
CGACGCGGCCCTCACCGTTCCGGAGCGGCACAGCCGAAACGCTGGTCCAAACCTCCGTGCCCTCGTCGTCCGTGTAAAGCAACTCGACGCCCGGGACCACGCGCTCGCCGCGCAACGCGCGCGCCCCGGGAAAGGCCCGCGGCTCGAAGAGCCGCCCGTCCGGGTGCCAGGCGCGCCAGCGCGAGTGCCGCACCTCATCCCGCGAGGGCATGAGGCCCGTGGGCATGAAGCGGCGCATCTCCGGGTTCGGAAGCACAGGTTCGCCGCCGGCATCGATCACGGCGACCCCCACCGGCAAGCCCTCGAACACGGCGGCCAGCCGCGACTCGCTGTCACGCAGCGCCTCTTCGGCAAGCCTGCGGGCGCTCACGTCCTTGGCCACACCCAGCCATCCCGCGATCCCGCCGTGCCCGTCCAGGATTGGAATTGCGCGCGACAGCGTCCATCCGGCCGTCCCGTCCGCGCGGCGCACCCGGTGCTCCCGCTCGAACAAGCCCTTGGTCCGGATCGCCTGGTCGATGGCGTCCCGAACCACCCCGCGATCGTCCGGCTGGATGTAGCGCTCCATCCAGCCCTCGGTCGGCTCGGCCGTGTCGGCGAGAAAGCCTTGGCCGTCAAGCCGGTGCATCCGCGACCAGTCCGAGCTCATGCGGTAGACCACGTCCGAACTCGCGGTCACGAAGGCCCGGAAGCGCGCCTCGCTTTCGCGCAGCGCCCCCTCCATCTCGCGGGCGCGGGTCACGTCCCGGCCGACGCAGAACCTCAGCCCCTCCCCGACGTGGGGCGCGGTGCTCCAGGCAACCCACCGGTGCCTGCCGTCCTTGCACCGCATGCGGTGCTCGAAGCCGGCGAGCGGCTCGCCCGCGGCCGGGTTCGCGGCGGCCTCCGAGCGGGCGAGGTCGTCGGGGGTGGACAACGGCGAGAAAGGACTGGCCCACCAGGTCCGCCTCGCTCCAGCCCAGCGTGCGCGTGAAGGCCGGGTTGACGCGCGTCCAGGTGCCGTCGCGCATCGAGACGATGCCCAGCATGTCAACCGAAAGATCGAAGAAGCGGTCGCCCGCGCGCAGTACTTCCCCGGCCCGGCACGAATCTCCGACGTCGCCCATCACGCCGCCACGCCTGCGGCGGGCAACGGCTCGCGCACCTTGCGGTCGGGCTCCGGTTCCAGCGTCTGGCGGAACAACGCCCGCACCCGGCCGGCCTCATGCCTGACACCCATGTGGTCTCGCCCTGTTGCACTCTGCCTGGCCCGTTCCAGCACAGATCCGTGTCCGCCCCAGTCTGACCGCCAGTTCCGCCGTCGGCAGGGCACCCGTGGCCACCTCCGACGCTTGTTGGCCGGCAAGCATCCGGATGGGGGCCGCACATGGGGACGGGATGACCAAGCTGCTCTTCTTCACGGTTGCGGGATCAGCTCGGCCCGGCGTCGCTGCAACAGGGCAGGGCAAGGCGGATCGTGGTGCCCCGCCCTTGGTTGGTCGTGATCTCGATCTTGCCGCCGTACGTGGACGCGAAGCGGTGCGCCATCCACAAGCCGAGGCCCGTGCCCTTGCCGCGCGGCTTGGTGGGGAAGAACGCTTCCGCCGCGCGCTCGGCCACGGCCGGCGCCATGCCCGTGCCGGTGTCCGACACTTACACCTCCGTCGCGAGCTGGTCGCCCAGGCCGTCGAGCCGCGGCTTGCAGGTGCGCAGGACCACCGTGCCGCCCCCCGGCATGGCTTCGGCCGCGTTGCGCATCAGGTTGAGCAGCACGAGTTCCAGCAACGCGGGATCAAGGCGCACCGGAAGCGGTCCCGGCGCCAGCTTGGCCGCAAGCCGCACGTGCTCGTCAACCCGCGGTCCGATGGCGGCGACGAACCTGCCCACGGCCGCATTTAGGTCCACGACCCCGGCCTCGGCCTCGCCGCCCTGGGCTTGAGACAACACCCGCCGCGTCAGCCGGCCAGCCTGCCAGGCCCCCGCTCCGCCCGTGCGAGCTGTTGCCGCCCTTGCTTGTCCAGCGGCTGGCGGCGGAGCTGTTCCAGGCTGCCCAACACCACCGTCATCAGGTTCGCCAGCTCATGGGCGACGTCGGCGCCGAGGCCGTCCCGAGGATCGGCCTCTCCCCTGCTGCCACGTTGAACGGTGGCGGCATCCCGTGCGCCGGGGTGGCGGGTCATTCTCCCCACGAGCCATCCGGCCGGCAAAACCCATTCAGGTTCATGGATGGCGGCCTGCACCGTTTCACAGGTTGTTCACCCTCTGCTTCAATGGACTGGATGGTTCGGTCCCGCGGAGCAACATTCCGTGACACCCGGAAACTTGGTCCTGCGCCCGCCCTTGTCGCCCCAGCGGCGGAGTGCGCGGAATGTTTGCGTTGGTCGGCTGAGCCGTGTGCATCCTGCTGGTGGAGGACGAGTGGCTGATCCGCAGCATGTTTGCTGAAGAACTGGTGCTGAGTGGCTTCGCGGTGCGCGAAGTCGAGAACGGCGACCAGGCGTCCGCCCTGATCGTGGAGGACGCGACCCCATACTCCCTGCTTGCGACAGATATCCACATGCCCGGCAACCTGGACGGCATCGGGGTTGCCCGCCTGCTGCGGACATACCGTCCTGACATCCCGGTCATCTACATGACAGGCAGGCCAGACATGCTGAACGCTTTGCAGCCTCTCGGCCCCAAGGAGGTCCTGCTCTGCAAGCCGTTCGCGTTGTCCGCCCTGCTGAGCGCGGCGCGGCGGCTGCTTGGGCAAGGCGACGGCGATGTTTGCTGACCAGCTGCGATTCATGGGGCTGTGACTAGGCAGCCAGACTCGGCTTGGCTGTCAGCTTCCTGACACCGCCGACGGACGCCTGCAACTTCGGCGGGAAACGCGCTCAGCCCAGCAGTCTCCGGTATTGCCGCCTGACGACGCCGTGGCACTCGCAGGCCGCAGCTTCGAGGCTAGGCCGGTCAACCACCGTGATGGCGCCGCTGCCGTAGCGGATCAAGCCGGCCCGCTGCAAGAGCCTGGCGGCGATCGTGACGGTGGGCCGGTGCACGCAGAGCATGATGGCCATGAACTCGTGCGTCATGGCGAAATGGTCGCTGCTTGCCCGGTCGTGCGACATCAGCAGCCAGCGCGCCAGGCGTTGCTCAAGACCGTGGTTGCCGTTGCAGGCGGCGGTCTGCGTGAGCTGGGCGCGCATGAACTCGCTATAGCGGAACACCAGCGCGCGCAGGGAGGAGTGCTCGTCCAGCGCGTGGCGGAATGCGCGGGCTTCCATGCGCAGCGCCATGCCAGGCCCTTGCACCAGAGCCTCGACATCGGCGGCCTCGACCCCGAACACGAGCGGCAAGCCCACTATGCCCTCGCGGCCGATCAGCCCCACCTCGGCGGACAATCCGTCCTGAAGGTGCGCGACCATCGACACCCAGCCGGTTTCCACGAAGTGGACGGCCTCGATCGACGCTTCGGCGATGTGGAGCACCTCGCGTATATTGAGGGCAACAGGCCGCATCCTGGGCAGCAGTTGCGCCAGCACCCCGGACGGCAAGGCGGCAAGCAGATGGTTGTGGACTGCGGACGGATGGGGGATGAGTCTGGCCAACGCCGGCTCCTCGCGACAGACGGCGGGAGCGCTGGCCTCTCACAAGCACTCGCCACCGAGGCCGTTGCGAATAATAAGATTAGACGTGGGACGGCGGAAAACGGATGCAAGACCCGGGCGGCGGACACCCGATGATCCGAAGTCTTACGGGACCGTATAGAAGCCACGTTGTCACGCTGCACTTGATTGCAAGGATGCTTGCGCGGCGTGCTCCAGTGCTTGAACTGTCAGGTCGTCAAACATCATTTCGGTATAATCCCCGACACGCTGCCCTGACGTTCGTCTCCGAACACGGCCAGGCGGTGCCGGGCCGAACAGGCGGGCGTATTCGGCTTCCGGTGCTCTGTAGGACCCGCC
>CALMVT010000546.1 GCA_937873175.1 uncultured Acetobacteraceae bacterium | reverse complement strand
ACGCAGGCCGCAGCGCCGGCTGCCCGGCGGCGCCCGGGATCGCGCAGCATGCCGCCCACCCAGCGCGCCAGTTCGCCGGCGTCCGCCACCCGGGTGAGCGCGCCGGCCATCTCCAAATTCCGCACGGCCTCGGCAAAGTTCCCGGTATGCGGCCCAACGGCGACGGCGCAGCCGAGTCGCGCCGGCTCCAGCGGGTTCTGCCCCCCCTGCCCCGTCAGGCTGCGGCCGACAAAGGCCAGCGGCGCCAGGCGATACAGCAACCCAAGCTCGCCCAACGTGTCCGCCACCCAAACCCCCGCGCCTGGGTCCTGTTCCGCGGCCCGGCGAGGAGCACCGAGCGCCGCCGCGATCGCCGCGCCCCGCTCCGGATGGCGCGGGGCCACGATCGTCAGCAGGCCCGGATGCGCGGCGGCCAGCGCACGATGCACCTGGCCTGCCACGTCTTCTTCCCCGGGATGGGTGCTGGCAGCCAGCCAAACCGGGCGGTCGCCGATCAGCGCGCGCAGCCGGGCTAGCTCGGCCGGGTCAGCGCGCAGCGGCGGCGCAGCCAGTTTCAGGTTGCCCGGCGCGTCTACGTGGCGTGCGCCCAGCAGCCGCAGGTGCGCGGCATCGGCGTCCGACTGCGCCTGCACCCGGTCGAACGCCCCCACGACCTGCCGCGCGAAGCCCGGCGCACGCCGCCACCCGCGGAAGGATCGGGCCGACATACGGGCGTTGACCAGCATGATGGGGATGCCCCGCGCCCGGCAGCCCGCGAGGAGGTTGGGCCACAGCTCGCTTTCTACGAACCCCGCCACGTTTGGCCGCCAATGATCCAAGAACCGTGCCACCCAGGCCGGCACATCCAGCGGCACGAAGCGGTGCAGCACGCGGTCGAGGCCAAGCTGCGGCAACTGCTCGGCCAGCAAGGCAGCGGATGTGACCGTCCCCGTAGTGAGCAGGATCGCGGCGTCCGGCGCCTGGGCGTGCAAGGCGGACAGCACGGGGAGGATCGACTGGCTTTCCCCCACGCTGGCGGCATGCAGCCAGATCAGCAGCCCGGCGGGGCGCGGCGTCGGGTCGATGCCCTCCCGTTCCGGCAGGCGGCCCGCGATCTCCTTGCCCCGGCCAACACGGCGTCGCAACAGCGCGCGGAGGCCGGGGGCCGCCGAGGTCGCGCCGACGTGCCAGAGCCACGCAACTACGCCGCGCACAGCGCCTCGGCCTCGTCCGCCGCCCCGGTCAGGGCGGCGGCGATGGTGGGCAGGCTGTCGGCCCAATGGTCGCGCGGCACGTGGATCGGCGCGCCGCACACCAGCACGCCGCGGCCGAACGGCAAGGGCAGCACCATGCGGTCCCAGGTCGGCAGGACCCGGCGCCGGGTGCACCGCGCGGCGCAGGGCAGCACCGGCACCCCGGCCAGCGCCGCCAGTTGCGCGACGCCGCGGGCCACCTGCCGCCGCGGCCCGCGCGGCCCGTCCGGGGTGATCACCACCTGATCGCCCGCCGCCAACACCGTTAGCAGGGCGCGCAGCCCGGATGCGCCGCCCTTCTGCTCGGTTCCCTTGGCCGAGGAGCCGTGCACCAGGTCCAGGCCGAACCCCCGCATCATGTCGCCGATCAGCCGGCCGTCCTGATGGCGGCTGACCAGGACGTGCATCCGCCCCCGCCGTCCCTGCGCCGCCGCGCGCTCATGCAACGCACGGGTCCACAGCGCCGGCATCAGCGGCAGGCACTCGTGCCAGAAAGCGAACACCGCCGGGCTGCCGTGCATGTAGCAGCCCAGCTCGACACCGTGCAGCGTCCAGCGCGTGGTGCGGAGCGCAAAGCGCAGGTAGAAGCCGAGCGCCTGCGTGCCCAAGGCCAGGGCGCGGGGGTGGCGGAGCAGGGTTTTGATCACGAAACGGGGCCAGCCGGCATGGGGCGGGCGGTAGCATGCGGCGCGCAGTGCCGCAAACGTCAGGTGTTGGCGCGCACCAGGTTCGCGAGGGCGGATGCCGGGGTAGGTCGGCAGGGCGGCCGTGCGGAACCGGTCAGACGGGCTCCGCCGCCGCAGCCTCGCGCGGGGTGAAGAACGACAGCCCGTTGACAGCGGCCCAGTCCAGCAGTTCCAGCCGGCCGTCATGGTGCTCCACAAGGGCCGTGCAGCTTTCCACCCAATCGCCGTCGTTCGCGTAAAGGATGCCGTTCACCCGGCGCATCTCGGCATGGTGGATGTGGCCACACACGACGCCGTCGAAGCCGCGGTGCCCGGCCTCCGCCGCCAGCGCGGTCTCGAACAGGTCGATGGCCTTGACCGCGCCCTTGACCTGGCGCTTCAGCCATTGCGACAGCGACCAATAAGGGTAGCCCAGCCGGCGACGCATCGCGTTGAACCAGCGGTTGACGACCAAGGACGTTTCATAAGCGCCATCGCCGAGCACCGCCAGGAACCGGGCATAACGCACCACGCTGTCGAACTCGTCGCCGTGGATCACCAGCAGCTTCCTGCCGTCCGCGGTGACGTGCGTGGCCTCGGGACGCAATGCGACGCCGGCGACCTCCAACGTGTGCGGGTCGATGGCGGAGGGCAGCCAGGCGCGGAATAGCTCGTCATGGTTGCCGGGGATGTAGGTCACGGCGGCGCCGTTGCGGGCGTGGCGCAGGATTAGGCGGATCACCTTGTCATGGCTCGCGTCCCAGTACCAGGATTTACGCAGACGCCAGCCATCCACGATGTCGCCGACCAGGAACAGATGCTCGCACGACATCCGGCCCAGGAAGTCCGCAAGGAAATCGCTGCGGCAGCCGCGCGTTCCCAGGTGGAAGTCAGAGATGAACACGGCGCGGTACTGGTGGGCAATCGGCGTGGAAAGGGCATTCATGCAACTGATCGAACCTCGCTTTAGGACCGCCCGGCCTTCCCGCCCGCGTATGGCGGCGGACTCTCGCGATTGCACGTGAAGTTTCCATGAAGCGTCGCTACTCGCCCTTCACGCGAGACCTGCAAACGAAAAGGGCCGCCGGGTTTCCCCGGCGGCCCTCCTCCTACGCTTGTTCCGCGCTTAGCGGGTCTGCTGGATCGCCGACAGCACCCACTCGCCGCCGCGCGAACGCACGAAGGTCCAAAGCTCCGTCGCCATGCTGCGCAGCGTTACGTCCCCATCCACCACGCGGCCAGCCGAGTCGCGGGTCACGTCCAGCGAGGAGAAGCGCATCGCAACGGTCGCATACTCGCGCCCACTCTCCGACCAGGCTTCCGACAGGTCGCCCTGTTCCAGCTTGACGTGGGTGACAGTGTTGCGCAGGCCACGGCCTGCCTGATCCGACAGTTGCTCGCCGAAGTAGCCCACCATCTCCAGCGTCGCGACCCGGCGCAGGGCATTCAGGTCCTGCGCCGACCATGCGGCCTGCACCTCATGCAGCAGGCGGTCAAACGCTTCATAGTCAGGCTTGCCGATCTGCACGGGCGCTGCGGCCGGGCGTGCTGCGCCACCGCCAAGGCCACCGCCGACCGGGCCGGATTGCTGCTGCGTGCGCGCGAAGCTGGGACCGCCCGCCATCGCAGGCTGGCGGTTGCCCATGAACCGGCGCATCAACCAGCGGATGGCGAAGAACAGCAGCGCGGCCTGCAGCAGGAGGCCGAGGAAGCCCATAAAGCCCAGGCCGCCCGACCCGCCGAACATGCCGCCGCCGAACAGCATGCTGCCAAGGCCCACACCGAGCAGCCCGCCAAGCAGGCCGGACCCGAAGGCCGACCGGCCGCCGAACGCGGGAGATGCCGGCGCGGGGGCACCGTAGCTCGGAGAAGGCGCCGAGCGCGGGGTCATGCTGCGTTCCATGGGCGCGGCCGTGGAGGGCGCGGTGTTGGTCGTGGGCGGCGCAGAGTAGGTGCGGCTGCCGCGGCTGCCGACCGAACTTCCGCCCCCTGCCCGCGCGTCGGCGAGCGAGGGCGCGAACGCCAGGGCAGCGACCGCAAGGGCAGCGATGAGGGAAGAGGAGCGACGCATGGAGAGAAAACCTTTCCGGTTGACGCCAATGAATATAGTCCGATCCAGAGCTGAAAATAGGGGGCTGCCCGCTTCATCGCGTTGACAAGCCTCGCGCCGGCAGCACAATTTCAACCCAAAGCCGGACAAACCGGCACGGAGGAACGGGATGCGATGCTCGATCACCGCCGCACTCGGTCTCGGTGCGCTGCTGCTGGCCCACCCGGCCACCGCGCGCCTGGTGCGACTCGACATCGTATCGCAGGAGCCGTTCGCAGACGGCGCGAGTTTCGGCAGCGCCGGTCCCTATGTCCGCATCCAAGCGGCTGCCCACGGCGAGCTTGACCCCAAGGACCCCGCCAACGCCGGCATCGCCCTGCTGGACCAAGCGCCGCGCAACGCCCGGGGCAATGTCGAATACGACGCCGACGTGTTCATCCTGCGCCCGGCCGACCCGGCGCGCGGCAACGGCGCGTTGCTGTATGACGTGACCAACCGCGGCAACAAGTTCCTGATGTCCTGGGTCAACGACGCCGCGGAGCCTTCGTCCGGCACCATCAACGACCCGCGCAGCCTGGCCGACGCCGGTAACGCTTTCACCTTCCGCCGCGGCGACACGATGGTCTGGTCCGGCTGGCAGCCCGAAGCCAGCCGGACCAACAACGGCATGGCCATCCGGGTTCCCGTCGCGACCCAAGGCGGCCTGCCCATCGTGGCCCGCATCCGGCATGAGTTCGTCGCCGGCACCCGCGGCCCGGAGGCGATGCAGCGCATCCGCCTGCCCTACCCCGTCGCCAACATGGACACCGCGCGCCTCCTCGTGCGCAGTACCAGCGCCGATCCCCCGACGCCGCTGCGGCCGGACGAGTGGGGCTGGGTGGACAGCAGCACGGTCCAGCTCCTGCCGTTCGGCACGTATCCGGCGCCGCGCCGCATCTACGAGCTGTTCTACGAGGCGACGCGCCCCACCGTGAACGGCATCGGCTTCGCCGCCACGCGCGACCTGGTCAGCCACCTGCGGACCGAACCCGGCATCCGGCGCACGCTTGCGGTCGGCATCTCGCTCAGCGGGCGGTTCCTGCGGCACTTCCTCGACCTCGGCATGAACCGGGACGAGGCCGGGCGGCGCGTGTTCGACGGGGTGCTGCCGCACGTCTCCGGCGCTGGCAAGGTGTTCGCGAACCAACCCTTCGCCATGCCGGGCCGCACCGCGACGCAGCACGAAGACCGGTTCTACCCGGAAGCCTGGCCGCCCTTCGGTTATGCACCTGGCACCAGCCTGTTGCGCGGGGATGGCAGCGACCCGCAGGTGATCGAAAGCAACACGTCCACGGAGTATTGGCAAAAGGGCGTATCGCTCGTGCACACGGACGCCGCGGGCGCCGACGCGGCGCTGCCGCCGGGCGTGCGGGTGATGCTGGTGACGGGGACACAGCACGGCGGGCATTTCGGCACCACGGGCGCACCGGGCTTCTGTGCCAACCCGCGCAATCCCGCCAGCGCCGGGCCGGCGCTGCGGGCCATGCTGTCCAACCTGGACGCCTGGGTCGCCGCGGGGACGCTTCCCCCTGACAGCATGGTGCCCCGGCGCGGCGACGAGACCGGGGTGCCGGCTTCCGCCATCCGCATGCCGGCCGTGCCCGGCGTGACCTGGGCGCCGGGCGACAACCCGATCGGCCGCCCGGTGGACTGGACCGCCCCGCCGGCCGCGCTGGTGCAGCCTTACCCCACAATAGTCTCAGCCGTGGATGCGGACGGCAACGAGGTCGCCGGCCTGCGCCTGCCGCATCTGGCGGCGCCGCTCGGCACCTATACCGGCACCAACGTCTACAAGGACATGCCATCCGAACTGTGCGACCGCGACGGAACGTTCATCCCGTTCGCCCGCACCCGGGCCGAACGCGAGCGCACCGGCGATCCCCGCCCGTCGCTGGAAGAACGCTATGGTTCGCGGAACGCCTACGTGGCGAAGGTCAAGGAGGCGGCGGACGCCCTGGCGGCCGCGCGGCTGATCCTGCCGGAGGACGCCGCCCGCTACGTCGAGGCGGCTGCGGCCAGCGACCGGTTCTGACCTACGCGCCTGCCAACGTCATCCCCTCGATCCGCACGGTCGGCGCGTCCGTCCCGCGCCGCAGCACCAGGTCGTCGGCCGCCGTCAGCTCCCGGAACATCGCCGGCAGCGACCCGGCGATGGTGATCTCCGCCACCGGCTCCGCCAGCACGCCGTCGCGGATCATGAACCCGGCCGCGCCCCGGCTGTAGTCGCCGGTGATGCCGTTCACGCCCATGCCGATCAGCTCCGTCACGTAAAGCCCCTCGCGAATGTCCGCCATCAGCGCCGTGGGCGACAACTGGCCCGGCGCCATGGACAGGTTGGTGGGCGCGGGCGACGGCGGGCCACCCGTGCCGCGCACCGCGTGGCCCGTGGAGCGCAGGCCCAACTGCCGGGCGCTGCGGCTGTCCAGCAGCCAGGTCGTGAGCACGCCGTCCTGCACAAGCGCGCGGGCGGCAGTCGGTACCCCTTCCGCATCGAACGGCTTGGACCGCAGGCCGCGCGGGCGGCGCGGCTCGTCGTGCACTTGGATGCCCGCGGCGAACACCGCCTGGCCCAGCATGTCCTTGAGGAAGCTCGTGCCACGCGCGATGGTGGCGCCGTTGATCGCGGCCGTCAGGTGGTTCAGCAGGCTGCTGGACACGCGCGGGTCATACACCACCGGCAATCGTGCCGTCTGTGCCCGGCGCGGGTTCATCCGCGCCACCGCCCGCGTCCCCGCCGTGTGGCCGATCCCCGCCGCGTCCTCCAAGTCCGCCAGGTGCACGGCGGACGCGAAATCATAATCCCGCTGCATGTCCACCCCAGCCCCGGCCAGCGCCACCGCCGTGACCCCGTGCGAGGTGCGGGAGTACTGCCCGGCGAACCCGGCCGAGGTCATCAGCGCCACGTCCGAACGCCGGTAGGTCGCCTCCGCCCCTTCCGAATTCGTCACCCCGGACACCGCGAGCGCGGCCTCCTCCGCCACGGACGCGCGGGCCAGCAGCGCCGCCGCGTCCGGCGCGGCCGGGTCGTCCAGGTCGAGCGCGGCCGGCTCGGGCGCCGACGCCTGCTCGGCCAGACCACCGTAAGGGTCTTCCGGCACCACGCGCGCCATCGCCACCGCGCGCTCCCCCAGCGCCGCGAACCCGGCGGGATCGGCGGCGGAGGACGACACCACCGCGGACCGGCGGCCCACGAACACGCGCAGGCCGAGGTCGCGCGCTTCCGACTGCTCCAGCTTCTCCGTGCGGCCCAGCCGCCGCTCCACGGACAAGGACGTGCCGGACAGCAGGATCGCGTCCGCCGCGTCCGCCCCGGCGGCCTTGGCCCGGCCGATCAGGTCCGCCAGGAGGTCAAGCTCCGTCATGCCGCGAGCTTCTCCGCAATGGCCGGCAAATGCGGCACCTTGTCGGCCGGCCCCATGGCGGCGAGCGTGGGGGTGGCGCGGAACACCCGCATGGCGGCGCGGCGCACGCTTTCAACCGTCACGGTGTTCAGCTTGGCCACGGTCTCCGCCGTGGGCACGGGGCGGCCGAACACCTGGATCTGCCGGGCCAACTGCTCGCAGCGGCTGCCGGTGCTTTCTAGGGACATCAGCAGGCTCGCCTTCACCTGGGCGCGGGCGCGGTGCAGTTCCGCCTCCGTCACGCCCTTCTGCACCTTGCGCAGCTCCTCAAGCGTCACCGGCACCAACTCCTCGGCCTCCACTTCCCCGGTGCCGGCGTAGATGCCGAACAGGCCGCTGTCCATGAACGGCGCGGAAAAGGAGTAGATGGAGTATACCAGCCCGCGCTTTTCCCGGATTTCCTGGAACAGCCGCGACGACATGCCGCCGCCCAACAGCGTGCTCAGCAGCAGCACCGGGTAGTAATCCGGGTCATCGTAGGCGACGGACGGGAAGCCGAGCACGATATGCACCTGATCGAGTTCGCGCGCCTCGCGGAACTCGCCGCCGCGGTAGGCGCCGGGCAGGACCGGACCGGGCATGGCGGCAGGCAGGTCGGCGAAGTGCTGCCGGGCCAGGTCCACCACCGCCTCGTGCGTCAGCGCCCCGGCGGCGGCGACCACGATGTTGCCCGCCGCGTAGTGCCGCTGCATGTAGCCGGTCAGCACGTCCCGCCCCATGGCGGCGATGCCCCCTTCCGTGCCCAGCACGGGCCGGCCCATCGGCTGGTCGGGATAGGCGATCTCCTGGAACCGGTCGAAGATGATGTCGTCCGGGGTGTCGTTCGCTTGGCCGATCTCCTGCAGGATAACGCCCCGCTCCCGCTCCATCTCGTCCGGCGCAAAGGTGCTGTGGGTCAGGATGTCGCCGATGATGTCCGCGCCGAGCGCCAGGTCCTCCTTCAGCAGCTTGACGTAGTACGCCGTCTGCTCCCGCGCCGTGTAGGCGTTGATCTGGCCGCCGACGTTCTCGACCTCCTCGGCGATGTCGGCGGCGCTGCGGCGGGTGGTGCCCTTGAACGCCATGTGCTCCAGGAAGTGCGACGCGCCGTTCTCCGCCGCCGTCTCGCTCCGCGTGCCGGTCGCGACGTAGGCGCCGAAGGAGACGGTCTCGACCCGCTCCATGGTTTCCGTCGCGACGATCAGGCCCGAAGGCAGGCGGGTGACTTGTATGGCGTCCGTCATGCGGCGTTCCTGAGGCTGAAGGCGCGGACCTGCGCCTCGACCGCGTCGAGGCTGTTGGGCGCCGTGCTGTAGAGTTCGGTGCGGTCGAACAGGTCGGCAAGCCGCGGCGGCAGCGCCGGGCGCAGGCCGGTGGCACGCTCGATGGCGTCCGGGAACTTGGCCGGGTGCGCGGTGGCGGCGGCAACGGTGGGGACATGCGCGCAGGGCAGCGCCCGGGCGGCGGCGATGCCGATGGCGCTGTGCGGGTCGGCGAGGTAGCCGAGGCTGTGCAGCCGGCGGATCTCCGCCTCCGTTTCCGCGTCGTCCAACCGGAAGCCGTGGAACAGCGTGCGGGCGCGGGACCAGGCGGCTTGCGGCACCGACATGCGCCCGGTGCCGCGGAACCCCCCCATGGCGCCCGCCGTCGCCACCGGGTCGCGGTCCAGCAGCTCGAACAGCAGGCGCTCGAAGTTGCTGCTGATCTGGATGTCCATGGAGGGCGACAGGCTTGGCTCCACTACCCGGATCGACATGTCGTTGGCGTCGAGGAAGCGGGCCAGGATGTCGTTGCGGTTGCTTGCGACCACCAGGCGCGTGATTGGCACCCCCATGCGCCGCGCCGCCCAGGCCGCCAGCACGTTGCCGAAGTTGCCGGTCGGCACGCTGAACGCTACCTCCCGCTCCGGCCCGCCAAGTGCCAGGCTGGCCGCCACATAATACGGGATCTGCGCCGCGATGCGCGCCCAGTTGATGCTGTTCACCGCAGACAGGTGCAGGTCCCGGCGGAACGGCACGTCGGCGAACATCGCCTTCACCAGATCCTGGCAGTCGTCAAAGGTGCCGTCCACAGCGATGTTGGCGATGTTGCGGGCGTGCACCGTGGTCATCTGCCGGCGCTGCACCTCGCTGGTGCGGCCTTGGGGGTGCAGGATCACCACGTCGATGCCGGGCCGGCCGCGACAGGCCTCGATGGCGGCGGAGCCGGTGTCGCCGGAGGTCGCGCCCACGATCGTCACCCGCTGGTTCTGCTCCGCCAGCACGTGGGCGAACATGCGGCCCAGCAACTGCATCGCCACATCCTTGAAGGCGAGCGTCGGCCCGTGGAACAGTTCCTGCGCCCAGAGATTGGTGTCGAGCTGCACCAGCGGCACCACCGCCGGGTGGGTGAACTCGGCGTAGGCGTCCCGGCACATGCCCTGCAGCGTCGCGAAGGGGATGCACTCGCCCACGAACGGCGCCAGCACGCGGGCGGCGAGTTCGTGGTACGGCAGGCCGCGCAGCCCCCGCAGGTCCGCGTGCGACCAGTGCGGCCAGGCTTCGGGCATGAACAGCCCGCCGTCCTCGGCCAGACCGGCCAGCAGCACGCCGGAGAAGTCGCATGCGGGAGCTTGCCCGCGGGTCGAGATGTATCGCATGGCGGCGATTGTACGCGGGCGCGGGGAGCGATCCAACCCCTGGCGGCCGGGCCGGGTCAGCCCTTCGGTTGCGTTTTGTCGTCGTCCTCGTCCCGCTCGTCCTCGTCCTCGTCGTCCTGGCCCTCGTACCAGTCCAGCACGCTGTCGTGGAAGTCCGGGTCCTTCAGCAGGCGCATGGCGAGGGCGATGGCGATCTCGTGAGGCTCCGGCACCTCCGTCACGCCGTCCTCCAGCTCGCGCGCCGGGACGACGCGGATGGTCATGGAGCCGTCCTCCTCGCCGATGATCAGCGCGACCTCGGTGGGGTCGAGGTCGATGGTGGTGTTCGCGTCGGCCATGGCCGGTTCTCCTGAATGTCGCGGGTGACTAGCAGGTTCAGAGCGCCTGCGGCTAGGGCAGGTTCGGGCCGCCCGCGGCTAGGCTTGCGGTGCGCTCCCGTCGGCAAGGTAGCGCGCGGTCAGGTGCGCCTCGAAGTCCGCGGGGTCCAGCGGCTTGCCGGTGGCCGCGCGCAGCAGGTCGTTGAAGCCCAGCCGGTTGCCCTGGCTGTGCACATGGAGCCGCAGCCAGCCGACCAGGGGACCCAGCTCACCCCGCCCCAGCCCGGCGTCCAGGTCGGCCACGTCCCGCCGCGCCGCCGCCATGAGCTGCGCCGCCGCCATGGCGCCCAGGGTGTAGCTCGGGAAGTAGCCGAACGCGCCGTCATACCAGTGGATGTCCTGCAGGCAGCCGCGCGCATCGTCCGGCGGGGTGACGCCCAGCAGCGCCGCCATGCCGTCCCGCCATGCGCCCGGCAGGTCGGCCACCGCCAGGTCGCCGGACACCAGCGCCTGCTCCAGCCGGAAGCGCAGGATCACGTGCGCGGGGTAGGTCATCTCGTCCGCCTCGACCCGGATGAACCCGCGCCCCACCCGACGCCACAGGCGGGACAGGTTGGCCGGCGCGTAAGGCTCCGCCGGGCCGCCGAAGGTGCCGTGCAGCTCTGGGCCGAGCCAAGCCAGGAACGGATCGGACCGGCAGGACTGCATCTCGATGATCAGCGACTGGCTTTCATGCGCCGCCATGCCGGCCGCCTCGCCCACAGGCTGCCGGGCGTGGGGGGCGGGCAGGCCGCGTTCATACAGGGCGTGGCCGGTCTCGTGCAGCACGCCCATCAACGCCTGGGCCGGGTCGGCCTCGTCATAGCGCGTGGTGATCCGCACATCCGTGGGGGTGCCGCCGCAGAACGGGTGGGCGGAGCGGTCGAGCCGCGCGTGCGCGGCTTCCAGCCCGGCGCGGGCGGACAAATGGCGGCACAGGCCCTCCTGCCGGTCCGCGGGGAACACGCCCGGCAGCGGCACGGGCAGGGGCTGCCGGGCCTGCCGCTCCTCGGCGCGCGGCAGGGCGTCGCGCAGGAACGCCTCGTAGCGCGCGAACACCGGGGCCACGTCGGCGGCGGCGATTCCGCGCTGGTATCCGTCCATCAGCGCGTCGTAAGGCGACAGCCCCAGCGCTGGCGCCATCGCGTCGGCGGTTTGGCGGACCAGGGACACGACCTCGACCAGATAGGGCGACACTGCCGCGAAGTCCGAGCGGCCCCGCGCGTCCCGCCACACCTTCTCACAGGCGGAGTTGGCGCGGGCCTGCGCTTCCACCAGGTCGGCCGGCACGGCGGTCGCGCGGGTATGGGCATGGCGCATCAGGGCCAGGTTGGCGGCGTCCCACTCGTCATCGCCGGCTTCGGTTTGAGCATGAGCCTGGGCCAAATCGTCGGCGGTTTCCGGCGCGGTCAGCAGGCCGTGCGCCAACCCAGCCAGCACCGCAAGCTGGTCGCCCCGGGCCGCGCCGCCGCCCGGCGGCATCATGGCGGCGGCGTCCCACCCCAGCACGGAGGACGCCTCGCCAACCGTGGCGATGCGAGCGAAGCGGGCGGTCAGGCGGGCATATGCGGTCATAGGGATGCCTTGGGGGGTGTCTTGACGGTCCTGCGGACAAAGATGCTGAACATGACGAGCAGCGTCACGGCCAAGCCGAACCAGGTCAGGGCATAAACGAGATGGTTGTTCGGCGGGCGGGGCAGCGCCTCCGCCGGGTCGGGGAAGGTACCGGGCGGCACGCGCCCCAAAGCAACCAGCGTGAAGGGCGCAACCTGCGGCAGGCCGAGCGACGCGCCCACAGCGGCGGGATCGAGCGCGTAGAAGCGCCGGGCTGCCGGGTCGTCGGCGGCGCCAAAAAGGATCGGGCGCTCCGGGGCGCGGACATAGCCCTCCACCGTCGCCTGCACCGGCACCGCGTCGCGTGGCGCGTCGGTGGGCACCCAGCCGCGGTTCACGATGATCGGATCGGCGCCGGGCCGTTCCAGCGGGTTGAGCAGAAAGGCGCCGATGACCGGGCCGGTCACCGTGCTGCGGACCTCGATGCCATACAGCGCGGCCAGGTCCCGGCGCAGGGTGCCGGACACGCGCACCTTGGTGAACGGGCGCGGGTCGGGCGGCAGCGGGATGGCGGGCGCGGCTTCCCCGCGGTCGATCTCGGCCAGCAGCGCCGTTTTCCAGGCAAGGCGCTGGACCTGCCACACGGCGAGGCCGACCGCGAGCGCCAGCAGGACGGCAGTGGTGAGGCTAGGCCAGAGCAGGCGGCGCCACGAGCGGGAAGCGAGGAGCGGCAAGGCTCGCGTCAAAGCTCCATCTCGCTGGCGCGGTGACGGTACTGCTGGGCAATCAGCGCCGCCTTCAAGGGCCGCATCAGCCCGATTGCGAGCGGGACCGTGACGACTGGCCACAGCACCGCATGCACCCAAGGGAACGGGTGGAAGCGGAATTCCACCCAGAGCACCATGCCCACGATGACCGCGCCAAGCACGAAGACCAGGCCGGACGCGGCGCCGTCCCCGGTGTCGCAGGACCTGAAGCTCAGGCCGCACGCGTTGCATGCGGGCCGGGTGGTCAGCAGGCCGCTGAACAGGCTGCCGCGGCCGCAGCGCGGGCAGCGGCAACCCAGGGCCGCGTGCCAGATTGATGGACGGGCCAATGCGATGGGCGCGGCGCCCGGCCCGGCTACTCGGCGCCGGTCGGTCCGGCGCCCCACACATAGATTGCGACGAACAGGAACAACCACACCACGTCAACGAAGTGCCAATACCAGGCCGCAGCCTCAAATCCGAAGTGCCGGGTCTGCGAGAACTGGTTGGCGCGGGCGCGATACCAGCACACGATCAGGAAGATGGTGCCCACGATCACGTGGAAGCCGTGAAAGCCCGTCGCAAGGAAGAACACCGAAGGATACACGCCGCCGCCGGCGAACTTGAACGGCGCTTCCGAGTATTCCAGCGCCTGGAAGGTGGTGAACGACAGCCCGAGCAGGATCGTGAAGCCGAGTCCCATGATGAGGGGCTTGCGGTCGCCATGCAGCAGCGCGTGGTGCGCCCAGGTGATCGCGCAGCCGGACAGCAGCAGGATCATCGTGTTGAGCAGCGGCAAGTGAAATGGGTCGAAGGTCGTGATGCCCGCCGGAGGCCAGATCGCATGCTCAGCGCCCGACACATGCGCCGGGTAAAGCGCGAAGTGGAAGTAGGCCCAGAAGAAGCCGACGAAGAACATCACCTCGCTGGTGATGAACAGCGTCATGCCGTAGCGCAGGCCGATCCGCACCACCGGGGTGTGCAGCCCTGCGGTCCGGCTTTCCTTCAGCACGTCGCGCCACCACAACGCCATGACGGCGAGCACGGTCACGAGGCCCAGGCTGAGCCACAGGTAAGTGCCGTAATGCGCCACCATGATGATGCCGAACAGCGTCAGCCCGCCGCCCAGCGCGCCCAGCAACGGCCAGGGGCTGGGGTCCACGAGGTGGTAGGGCTGCTGCATGCCGGACGTATTCAGATCCTGCGCATCGATCACGGGGCGTGCCGTGGCAACCGGGGCGTCGCTCATCTCAAATTGACCTATCCAAACGGTGGGGCATCATCGCCAAAACGCTGCGGCGTTCAAGGCATAAACGCGAATGCCTCCACAGCGATCAGCGCCCTGCATCCGCCCGCGGCCCGACATGCGGCCCGGCTTTTTCCACGCCGCCGTTGCGGGCGGCGTCATCCAGCGAGCGGAAAAACGTGTAGGACAGCGTGATCGTGGTCACGTCGCGCGTGTCGGGATCAGCGGCGATGGCCGGGTCCACCCAAAAGCTGAGCGGAAACTGCATCTCCTGGCCCGGCGTCAGCGTCTGCTCGTCGAAGCAGAAGCAGGCGGTCTTATGGAAGTACCGCCCGGCCTTTTCCGGCGTCACGTTGTAGGTCGCCACGCCGGTCACGGCCTGCCGCGACCGGTTCTGGCCGACGTAGTAAGCCAGCCTGTCCTCCCCAAGCTTCACCGTCACCGCAGCCTCCCCGGGGACGAAGCGCCAGGGCAGGTTCGGGCTTGTCGTCGCGTTGAAGCGAACGGCCATCGTGCGTTCGGTCGCGCCGGGGCCGGCGGCCCCGCGCAGTTGCGGCGTCCCGGCATAGCCCGTCGCCTCGCAGAACATGCGGTAAAGCGGAACCGCGGCGAACGACAAGCCCGCCATGCCGCCGATCAGCAGGAGGAGCGCGCCTGCAATCAAGCCGTTGCTTCTGGTTTTCATGACGTTGATGTCGGCACGCCTGGCCCGGCGGCAAGCCGGGGCTTAGGAGACTTTGAACCGGACCATGGCAATCGCGTAGAACAGCGCAGCCAACCCGATTAGCACCACCAGCAACGCAATGTTCTTGCCCCGCTGCCGCCGGCGCAACTCCATGGCCTCAGCAGGCGACAGCGGCGGCGGGAAGTCATCCAAAATATCTATCCAAGATAGGGCACCGACAGCAGGTGGTCGAGCGCCAGGGCGGTGAACAGGGCGAACAGGTAGATCAGCGAAACGCGGAACGCCCAACGCGCCGGAGCGTCGCGCGTCAGGCTGACGCCCGCCGGGTCCTGCCGGTCCCAAAGGACGCGCAAGGAAGCGATGAGGAACCATGCGCCTAGGCCCAGGGCTGACACCCCGTAGATCGGCCCGGCGTATCCCAGCACCCAGGGCAGCAGGGACACCAGGACCAGCGCCACGGTGTAATACACGACCTGCAAGCGCGTCGCCCGCGCGCCGGAGATGACCGGGAGCATCGGCACCCCGGCCCGCTCGTAATCCTCGGAGGCATACAGCGACAAGGCCCAGAAATGCGGCGGGGTCCAGAAGAACACGATAGCGAACATAAGCAGCGGCATGACATCCACCGTGCCCGTCACCGCCGCCCAGCCGATCACCGGCGGGAAGGCGCCGGCAGCGCCGCCGATCACGATGTTCTGCGGCGTGCGGCGCTTCAGCCATACCGTATAAACGAACACGTAGAACAGGATCGAGAGCGCCAGCAGCCCGGACGCCACGGCGTTGGTCGCTAGCCCCATGATGAGCACCGAAGCAACGCCAAGCGTCACCCCGAAGCCCAGGGCCTCCCCGGCCCTGATCCGGCCCGACGGGATCGGGCGCTTCGCGGTGCGGCGCATGATGGCGTCGATATCGCGGTCATACCACATGTTGATCGTGCCTGCGGCGCCCGCGCCCACCGCGATGCAAAGCACCGCCGCCAAGGCCAGCACGGGATGCAACGGCCCAGGCGCCAGCAGCAGCCCCACGATGCCCGTGAACACCACCAGGGTGATCACCCGGGGTTTCAGCATGGCGAACCAGTCGCGCGCCTCTGCCGGCAATTCCAAAGAAGAAAGGGGAGCCGAAGCTCCCCCCATCCCAGGTGCGGGGTCCATCAACGGACCCGCGGCAGTTCGGTGAAGGTGTGAAACGGCGGCGGCGAGGTCACCGTCCATTCCAGCGTCGTGGCGCCCTCCCCCCAGTAGTTGTCCGCCACCTGCACCTTGGACGTGAACGTGCGGTAGATGACAAACAGGAAGATCAGAACCGAGAATGCCGAGATGTAGGCCCCGATGGACGCCACGGCGTTCCACCCGGCGAAAGCGTCGGGATAGTCGGGGTAGCGGCGCGGCATGCCCGCCAAGCCCAGGAAGTGCATCGGGAAGAAGGTCAGGTTCACGCCGATGAACGTCACCCAGAAGTGCACCTGGCCCCAGAACTCCGGATACTGTCGGCCCGACATCTTGCCGATCCAGTAGTAGAACCCAGCGAAGATGGAGAACACGGCGCCCAGGCTCAGCACGTAATGGAAGTGTGCCACGACGTAGTAGGTGTTGTGCAGGATCTGGTCGATGGAAGAGTTGGACAGCACGATCCCGGTCACGCCGCCCACGGTGAACAGGAAGATGAAGCCGATGGCGAACAGCATGGGCGTCTTCAGCTCGATGGACCCGCCCCACATGGTCGCGATCCAGGAGAAGATCTTGATGCCCGTCGGCACCGCAATGATCATGGTCGCCGCGACGAAGTAGGCCCGGGTGTCAACGGAGATGCCGGACACGAACATATGGTGCGCCCACACGACAAAGCCGACGACACCGATCGCGATCATGGCATAGGCCATGCCGAGATAGCCGAAGATGGGCTTCTTCGCGAAGGTCGAGATAACGTGGCTGATCATGCCGAAGCCCGGCAGGATCATGATGTACACTTCGGGGTGGCCGAAGAACCAGAACAGGTGCTGGAACAGCACGGGGTCGCCGCCGCCCTGCGGGTCGAAGAACGCCGTGCCGAAGTTGCGGTCGGTGATCAGCATGGTGATCGCGCCGGCCAGGACCGGGATCGACAGCAGCAGCAGGAACGCAGTCACCAGCATGGACCACACGAACAACGGCATCTTGTGCAGCGTCATGCCCGGTGCGCGCATGTTGAAA
>CALMVT010000545.1 GCA_937873175.1 uncultured Acetobacteraceae bacterium | reverse complement strand
GCCTTCCCCTACGAGCGCGCCCACGACCCGGTCGTGGCGGCGCGCGCCGTCGCCGGGCGGCCCGGCGCCAAGTTCATCGCGGGCGGCACCAATCTGCTCGACCTGATGAAGCTGGAGGTGGAAACGCCGACGCACCTGGTCGATGTGCAGGACCTCGCCTTCGACAGGATCGAGGACACGCCCGAAGGCGGGCTGCGCATCGGGGCGTCGGTCACCAACACCATCCTCGCGACCGACGAACGCGTGCGCAAGAACTACGCCGTGCTCAGCCGCTCGATCGTGGCCGGGGCCTCCGGGCAGCTGCGCAACAAGGCGTCCACGGCGGGCAACCTGCTGCAGCGCACCCGCTGCTCCTACTTCTACGACACCAACATGCCATGCAACAAGCGCGAGCCCGGGACAGGGTGCGCCGCGATCGGCGGGGCCTCGCGCCAGCTCGGTGTGATCGGCGTCAGCAGTTCCTGCATTGCGACCTTCCCTGGCGACATGGCGGTCGCCATGCGCGTGCTGGATGCCGTGATCGAGACGGTGGGAGCGGACGGGCAGCGCCGCGCCATCCCGATCGCCGACTTCCACCGCCTGTGGGGCGACCGGCCGCAGGACGACACCACGCTGCGCCTAGGCGAGCTCATCACGGCAGTCACGCTGCCGGCCCCGCTCGGCGGCAGGCACTTCTACGAGAAGGTGCGCGACCGCGCGTCCTACGCTTACGCGCTGGTCTCGGTTGCAGCGGTGATTCAGCCGGACGGCACCGGCCGGGTCGCCTTTGGTGGCGTCGCGCCCAAGCCCTGGCGGGTGGAGGACGCGGAGGCGCTGCTCCCGCAAGGGGCGGCCGCCGTCACGGCACGGGCCTTCCAGGGCGCCACGCCCACGCAGGACAACGCCTTCAAGCTGCCGCTCGCCACGCGCGCGCTGGCTTCCGTCATCGCGCAAGCCAAGGCCTGATCCCATGAAGTTCGACATCCCTGCCGGTTCCAATCCGATCGACCGCATGACCGTGGTCGGCAAGCCCCTGAACCGGGTTGACGGGCCGGCCAAGACGACCGGCACCGCCACCTACGCCTACGAGCACCACCGCGAGGTGGCGAACCCCGCCTACGGTTTCGCGGTCGGCGCGGCGATCGCCAAGGGGCGGATCCGCTCGATGAACCTGACGAAGGCCAAGGCCGCATCCGGCGTGCTCACGGTCGTCACCGCCGGGGACGTCGGCAAGCTCGGCAAGGGCAAGTTCAATACGGTCAAGCTGCTCGGCGGCCCGGACGTGGACCACTACCACCAGGCGATCGCGGTGGTGGTCGCCGAAACCTTTGAGCAGGCACGCGCCGCGGCGGCGCTGGTCCGCGTGGACTATGCCCGCGCCGAAGGCCAGTTCGACCTGGCTGACGCGCTGAAGACCGCCCCGCTCAAGGGCGGATCGAGCGACGAGGGCAGCGGCGCGTCCCCCGTCGAACGGGTCGGCGATTTCGAGCAGGCCTTCGCCGCCGCGCCTGTCACGCTCGACGCCGAGTACACCACCCCGGACCACAGCCATGCGATGATGGAGCCCTTCGCGTCCATCGCCGAATGGAAAGGCGACGAGCTGACGCTGTGGACGTCCAACCAGATGATCGACTGGGGCCGGACGGACCTGGCCACCACCCTGGGCATGCCCAAGGAGAAGATCCGCTTCATGTCGCCCTACGTGGGCGGCGGCTTCGGCGGCAAGCTGTTCCTGCGTGCCGACGCCGTGCTGGCCGCGCTGGGCGCCAAGGCGGCAGGACGGCCGGTCAAGCTGGCGCTGACCCGGCCGATGATAGCCAACAACACAACCCACCGCCCCGCGACCCGGCAGCGCATCCGCATCGGCGCGTCGCGCGACGGGGTCATCACCGCCATCGCGCACGAGAGCGGCTCGGGCGACCAGCCGGACGGCCAGCCGGAAACCGCGGTCAACCAGACCAAGCTGCTTTACGCCGGCGCGAACCGGATGGTGTCCATGCGCCTGGCGGTGCTGGACCTGCCCGAAGGCAACGCCATGCGCGCGCCGGGCGAGGCGCCGGGCATGATGGCGCTGGAGATCGCGATGGACGAGATGGCCGAGAAGCTCGGCATGGACCCCATCGAGTTCCGCGCGAAGAACGACACGCAGGTCGATCCGCAGGACACGACGCACCGCTTCTCGCAGCGTCAGCTGGTGCGCTGCCTGATCGAGGGCGCACAACGGTTCGGCTGGTCGCGTCGCAACGGAACGCCGGCTCAGGTGCGTGACGGCCGTTGGCTGGTCGGCATGGGCATGGCGTCGGCATTCCGCAACCACATGAACATGCCATCCGGCGCCCGCGTGCGCCTGGGCCCGGACGGGCTGGTGACGGTGGAAACGGACATGACCGATATCGGCACCGGGTCCTACACCATCATTGCTCAAACGGCGGCCGAGATGATGGGCCTACCGACCGAGCGGGTTGCCGTGCGGTTGGGCGACTCCGCGTTTCCCGTGTCCGCGGGCTCGGGCGGTCAGTTCGGCGCAGCCAACGCCACCGCGGGCGTCTACGCCGCCTGCGTCAAGCTGCGGGAAGCGGTGGCCAACCGGCTTGGCTTCAACTCGGCCGATGCGACGTTCGCGGACGGGGTGGTCCGCAGCGGCAACCGCTCGGTCGATCTGCAGGACGCCGCGTCCGGCGGCGAACTGGTCGGGGAAGACAAGATCGAGTTCGGCTCTCTCGACAAGACCTACAAGCTGGCCACCTTCGGCGCGCACTTCGTGGAGGTGGGGGTCGACGCCTACACCGGCGTCACGCGGGTGCGGCGGATGCTCGCGGTCTGCGCAGCGGGCCGTATCATCAACCCGAAGTCGGCGCGCTCCCAGGTGATCGGCGCGATGACCATGGGCGTGGGCAGCGCGCTGATGGAGGAGCTGGCAGTCGACAAGCGGTACGGCTTCTTCGTCAACCACGACCTCGCGACCTACGAGGTGCCCGTTCACGCCGACATACCGCACCAGGAGGTGGTTTTCCTGGACGAGGTTGACGACAAGGCCAATCCCATGAAGGCCAAGGGCGTGGGCGAACTCGGCCTGTGTGGCGTCGGTGCGGCGGTGGCGAACGCCGTCTACAACGCGACAGGCGTGCGGGTGCGCGATTACCCGCTCACGCTCGACAAGCATCTCGACCAGCTGCCGGCGGTCGCCTGAGGGAAGGGCGGCGACCATGAACCCGGGGCACGGCCGCGCTCCTGCTGATCGAGTTCCAGAACGACTTCGTCAGCGAGGAGGGTGCCCAGCATGAGGCCGTGAAGGCCGTGAAGGCCGTGATGGCCCAGACCGGCATGCTGGCCCATGCCCAGGCGGTCGCCGCCGGGATGCGGCGACGCAGTGCCGCGGTGCTGCACGCGCCGATCTCCTTTGCGGACGGCTACCCCGAGATGCCGGCCGAGCCGTATGGCATCCTGGCCGGGATCAAGGCGGCAGGGGCGTTCCGCAAGGGAAGCTGGGGCGTTGCCTTCACGCAGGCGATGGCACCGGTGGCGGGCGACATCGTGGTGGAGGGCAAGCGGGGGCTGGACTGCTTCGTTTCCACCAACATCGACTTCATCCTGCGCCAGCGTGGCATCACCGGCCTCGCCATCGCTGGGTTCCTGACCAACTGCTGTGTCGAGTCCACCATGCGCTCGGCCTATGAGCGCGGCTTCCGCGTCGTGACGCTGACCGATTGCGCCGCGACGCTCAGCCCCGCGGAGCAGGCGGCAGCGGTGGAGAGGAACTTCCCGATGTTCTCCCGGCCGATGACGCACGACGTTTTCCTCGCCGGTCTGGAAGCAGCCACGGCGTGAGGCGGCGGGTGGTCGAGTGCGACCGCGACGACCAACAGGGTCCATGTAACGTGCTGGCGCATGGATGACCGTCGGCCGACCGAAGTGGACGTTGCTGTCCATGCACTCAACCGCACGCTCAGGGCCATTCAGTTCTGTCGTAGCAACCTGGGCGTGAGCGGCAGCGGGG
>CALMVT010000544.1 GCA_937873175.1 uncultured Acetobacteraceae bacterium | reverse complement strand
CTGCACGAACACCGACCGGATGCCGCCGAGGTCGTTGCCATCCGCGTCCACCTGCGGCGCTAGCACGCCGTAGCTCGCCGTGCCCACGCGCGGCGGCTCGATGGTGATCACGCCGCTTTCCTCGCCGGGGCGAAACAGCGGGCCGAAGTCGAGCACGTGCAGCGTGTTGTAAACGCGGGTGGTCGCCGTGGCGGGCCGGGGCACGCCGCCATAGGCGTTTGCCGGGATAGGCGGGAAGCGGACCGCCTCGGGCGCCACCATCGTGCCGTCGGCAATGCGCGGCGCGGCGCTCGGCGGCGGCTCCGCGCCGTCGCGCACCCAGGCGGTGAAGGCGGCAAGCAGGGCGCGCATGGTCCAAACCTGCGGGTTCGGATTGGACTGCTGCTGGCAGGTGTTGCCCATGCCCGGCGCCGCGAGCGGCACTGGCGCCGGCCCGTGCTGGGTGCTTGCCATGATATACGTCCGCACCTCCGGCGGGTCCGCCACGTCGTGTCGGCCCAGCGGGTCCGTCAAACCGAGCGACTGCCGCCCTTCCCACATTTCCAGCACCGTCGCCACGTGGAAGATGCGCGGGCAGCTCCCCGTGGCGGCGCAGCGGTCCAGCAGACCCGCCCGGCGGCCCGTGAGCGGATCGGCCTGGGTCGCGTAGGCGAAGGGGAACTCGTAGGCGGGGTAGGTATGGTCGGTTTGCTCGCCCCAGGCCCGGTAGGGTTGGCCGAAGCGGAGGTTCAGCGGCATCAGCCCGCCGCCGATGTACGGAAACGCGCCGTCGAACACCCGGGCGCCGGCCTCGTCCCCGTTGAAGCCGAGGGCGAGCAGGCTGCGGATCATCCGCCCGCTTTGCGATGATCCCTCGATGATCGTTGTCTGCCCTTCGCGCCAGACCGGGTTGGCCGTGCCCGCGTCGTCCGCCCGGGCGCGGCCGAGGAACGCGCCGAGGTCGCGCGTCGCCGCGAAGCCAAGGCCGCCCACCAGTGGGTCCCGCGCACGGTAGGTCAGTTCGTAAAGCCGTCCGGGCTGGAAGCCGGCGGGATGGCATAGGTGCTTGGGGTCCGGCGTGGCGGCGGTGCCGGGGCCGCCGCCGCAGGCGCCGAAGCTCCATTCCGTGTTCGGGATGGGCACGCGCGGGTCCTGCTCGCGGGCGCGCACCGTGAGCGTCGGCAGGAAGCCGTCGGGGAACGGGGTGCGGTTGTCGGTGCTCGCGGCGGGGTAGCTGTCGTAGCTGTCGGGGGGAGGCACCAGCACTTGCTGGCTGCGGCTCAGCGGCAGGGTGGTGGCCGGGGTCGGGGTGACCAGCTCGCTGCGCACGATCCCCTCGACGGAGGAGCCGTCCCGAGCATGGGCCACGATCTCCGGCATCAGGATACGGTTCCAGCCCGGGCGGACATCCATCTCCCACCCCCACCAGACCAGCGTGTAGCCCTGCCGCATCAGCCAGCCGTCGCCCGGCGAACTCAGCCCGTTGCGCGCCTCGATGCCCGGCGCCACGGCATCGTTAAACCCGCCGAGGGCGAGCTTGTTGCCGCGGTTGTTCACCTCGAACAGCAGCACGCCGTTGCCGCGGACCTGGTCCGTGGGCTTGAGCAGCTCGACGCCGGTTTCGTAACGGACCATCCCGCGGGCATCCCGCGGCACGAGGTCGAGGTCCTGGGTCACGGCGTTGCGCGGATCGGCCGGGTCAAGCTCCCCTTCGACGCGGGCCACCACGTGCTGATAGGCCCTGACGGCGCCGAACGCCTCGCCCCCAAAGGCCGGCTCGGTGCGCAGGACCTCTAAACGGGTGATCCGCGCCCGCGCCGCCGGTACGGCCACCGAGGACGAACAGCGCCGCGAGCAGGTGGCGCAGCGTGCGATAATGCATGAAACGTTCCTCGCCTGGTTCCGTTGGACCCCATAGTCTGGTCCAGCCCGTTCCGGAGTGCCAGGGCCTGGATGATCCAGCCCGGCGACGCTGCGGGCGCCCCCGCCATGACCTTTGGCGCGATCCCGGCCGACCGCCTCGTTTTGCTGCGCGGCCAGCAGGCGGCAGCGTTGCGCCGCCTCAGGACGGCTCCGTGACGGCCATTCCCGCGGCACCGGTCATCCGCCATGATGCACCGTGGCGGATCACAGCCAGCCAGACCGCTTGAAACGGTGATACAGATACACGCATAGGCCGACAATGACGGCCAGCACGATGGGGTATGACGCGGGATACTCCAACTCCGGCATGTTCTTGAAATTCATGCCGTAGATGCCGGCAATGGCGGTCGGCACCGCAAGGATCGCCGCCCAAGCCGCCAACTGCTTCGTCACGTCGTTCTGCTGCACGGAGGCCAGCAGCAGGTTCGCTTCCAGCGCCCCCTTCAGCAGCTCACGCAGGTTGTCGATGTTTTCCACGACGCGGATCACGTGGTCCTGCACGTCACGGAAATACGCGCGCATCTCGGGCGCGATCAGGGTCACGTCGAATCGGATCAGGTTGTTGCAGACCTCCTGCAGCGGCAGCACGGCCCGGCGCATCAGCAGCAGGTCATGCCGAAGCTCGAACACCCGCTCGACATCGAGCCGGGCCGAGTCCTTCGAGAACACCGAGTCCTCCAGGGCGTCCACCTCGCCTTCAAGCTCGTGCAGCAGCGGGAAGTAGCTGTCCACGATGAAATCCATCACCGAGTAGATAACGAAGCTTTCGCCCATCGACAGCATCTTGGGGGCGCTTTCGCATCGCGCGCGGACCGCCTTGTAGGCGGTCGTGGAACCATGCCTGACCGTCACCACGTAGCCCGGCCCGGCGAAGATGTGGGTTTCGCCCCAACAGATCTTGCCTTCCGTAAGCTGCGCCGTGCGCAGCACCACGAATAGCGAGTTGCCATAGGCTTCCAGCTTTGGCCGCTGATGCGCCAGGTGGGCGTCCTCCACCGCCAGGTCATGCAGGCCGAAGCGCTGCTGAACCGTGCGGAGCAGGGCCGCATCGGGTTCATGTAGGCCCACCCAAACAAAGTCGCCCGGCGCAGATTCGATGCAGTTGGCCTGCTTCAGGTCGATATCCGCGACACGGTTTCCGGCTTTGTAGGCGGCGCAGTTGATCAGCATGTCGGGCATCCGCAACGGGAGAGCGCGGCGGTCAGCATCCTATCCGGCGCATATCTTGTCGAGTGCGGCGGCGTGACCGGCCCTTCGGAGCCGGCGCGGCGCCAAGCTGCCGACCAACGCACCCGGCAAGCCGGATGCGCGGGACGGCGTGGCTTTTGCTCGCCTGGCCGGGCCAGCCGCGACCTGCACCGCCGCTCCTTTCTGGCCGTTGCGTGACGGTTTTGATGGGTCCTTTGGCCAGACCGCCGGCACGCAGCCGGTTCAAGCCGGCACCGCTGGCCGGTTAAGCTTGGCAAAGCCCGGCCCTGCCGATGCCTTGACGCCATCGCAGTGATCTTGCGCCACGGCGCACGTGCGTGGGCGTCTGCAAGCTGCCTGGCCCGCAAGCCGTGGCGTTCGTCGCGTTCCAAGGTCCGTCATGCGTGCTCCAGGCCAGGCGCCGCGACAGCCGACCTGACGGCTTTGAACGGTGTGCTCGCCTCCATTCGGGAGCTGCGCCGGCCCGCTGCCCCCTTCCGGTGCCGGGAAAGGGCGTTGAAACCTCGGCCGCGCCTGATTGGAACGTTTACGTAAAAAATAACGTTGCTTGTATGGTCCGTTGCTGCATTCCTATGACCGTCAAGGTCAGGAGTGTGACGATTTGAGATGTTAAGCCGTTTACTGAAAAAATCGCAGTATTTTGCGAGAAGTTTTAAGTGTAGTCAATCAGTAAAGCAAAAGGGGCTAACTTTGACTATTGAACTTTGGTCGATTGCAAGCCGAACATTCGCCGTTCGCCGCGTGAACATCGGCAACTCGCTCCAACTGTATTCGATGCTGGAACCTGATGTTAGAGGCTGTGCATGATGAGCACAACATCGGCGATTACCGTACAGGGCGCCCCCGCAGCGAGCGGACGTAAGCAAAGCCGCGTCGGAGCATACGGCGGTCTTCACGCTCGACTTGCCCTGGACCGCCAAACAAAGAAAGATGCATTCAGGTTGCGGCATCTCTGCTACCACAGCAACGGTTACATCGACGCGCGCGCGAATGGAGAGTTTTCCGATTCCTACGACACCGTGCCGTCCAACAGGACCATCGTCATCTACAAAGAAGGCCGAGCCGTCGCATCCGTGAGGGTATGCGGCATGGACCCGTCCTCGGAGGACCCCCAAGCCAGGGATTTGCCGGTGTCGCATGTGTTCCCTGACGATTTTGCCGGTCTCCTGAAACCGGCAGAGCGGGCCGTCGAAATCAATCGCCTTGTCTGCCACCCCGACCAAAGCCATGACCAGGGCTTGGCCTTCATCCTTTTCCGCATGGTGGGGTTCATGATCCAGCACCACGATCCGGACCTGGTCACCTCCTGCGTCCGCAGCAACCACGTCAGTTTCTACAAGAGGCTTCGATTCGAGGCTATTGGAAGCCCAAAGCAGTATACTGGCCTTAACTTCGTGACCAGCTTCCTCGTCTGTCGGCGCGAAAGCTACGACAAGGTCTCGAAAGCCATTCCGGCGCTCTCGATCAGCCCGGCAGCTTGTGCCGGCTACAGCGAGCTGTTCCGTGGCGCAAGCGTTCCGGTGTTCGGCAATGCTTAACGATGCCGGCCTTCGCATGGTGATCGCGTGCTTCGGGAGCGCCTGCTTCACCTGCTTCACCTGGGGCACGCTGCGCCACTTCGTGCGGCGAAACGAGGAAGCGCAGGGGACATGGGTCATCTCCCTCCTGAGCCTGGGCGGGTTCGGCTTCTTTGTATGGCGCATCCTTCACAAAACGGCCTCCCCGGGCTGGGCCGTCGGCTGCCTCCTGTTCGCCGCCTCGGCGGGGCTGTGGGGCTGGGCGCTCACCACGACGCGGGCCACGCCTCCGACGCTGGCCTTCACCGGAGACGAGCCGCGCCTGGTGCTGCATGCCGGGCCTTACCGCTGGGTCCGCCATCCTTTCTACAGCGCCTACCTCCTGTTCTGGACGGGAACGGCCGTTGCAACGCCGGGCCTGTCCGGCTGGGCCGCCGTCCTGGTTCTGGGAGCAGTCTACGTCGCGGCTGCCCGGCACGAGGAAGGGAAGTTCGCCCGCTCTGCCTTGGCAGCCCGTTACGCCGCCTACGCCGCAGGCACCGGGATGTTCCTGCCGTGGCCGCGGAGGGAGTCAATCCGTTAGTCATTTCGTTGAATGATGTTATCTCATCCGCAATGGTCTGGGCGTGGCGGTT
>CALMVT010000543.1 GCA_937873175.1 uncultured Acetobacteraceae bacterium | reverse complement strand
CCGCGACCGTCTGCGGGCTCACGGCGTTGCAGTCGGCATAGACCGGCCTGCGCGCCGCCTCGCGCAGCACCGGCGAAAGGGACCGGAGCACCCGTGGCCGAAAAGCGAGAGCTTGTGTCATTTATCAGCCAATCCGGATCGAACAGGCTCTTGCGGCTGTAACCTTTGCATAGGAGCGTTGCACGCCCGCCTTTGATCCGGGCTGGGGCG
Organism: uncultured Acetobacteraceae bacterium; assembly: GCA_937873175.1. Classification (GTDB taxonomy): domain Bacteria; phylum Pseudomonadota; class Alphaproteobacteria; order Acetobacterales; family Acetobacteraceae; genus CAHJXG01. The sequence goes on along the minus strand of CALMVT010000543.1, from coordinate 4,633 downwards.
CCCAAACACTCAGGAGTTTGCAATGAGGACGCCGCGGATACGCCGCCGCTTCGCCCATGCCATGACCACCGCCGCGCTCGCAGCCGGGGCCCTGATGACCGCCGCAGGGCCGCAGCGCGCGCGGGCCGCGCCGCAGGCCGAAGCGGCAGCCGGGGCGTGGTGCTCGGCCATCCCGCCCGGCTTCGGCCATCCGCTGGTCAACCTGACCCCGGTCGCGCTGCAGCTGCAGCAGCGCTCGGTGGAGCCGGCGCCGGCAACGGACGGGCTGATCCACCTTGCCTATGCGGCGCAAGCGACTAACACGCAGGCGCAGCCGGCCGACATCGCAAGCGTTGTCCCGGTCGATCCGTTGGCCGGCTTCAGCCCGACCGGGCGCAACCTCATCACCGACACGCAGGGCCGCAGCGTTGCCGGCAAGGTCAAGCTGTTCGCCACGGCGCCGGACGACGCCGTGCCGAACGACGGTCCCGAGGCGGACCCTCCGTCGGCCTTCTCAACCCGCGTGCCGGCCGGGAACGCGGGGCTGATGTTCTTCGACGTGACCTACACCGACCCGGCGCAGGTTCCCCGCCTGCTCGCCCACGCGATCACGCTCGCCACGCCCGATGGCGGGCCAGGCGCGCCGGCGCTCACCAACCCGGTACCGGTCGGCTGCAAGGCGCTGGCCGTCCTGCGCCCGCCCTTAGTCGGGCACGGCTGGACCGCGCTCAGCGGCTGCTGCGCCCTCGCGGCTTACCACCGCGACGTGGTTGCGCCGGTCAACGGCCTCCTGCAGGCAGGGCAGCAATTCGCCATCGACTTTGAGCAGATCGGGCCGGACGGGAGCTGCTGCAACGGAGGTCCATACCAAGCCCTGAGTTCCTGGCTGGGATATGGCACCCCTGTCCTGGCCACAGCGCCGGGCGTGGTCGTCACGGTCAGGAACGGCCTGCCGGACCAGCAGCCCGTGGGCACGGTCGCGCCGGTGCCCGTGGCAGATCTGGGCGGCAACAGAGTCGTCGAGGACATCGGCGGCGGCCGGTATGTCACCCATGCGCACCTCCAGCCCAACTCGATCCCGTCCTGGGTGCGCGAGGGCGCGCGCCTGCGGCCGGGAGACATGATCGGTCGCGTCGGCAACTCAGGCAACAGCAGCGCGCCGCACCTGCATTTCCAAGTGGCGGACGCGCCGGAAAGCCTGGACGCCACGGGCCTGCCATTCGTGTTCGACACCCAGCTGCTTGAAGGCAGCGTGGCCGAGGGCGTGGAAGCGTTCTTCGACAAGGGTGACGCCGTGGTCGTTGACCGAACGGGGGCCGGCTTGCGGCGTAACTTGATGCCAGCACGCAACGGCGTGTTCGGCTACAATCTGTCCCAGTAACAGGCAGCAGCGGCAGGCGGCCGGCGGCAACCGTTCAGCCCGGCCGCCGTCGCAGCGGGACGTATGGCAGACGGACGCAGAACTCCGACAGATGTCGTCTCCAGGATCATGAGCGACCGCAAGTCAAGCGGCGACGTCATCCTCGCCCGACCTGTCTCGCGGCTATGGGTCGGCGCGGATGATTGTGGGTCTGTTTCAGGGAGTGCGGGTTCCGAGGCAGCTAACGCGGGTTGGAGGCGTCGGGTAGGATCACGCACTCCGGGCTCTTGGCCCAAGATTGATGATCGTGGGGAAGAGTCTGTCCGATCTGCCGGCCGGGTTTCAACCCGAAGCAGCCCTTCGCACCGACCTGCTGCGCGGCTTGTTGCGGTGCGGAGGTCAGGTGCAGGGGTTGATGCGGCGGCCGTGACGTTCGCATCAACGCCGCTTCATTGTGCGGATGGGACAACTGACCGTAGGATTGCGGGACGCAGCTGCGTCAGCACCACTGCCCGATGGCGAGCGAGGTCGTGTGATGGACTGTGACTCGGAGAAGAAGTCACCTGGCCTTTCCCGGCAAGGCTACCTGGGCAGCGCGGCAGCGCTGGTGTCGGGAGCCGGCAAGGTCGCTGCCGCAACTGCGCCCGCTGCCCAAGCATCCACCCTGCCGTCGATCGCGAACGACGAGGATCTGGAGCGCGCGTTGCCGGCGCTGTCGAACTGGGGCCGATGGGGTGCGGACGATCAGCTCGGCACACTGAACTTCATCTCGGCCAACACGCTGCTTGCCGCGGCAGCCTTGATCCGCACGGGACGTGTGGTGCCGCTAGGACGGGAGTTCTCTACGGCCACGCCGGAGCTGCGCAACTTCGACTACAGGATGGTGCGCTATCAGGATGCGCTTCCGGAGGAGGCAGGCTGCTACGACATCGTCGGCATGACCTGCCACGGGTTCGCGGTCACCCATGTTGACGCGCTCTGCCATATTTTCACGCCCGAAGGGCGCCAAGGCATGTACAACGGCTATTCGGTCCACGACGTGACGCCGGGCGGAGCGCTCAGGCTCGGCATCGAGCACGTGGGCGCGGTCGGCATTGTCGGACGCGGCGTCCTGCTGGACGTGGCAGAGGCAAAGGGCGTCCCGCTGCCGCTCGGGTCGGCGATCATGCCCGAGGATCTCGAGGCGGCCGAGCGCTTGCACGGCGTGCAGGCGGGAGAAGGCGACATCCTCTTCGTCCGCAAGGGGGCGGGATCGCGGAACACCTACCGGAGCGGCACGGGCCTGCACGCCGCTTGCCTTCCGTGGTTGCGGGAGCGCCGCGTGGCCGTGCCGAGCAGCGACTCGGACAGCGACGCGCATCTGCCGATTCCGGGCTTCAAACGCTGGACTGAGCCCATGCACATGGTGGCGATCCCATATATGGGCATGACGCTGCTTGATCACACCGAACTCGACGACCTTGCGGCGGCCTGCGCCGCGGAGGGACGGTGGACAATCTTCGTGACCGCCGCGCCTTGGCGTTTCAAAGGCGCCACGGGGTCAGCGGTGAACCCACTGGCGATGTTCTGATGCGTGCCGAAGCGTGCCGGCACGTCCTGATCCCCACGATCACCGGTCCCGAGCACGCGCCGACAGCAGGAAAGCAGTTGATTTGAGCGCGAGCGCCCTCCTGGGGGCGACTCATCCGAGCGGGATTCGGCGCATGAAAACGGGCACAGCTGCCGATAGTGTCGAGTCGCTACAACCACCAAACCAGCCCCGGCCTTTCAGCACGAGGAGGGAACACATGGACCGAAGGGGACTGATCGCTTCGGCGCTGCTCGCCTCGTCGGCGGCGGCCCGCGCGCAGCCCGCGCGCGGGCAGGCGGCCGGCCCAGAGCCCGCCATTCCGCTCGACGATGTGCTACGGCCTTGCCTGGCGCGCTACGCGCTGCCGGCCCTGGCGGCGGCCGTGGTGCGGGGCGGCCAGGTCGTCGCGGCCGGCGCGGTGGGTACCAGGCGGGCGGGCACCAAAACGCCGGTGGTGATCAGCGACCGCTTCCACATCGGTTCCGACACCAAGGCCATGACGTCGCTGCTGGCCGGCATGTTGGTGGAGCAGGAAGCGCTGCGCTGGGACAGCACCGTGGGCGCGGCGTTCCCAGAACTCGCCACGGACATGGATGCCGGCTTGCGGGCCGTGACGCTGGAACAGCTGCTGTCGCACACCAGCGGCATCCCGAGCGACAACGACACCTTCGGCAATCTGCTGACGGAATCCTTCGCCCAGGATGGGCTGAACCTGGATGAGCTGCGTTTCTGGCTGGTGCGGCGATGGAGCAGCCAGCCATTGGCTGCCAAGCCTGGCACGACGTTTGCCTATTCCAACATGGGCTACACGATGGCCGGCGCGATGCTGGAACGCGCGGCGAAGAAGACGTGGGAAGAGCTGATTGTCGAGCGCGTCTTCGCCCCGTTGGGCCTGCGGACCGCCGGCTTCGGCCCGCAGGCGACCCTCGGCCGGGTGGACGCGCCGCTCGGGCATCTTTTGCGCGAGGACGGGACGTTGAAGCCGATGCTGGCGGGTCCGGACGGAGACAACCCTGCGATCATCGGCCCGGCCGGCACGGTCCACCTTTCCATCCTGGATTTCGCGACGTGGGCCAGTTGGAACGCCTGCGAAGGGCGCCGCGGACCCGCCCTGGTGCGACCGGAAACCCTGCGCAAGCTGCATACCCAGGTGATCGAGATCTCCGTCCCCGATGCCGCCCCTGGAACGCCGGCCAAGGGCGGCTACTGCCTGGGCTGGGGCATCCTTACGATGCCCTTCGCGCGCGAGCCGTTCCTGATGCACACGGGATCGAACACCATGAACCTGGCCATGATCATGCTGCAGCCGGCGCGGGAGTTCGGCTTAGTGCTGGCAACGAACGTGGGCGGGAAAGGTGCGGATGCGGCGCTGCGGGCCGTGGCCGAGGATATTTATGGGCGCTTCGGACAGGCGTGACGGACGGCCGCCACGGGATGTGGCGCCAGGGAAGCTTGGTGCGATCAGAACCGGTGTCCGAGCCAGCAACGCCACCCGCGGCGAGGCTGGCCATTGGGCTAGCCAGTGGATCGACGGGCGCCCTTCCACGTGCATCCTAGTCGAGGTCCGCTCCGGGTCGGGTGCCGCGGCAGGTGGCAGGGGGCGTCGCCCTTACCCGTTCCATCTCACCATTGCGGGTCGAGGCGCTGACGATTGCGGGCTAGTACAGTTAGAGGCGGTTATCACAACTACCCTGGGCTGAGTTGACCTGATTGCTGGCTTGGGT
>CALMVT010000542.1 GCA_937873175.1 uncultured Acetobacteraceae bacterium | reverse complement strand
GCCGAAGTCCAGGATGGCCGACACGAAGACCAGGCCGAGCCCGAAGATGCCGAGGCGCAAAAGGCCCAGCCCGGTCAGGATGTAAAAGGCCAGCGCGAACTCGACGAAACCGGCCACCACCATGAACTGGTCGGCCGGGATGCCGAGCGTCAGGTAGGGACGCGCCGCGAGCAGGGGATACGTCCACTGCGGGTAGGCCCACTTCTCCACGGCCGCCCACATTAGGCTGCCGCAGACCGTTGCGTAAAGGATCGGCATGCGCAGCGCGCGAAGCTGTTCCGAGGTGCAGGATGTCAGGGCCATGTAGGCCGCGATGCCGGGGAACATCATGTAGTCGGTGAGGTGGAACACGCCGTATTGCGCGATCCCGCAAGCGTAAAGCACCAGGATGCCGAGAGCGCCGAGAACGCAGGTCCGTGCCGAAAGCATGGTGGCGGCGACGGCGAGCTGCAGCCAAGCGGGCCACTCGGCCGCCGTGCGCAGCTCCGGCGTGAGGATGATCCCGCCCATGGTGAAAAGCGCCATGAAGAAGGCGCCGACCCCGGCCCGCAGCATCGTTTCCTCGGCCGCTTCGCGCCGCTCCAATCCTGTGAGCGTCCGCCCCGAGCGCACCGCAAGCCGGTCGAGCATGAAGCCGCCAATCATGAGCAGCGCGAAGCCGGCAAGCACCAGGACGAAGTGCGTCGTCATGACGCCCCTGATCGGGATCGGGGACTGGGTGACGTCGTAGGGCTCGAACCATTTCACGTGTGCCCAGGCCCGCACCGGCGCGATGCCAAGCATGACCGCCAGGGCCGCCGCCCGCGACGGCATCGATGAATCCGTGGGAAGTTTGCTCACAGTGCCCTCTCCGGTTTGCTGCGGAGGCTCAGGCCCGCCGCGCCGCCGAACATTGGCAATGTTCCCCGCTCCGACTGTAACGCATGTCACGTTCCGGTTTGAGACCCAGATCCCGCCGCGGACTGAGGTGGTACCCGTTTTTGGGACAGGCGGTTAAGCTCGGTTCGCCTGATGAGAAGGACGGACCCGATGACGGGTAAGCGGAAGCGGTATTCGGCGGAGTTCAAGGCGCGTATGGCGCTGGACGCGCTGCGGGGTGAGCTGACAACGGCGCAGCTGGCGACCAAGCACGGCATCCACCAGACGATGGTGGACGAGTGGAAGAAGCAGGCCATGGACGGCATGGCGGCGGTGTTCTCCGGCAAGGAGGCCGCGCAGGAAACGGCAAGGCCGTCCGAGGCCGAGGTGGAGAAGCTGCACGCGAAGATTGGGCAGCTGCTGGTGGAGCGGGATTTTTTGGCGAAAGCCTCCGGTCGATGAGCCTGGAGCGGAGGCGGCAGATGGAGCAAAGCTCCGCTTCCTCCGTGATCGAGTCGGGGCATCCCAGCCTGTCCGTGGTGCGCCGATGCGAGTTGGTTTCGATCAGCCGGTCGGGGTTCTACTACCAGCCTGCGGGCGAGACGCCGCCGAACTTGGCCCTGATGCGGCTGATCGACGCGCAGTTCCTGGAAGCACCTCGGTATGGGTCACGCCAGATGGCGCGCCATCTCCGGCGCGAGGGCTATTCGGTTGGGCGCAAGCGCATCCGGCGGCTGGTGGCCAGGATGGGCTTGGCGCCGATCTACCAGCGGCCGCGGACAACGGTGCCGCACCCGGAGCACCGGGTCTTCCCATCCCTGCTACGTGACCTTGTGGTGGACCGCCCGAACCAGGTCTGGTGCGTGGACTTGGCCTTTGTATCTGATTGGCGTTGCGGGTCATGCCCGGAACATGAGGCCAGGACAGCCCGGATTTGACCTGAGGTTTGTAGCCTGAAATGTAGATGGGGCGCTTGGCCTCATCACCCACGCGCCCTGGACGAGATCGGACGATAGCCAAGGCCCCCGCCAGGGTGAGCCTGCATGAACAAGGTGGATCAGCGCACAGGGACGAGTTGAATCGGAAGGCACTTCATGCTGTTTGTCGGCATCGACGTCTCGAAGGACCGCTTGAACTGCGCTCTCATCACCGATGAGACGGGGAAAACACTTGGCCAACGCTCCTTCCCGAATGCCCGCGATGGCATCGACCGCCTCCTGTCCTGGGTGCGCCGCCTGCCGGGTGCGAGCGAGGCAGGCATTCACATCATTGTTGAAGCGACCGCCGGCTACCATGAACAAGCCGCACAGGATGCGGTCGTGGCAGGCATGTCCGTGTCGGTGGCCAACCCGGCCCGGGTGCGCAGTTTCGCCCGCGGCATCGGCATCCTGAGCAAGACCGATCAGATCGACGCATCGGTGCTGGCCCGCTATGGCCGCCTCGCGCGCCCAAAGCCGTGGAACCCGGCGCCGCCGGAGCTGGTCGAGTTGCAAGCGCTGTTGTCGTGCCTGGAGGACGTCGAAGCGGACCTGCGGCGCGAGGCGAACCGCCATGAGCAGGCCAAGGCACGGGGCTGTCCCGAAGCGGTTTCGTTGTCGTTCCTGCAAAGCATGCAGGCGCTCAAGACCCAGCGCCACACCTTGCGCAAGGCGGTCGCCGCCCATGTCGAAGCGTCCGCGGCGTTGCGAGACGACATGCAGCGGCTGCTGACAATCCCCGCGGTCGGTCCCAAGACCGCCGCCCGCATGCTCGTCCTGCTGCGCTTGCGCTCCTTCGAGAGTGCGCGGCAAGCGGCGGCGTTCCTGGGCCTTGTCCCGGTCGAGCGGCAATCCGGCCGCAGTGTGCAAGGGCGCCCCCACCTGTCGAGGGCGGGCAGCCCCAGGCTGCGCGCGGCCCTTTACATGGCGGCGGTGGTGGCCACCCGGCTGAACCCCGACATCCGCGCCCAGCAAGCGCGCCTGCTCGGACGCGGCAAGGCCAAGATGTCGACCCTGGGTGCGGCCATGCGCAAGCTGGTCCACTTGTGCTTCGGCGTGCTGAAAAGCGGGCGCGACTACAAAGCATCCGTCGTCGAACCCGCTTGACGGCCCAGACGGTATCTACCTGCCCATGCGCCGCGGCTTTCCTTATCTCGTGGCGGTCATGGACTGGGCCGCGCGCGAGGTGCTGTCCCGGCGCGTGTCGAACACCACGGACGTGGAGTTCTGCATCGAAGCGCTGGAGGAAGCCTTGACCCGGTTCGGGAGGCCCGAGATCTTCAACACGGACCCAGCGAAATCGCGAAGCGATTTGCGCGGGGCAGCCAGTTCACCTCGCCGCGGTTCACGGGCATCCCGCAGCAGGCAGGTGTGCGTATCTCCATGGACGGGCGGGGCCGCTGGACGGATAACGTGTCCATTGAGCGGCTGTGGCGCAGCCTGAAGTACGAGTGCGTCTACCTGCACGCCTTTGAAACCGGCTCCGAGCTGCGGGCGGGCCTTTCGAGATGGATCAGCTACTACAATGCTCGGCGGCCTTATTCCACCTTGGCCGGGCGCACGCCCGACGAGGCCTAGGGGGCAAGCGGGATGGGCGCAGTGAAGCTGGCGGCCTGACAACAATCAGGGCCGAGCTTAACCAAGCCGACAAACTGTCCAACGGGATGGGTCCACCTCACCTGGAAGCAGAAATGGGATCGAGGCGCAAACGGGTCACTCAAACAGGTTCTGAGACGAACGGGCACATGCCGCACAGGCCAATGTTGGCGCAGTCGGCAGCGTTTTGGGCGGGTGGCGGCGTTGGCTGGCTTTTCCGACCGGAGGCCGCCCCCGTCGCATGCTCCGCAGCCGCTCCCGTCCGTGCCCGACGACGCCGCCGCGCATGAGAATGGGCGGCGTTCCGGGTTGAGGGAACAGCGGTCGGAAGCCGGGAAATCGCGCTACAACTGGCCGGGGCCGACCGGAGCTTCGACCGTCTCCACCCGGTCGCCGACCGCGATCCGGCCCACTCCGTCCGGCACCAGGTTCTGCCCGAACAGCACCCGCCCCCGGTCGTCGCGGCGGAAGCTGGACAGGGTGCGCAGCGGCTCGCGGTCCCGCGGCCGGGCGCCGGTTTCCTGGTCGGTCGTGATGATCACGCAGCGCGCGCACAGCTTCACCGCCCGGAACGCAACGCCCCCGACCCCGCCGATTTGCAGCAGCCGCCATGCGTCCTCCGCCCAGGGCGCGGCGCCGGACAGCACCAGGTTGGGCCGGAACCGCGCCATCGGCACGGGCTGGGCAAGCCGGGTGTTGAGCGCACCGAGCGACGCCGCGTTCACGCCGAGCAGGGGAAAGCCGTCGGCGAAGCTGACCCGGTCCGCCGGCTGGCCGTAGGCCGGGTCCACCGGCCGCGCCGCCGCGGGATCGCCCATGTGCACCAGGCGGCACACGCGCCCGAGCGCGTCCGACAGCCAGGCGTCGGCGTCCCGGCCCGCCGGCTGCGCCCTCACGCGGTCGCGCCAAACCAGCACGTCCACGGTGGGGCCGCCCGCTTCCGGCGCCGGCACGCGCAGCGCCCCGGCATCGAATGCCGACAGCACGACGCCGCCATCCCCGGCGGGCGCCGCCGCGATCCGGGCCATGCCGGGCAGCTCGCGTTGCGTGAGGTAGCGGTGGTCCGCATCCACCACCATCCAGCGCCGGTCGCCGGCCAAGCCCCACGGTTCCACGGCGGCTTCCTGCACCGCGATGCCGCGCAGGCTTTTCACGGGGTAGATCGTGATGCTGTCCAGTTTCATCGCCATTTCCCGCCAGGCTCCGGAGCGGCAGCCCGCCCGTGCCGGCGACTTTGATGGCCAGCGATCGAATCGGCAATGACGTAAAAACCGGGCAGGAGGAGCGGCGGAAGACGGCACCCCGCCGAACGCCGGCGCTTCCCTTGCGGGAATGATGCAAGCGGCTAAGGTTCTATTTTGAACCGGGCGTTCCGGCCCGCTGGTCACGGGAGGCATCGCTCTTGGCCTACGAAATTTCCGTCGGACCCGCGCAGTTGACCATCAACGTGGGCGAATGCGTGCTGACCACCGAAACCGACGGCCAGATTCGGCAGCCGAGCGACCGCGGGCTGTTTTACCGCGACACGCGCCTGCTCAGCGGCTGGACCGTGGAGGTCAATGGCCGGCCCTGGACGCTCCTCAGCTCGGCGGCGACGAGCCATTACGCGGCCCAGGTCGTGCTGACCAACCCCGCGCTGCCGACCGATGACGGGGAACTGCCGAAGCACAGCGTCAGCCTCACCCTTTCGCGCATCCTGGGCGTCGGCGGGCTGCGCGAAACCCTGGTCCTGCGCAATCACAACCGTGTCGCCGCTCGCCTGGTCCTCACGGTGCATCTCCGTTGCGACTTCGCCGACATCTTCGACGTGAAGGCGGGCCGGATCGTGTCGCGCGGCAGCACGGCCAGCCGCTGGTCGGCCGATGAGGGCCGGCTGGAAACGGTGCACGCCAACGGTTCTTTCCGCCGCGGGATCTCGGTTTGCCCGGCGGACGGCTCGCCCAAGCCGGAACTGCGGGACGGGGCGCTCGGCTTCATCGCCGAGGTGGCGCCGCAGGGCGCCTGGACGGCGGAGCTGCTTTACCAGGTGATCGACGGCGAGCAGCGGCTGGACGCGTCACACGCTTCCTTTGCGCAGCAGCATGACTCTGCGCAGGCGCGCGCCCTGGCGGAATGGCGTTCGCAGGCCATGCGCGTGAGCACGCCCTACGCCCCGCTGCAGCAGCTTTACGAACAGTCGCTGGACGACCTGGCCGCGCTGCGGCTGCCTATGGAGGGCACGGACGCCACGCAGTTCGTGCCGGTCGCCGGCATCCCCTGGTTCGCCGCCCTGTTCGGGCGGGACAGCCTGATCACCGCCCTGCAGACCGTGGCGGTTTACCCGGCCTTTGCGCGCGGGGCGCTGGAAGTGCTGGCGCAGTACCAGGCAGACGGCACCGACGATTCCCGCGACATGCAGCCGGGCAAGATCCCGCACGAGCTGCGGCGGGGCGAGTTGTCGGAACTGGGCCTGGGACCCTACCGGCCTTATTACGGCACCGCCGACGCTACCTCGCTGTATCCCCTGCTGCTGCACGAGGTTTGGCGGCTCACCGGGGACAAGGAACTGCTGCAAAGGCACGTCGGAACGGCGGAGCGCTGCCTGCGGTGGATCGACGAGCACGGCGACTTGGACGGCGACGGTTTCCAGGAGTACCAGTGCCGGGCGCCGGGCGGCGCCGACAACCAGGGCTGGAGGGATTCGGGCAACGGCATCCCGTATGAGGATGGCGGGGATGTCCCGGCCCCGAAGGCGACGTGCGAACTGCAAGGCTACGTTTACGCGGCGTGGCTCGGGATGGCTGATATCTTTCATGCGCTCGGCCAGCCGGAGCGGGCGGACAGTCTCCGCGAAAAGGCCCGCACCCTTTACGACCGCTTCAACGCCGTGTTCTGGGACGAGGAACAGCAGTTCTACGCCCTGTGCCTGGACCCGGCGAAGCGGCCCGTCATGAGCATCGCGTCCAACCTCGGCCACCTCCTGTGGTCCGGCATCGTGCCCCCGGAGCGGGCGGAAGCGGTGGCCCGGCGCCTGCTGGCCCCGGACATGTGGAGCGGCTGGGGGGTGCGGACCCTTTCCGCCGCGCATCCCGCCTACATCCCGCACGACTACCAGCTCGGCGCGATCTGGCCGCACGACAACGGCCTCATCGCGCTGGGCCTCAAGCGTTACGGCTTCCATGCCGAGGCGGCGCAGATCGCCAAGGGGCTGGTCGATGCGGGGAGCCGCTTCCTGCTGCACCGGCTGCCCGAGGTGTTCGCCGGCACCAGCTGGGAGGACTCTCCCTTCCCGGTGCAGTACCTCGGCGCGAACGTCCCGCAGGCGTGGGCGGCAGGGGCGGTGTTCCACCCCGTCCGCGCGCTGCTCGGCCCGGAGCCCGACATCGGCAACGGCATCATGCACGCCGATCCGGTCCTGCCGGACTGGCTGCCGGAGCTGCGGGTCGAGGGCCTGACGCTGGGCAAGCAGCGCGTGGATGTCCACGTTTGGCGCGAGAACGGCGAGACCCACGCCAAGCTCGTGAACGGCGGAGACATCCGGCTGGTGCGGCGACCCTCCGTGCCGGCCGCCGGCCATGAAACGCCCTCCCCGGCGGAGGCGAGGGTTGCAGGCCGCTGACCGCCTCCAGGACGCGCCCGCCCGCTCACCCGCCTCGTCCGGGGCCACCGGCTGCACGGCCCCGGCGGTGCGCAGTTGCCGCGAATGCGGCCAAGCGCAGCGCCTGCCGGCCTTGACGCCCGGCGCGGCCGCGCATTGCCGCCGCTGCGGCGCGCTGCTGCGCCACGCCTGGGCCGACCCGCTGGCCTTGCCGCTTGCCTTGAACTTGGCCTGCCTGGTCCTGTTCGCCGCCGGGGCGTCCACGGCGCTGGCCGTGGTGGACGCCGAGGGCCGGAGGCGCGCCGCCGGGCTGTTCTCCGGCCCGGCCGCGCTGGCGCAGAACGGGTTGTGGGAACTGGGGGCGCTGGTGTTCGCCACCACCGTTGCCGTGCCGCCTTCCGTGGCCAGCTTGACCGTTTACGTTTTGGGTGGGCTGCGGCTGCGACGGCCGCCGCCGGGGCTGGCTTGGGCATTCAGGCTGCGCAACCGGCTCCGTCCTTGGTCGATGATCGAGGTGTTCCTGGTCGGCTGCTTTGTCGCCTTTGCCAAGCTGGGCGCGCTGGTGCACACGGAGCCGGGGCCGGCCTTTTTCGCGCTGTTCGGCTTCATGGTGGCGACGATCGCCGCCGATGTCGTGCTCGACCCGCAGGCCGTGTGGGAAGCCATCGCCCGGCGCGCCGGCGCAAACGCTTCGCATTTCGCCGCCCCTGGCGTCCCCAAGGAAGCGGCCCGACCGGCGCGGTCCCCGGGACCCGGCCTCCTGTGCTGCCCGGCCTGCGACCTGACCTGCGAAGCGCCGGGCGGCCCGTTGCCCGGGCGCTGCCCCCGCTGCGCCGCCGTTCTGCACCGGCGCAAGCCCGACAGCGTGGCGCGCACCGCGGCGCTGGCCTTGGCCGCCCTGGTGTTCTACGTGCCGGCCAACGCCTTTCCCGTCCTGACCGTCATCCGGCTGGAGCGCGGCAGCCCCAGCACCATCCTGGGCGGGGTGTGGGAACTGCTGGCGGCCCGGCAATGGTTTCTGGCCCTGATCGTGTTCGGCGCCAGCGTCGCCGTCCCGGTGCTCAAGATCCTGGGCCTGGGCGCCATGCTGGCCTCGGTGCTGCGCCGGCAACCCGCCCATTGCCTGCGCCACGCGACGGCGCTGTATCGGGTGATCAGCGCCATCGGGCGCTGGTCCATGATCGACATCTTCATGGAAGCCCTGTTGTCCGCGCTGGTCCAGTTCGGCGGCATTGCCACCGTGACGACCGACCCCGGCGCCTTGGCCTTCGCCGCCACCGTGGTGCTGACGATCCTTGCCGCCGAAAGCTTCGACCCGCGCCTGATGTGGGACGCGGCGGCGCGGTGAGCGGCGAGCCGGACCCGGGCGGCCCAAGCAGCGGGGCAGGCGGCGGATCGGACGGCGGGGATGCCGTCGTGCGCCGGCGGCGCTTGTCCTGGATCTGGCTGATCCCGGTTGCCAGCGTGCTGATCGGCGGCGGCCTGCTGTGGACCACGCTGGCCCGGCGCGGCCCGCTGATCCAGATCACCTTTGACAGCGCGGAAGGGCTGCAGGCCGGGCAAAGCCAGGTCAAGTTCAAGGACGTGCAGATGGGCACGGTGGAGGGTTTCGACCTGACGCCCGACCGCAAGTGGGTGGTGATGTCCGTCCGCATGACCGCTAAGGCGGAAGCGCTTGTGACGGAAGGGGCGCAGTTCTGGATCGCGAAGCCGCGGGTGTATGCCGGCGACATCACGGGGCTGAACACCATCCTGTCCGGCAGCTACGTCGCCATGCAGCCCGGCGAAGCCGGCGCGCCGGCGCAGCGCAGCTTCAACGGCCTGTCCGACCCGCCCGCCCTGCTTCCCGACGCGCCCGGCCGCCCGTTCCGCCTGACCGCGTCGCGGCTCGGCGCGATCAAGCTCGGCACGCCGGTGTTCTTCCATGACCTGGAGGTCGGGCGCGTCACCGGCTGGGATCTCGGCGACATGGCGGACAATGTCACGCTGCACATCTTCGTCTCCGCGCCCTATGACGGGTGGGTGCATCGGGACAGCCGGTTCTGGAACAGCTCGGGGGTTCAGGTGCGGCTGGGGCCGGAAGGGATACAGTTGCAGGTGGACAGCCTGAAGGCCGCGGTGCTGGGCGGCATCACGTTCGACACGCCGGCCCACCGCGACGATCCGAAGGCTTGGCAAGCGGAGGCAAGCGCGGCAGGGGAAAGCTTTCCGTTGTATTCGCGCCAGGACGTGGCGGAAGGCGCCACCGCCCCGAACCGGGCGGTGCTGGCCAGCTACTTCACGGGATCGGTGGGTGGGCTGGGGGTGGGCGCGCACGTCACGCTGCAAGGCATCACCATCGGCGACGTGACCTCCGTTGACCTGCAGTACTCGACCGAAACCGACCAGACCCGGGTGCGCGTCGGCTTCACGGTACAGCTCGACCGCGTGGCGCCGATCGGGAACAAGCCGGTGCAGCCCTTCCGGGAGTACGTGCACAAGCTGGTCAGGGAGGGCCTGCGGACCCGGCTGCGCGGCGGCAACCTGATCACCGGCCAGAAAGAGGTGGAGATGCGGCTGGAGCCGGACGCGCCGCCGGCGTCCGTGGAGGAAGAGGGCGACGTGCAGGTCATCCCCGCAGACAACAGCGGCAGCGGCGGCCTGGACGACCTTTCGACCACCGCGACCCAGCTTATCGCGAAGATCGGCGCCATCCCGTTCGCCGAGATCGGGCAGAACCTGAACGGCACCCTGCACGGCGTCAGCGGGGTCGCCAATGGCCCGCAGCTCCGGCAGGCGCTGACCCGGCTCAACGGGACGCTTGGAACCGTGCAGGACACGGTGCGGCGCTTGGACGCGGGCGCGGCGCCGGTGCTGCGGCGCTTGCCGGCCATCGCCGCGGACCTGCAGGACACGCTGGCCCAGGTCAGGGCCTTGGCCGCGTCCGTGTCGGCCGGGTCCAGCGGCGACGGCAAGTTCGGCCGCGACCTGGACCGCGTGCTGATGCAGGTGGCGGAGGCCGCAACCTCCGTCCGCATGGTGGCGGACCTGCTGGCGCGGCACCCGGAAGCCTTGATCCGCGGCCGGGTCAGCCGGGTGTCCGAGTAGCGCAGTGAAGCGGCGTGCCCTGCTGCTCTTGCCAGCTTTTGTGCTGAAAGGCTGTGCGTCGTCCAACCCGAACCTATACAGCCTAGACCTGCGGCCGGGTCCGGTGCGGGAGGGCGTTCGCCGCATGGTCGTGGTCCGCGGCGTGGGCCTGCCCCGCTACCTGGACCGGGAGGAGATCGTGCGCGCCGCGGGCGGGGTGCGGCTGCGGGTGGCGCAGAACGATTGGTGGGGCGAGCCGCTGCGGGTGATGCTGCGCCGCGTGCTGGCCGCGGACCTGGCGCAGCGCCTGCCGAGCGCCGACGTGCTGGGCGAGGGGGGGCCGATCGCGGCCCGCCCGGATGCCGAGGTCGAGGTGGACGTGCAACGGTTCGACCGCAGCCCCGGCGGTTCCGTGGTGTTCGAGGGCTACGCCTCCATCACCGGGCCGGGCCGGCCGCGCGCCCTGGACCGGCTGCACGTGGAGGTGCCCGTGCGCGCCGACACGACAGAAGCCCAGGTTGACGCCATGAGCACGGCCTTGGGGCAGGTGGCCGACGTCATTGCCCGGCGTGTTCCGTAAAGGGACGGCTGCGAATGCCGGGCGCCGCTCCGCGTTTATACGGACGGCACCATTGATCGGCCTGTGTGCGGTTGCTGATGGGTTTCACCCATCCTACGCGGCCCGTGCCGTAGGATGGGTGCAACCCATCGACGGATGACGGTCATTCAACGGAGCCCTCCGTATTGCGCCGCCGGGAACCAGTTCCCGTGGAAGCCCGGCGGTATCCTGTGCGGCAGCCGGACCGTGGCAACCGGGGCCGCCTCGAAGGATCGCGCGTCGAGGATGGCGAACTCGGTGGTCTCCTCCGCCGTGTTGATGACGAAGCCCATGAGCCAGCCTTCATCCTCGCCCGCGTCGCCGGACGCCGGCACGAAAATGAACTCGCCCGGCACGCGATCATTGCCGAAGTCGTGCACATGGCGGACGCCCGTTCGGAGGTCATGCTTGTAGAGCTTCGTGGCGCCGACGAGCTGCGTGTTGCCGTCAGGGGGCACGGACACCGTGTAAGCGTAGCGGTAGTCCTGGCCGAAGCGGCGCTCGTCAATGCGGGGGAACTCTTGCGGCGTGGGGTCGATCACGCGCCGGTCCACGCGGCGTGTCGAAGGGTCCACCGTCCAGCGCTCGAACAGGCCCAGCGCGTCAAGCTCGTTCCCGCTTAAGGCGAACATCACGGGATACGCGACCACATCAAGGACCACCCGGCCGTCTTCGCCATCAAAGGCGTTGGCCACGTGGAAAACGAAGCACGGCTCGACGTCGCACCAGATGATTTCAGCCGCCTCGCCGCCTCGCGGCAGCAGCCCCACGCGGGCGCGGTGCGCCGGGTTCCAGCGGAACGGAAACAGGTGGCCGCCGAGCACGGCACGCATCGAAAACGTGACGGGCAGGTCGAGCACAACGGCAAACCGCGCCGTGAAGGCGCAGTCGTGGATGCAGGGACCATGCTCCACGGCAACCGGCATGTCACGAACCACCTGGCCGGCGTCCGAGACGACGACGTGACGCACGGCGTCCCAGATGCGGCCGTCATAGGCGACCGCATGGTGCTCGCCCGTGAGCGGGTCCCGGTGCGGGTGGCCCGTGAAAGAGCCATGGAGCGTCCCGTCGAACGGGTTGTAACGCTGGTCCTCCAAGGTTTCGGACAGCTCGACGGGAAAGCTGCCGGCTTCCACCAGGGCAAAGGCTCGGCCGCCGATCTCGGCCACATTGGTGTTCACGGTGTCGTTGCCGCCCCGGCGCGGCCCGGGCGCCGCAGGCCGACCAAGCGCCGCGGCTGCCAAGCGCGAACGGATCCAGCGGTTGCGATACCACAAGGCCTTGCCGTCCTCCACGGCAAGCCCGTGCACCATGCCGTCGCCGAGGAACCAATGATGGCCCGCCCCAGGATCGGGATTGGCGGGGTTTGCGCCCATCTTGAGGTATCGGCCGTTAAGCCCCGCCGGGATCGACCCGGCGACGGCAAGGTCCTCAAGCGTCAGCTCCGCTTGCATCGGCACATGGATGCCGACAAGGAAAGGGTCGGCCTTGGGCAGCCGCCTCCGGTTCAAGGCCGCCACGAACCCGACGCCGCGCTCGGCGACCGCGCGCAGGGCTGATTGAACCGGGTTCAGCACCGATCGTGAACTCCGGCGGCGTTCATGGCGGTCCCGCCACGGCGGCTGACGACCGGAGGGCGACGGCCCCGCCTGGGTTTGAAGACCGTGGAGCAGCGTCGTTGGACGGCGGCATGCTCCACGCCCTTTTCATCAGTGGACCTGCTTCAACTCGTCCAGCTTCACCGAACCGTTCTGGCTCGTGAAGGCCGGCGACTGCCCCTGGCCCCCTCCCTGCGACACGCCGCTGATGCGGTGGTCGCCGCTGTCATACGTTGTCAGCTTCCCGTCCTGTTCGATCAGCAAACGCTGCTTGTCGGGGAAGAACGCATAGCGCATGCCGTTCTGCGACCCGCTCGCGGACGGCTGGCCCAGCTCTTCCGGCCACCACTTCTCCCCGCCGCCCATGGGCTTCATCGGCTCCATGGGCTTCATCGGCTTCATGGGTTCCATTCCAGGTCTCTCCTTTGGTTGCCTTGCTCCCCTACGCGACGCGACGCGCAAAGTTCATGGGTGGGAGGGAGGTCCGCATCCGCCACATCCGCCGGGTCACTTGGCCGTCCAGCTTGGGTTCCGATCCAGAATCGCCCTATGCTGGCGCCAGGGCCTGCCCCATGCGCCCGCAACAAAGGTCGGCCCGGCTTGCACGCAAACCCCGCAAGGACGCCCTTCAGCGCGCCGGTCCGTTTGCCCTGGCTCCTGGCAATGGTCGTCCTCGCGTTGTGCGGCTGCTCCGCCACCGCCAACCCCGAGCCGTCCCGGCTGTATGATGGGCGGTATGTCGGAACCCGCGAGTCCAACCTCCTGGAGGCTTGCGGGATCACGGCGGCGACGGGCAGGACCGCGGCGGACATCGCCGGCGGTCGCTTGAAGATGCAGTTGTTCAACCCCGGCACGACGATGACGGGCACCGTGGGGGCGGACGGCAGCCTTCGGGCGTCCGGCTTGTGGAAAAGCCCGCGCAGCTTCCACAACTTCACCATCCTTCAAGGGAAGATCGCCGGCGGGCTGCTGACCGGGACCGCAACCGACAGCCGATGCGCCACGGAGATCGCGCTGAGAAAGGTCGGGAAGCGCTGAGCCTGCCGGGGCTGAACCCATCGGCATTCACCGCCACTTCCCGGCGCAAACGCTCCGCCCTGCAAAGGCCATGGCCGCCACGATGGTCAAAGCAGGCGGCAATCGGTATCACTGCATGAAGGAGGTCGTGCGATGGATGGCAGCGCACCGAGCAACAGGCCGCACCGCTTCACGGTGTCCGACTATCACAGGATGGCGGATGCGGGAATTCTTGACGAGGACTCCCGGGTCGAACTGATCAGGGGGCAGATCATCGACATGGCGGCCATCGGCTCCCCCCACCTCGCCATGGTGAACCGGCTCACTCGACTTCTGGCGATCTCCGTTGCGGGGCGCGGCACGCTGTCAATACAGAACCCGGTGCACCTCGACGACGGCTCGGAGCCGCAGCCGGACGTGGCCATTCTGAAGCCGCGTGCCGACGATTACGAAACGGCAACACCTGGCCCCGGGGACGTGCTGCTTCTTGATCGAGGTTTCGGATTCCACCCAGCGCTACGATCGGAACGTCAAGATCTCGCTCTACGCCGAAAGCGGGGTTTCCGAATGCTGGCTCGTGGACCTCGCAGGCCGGGCGTTGGAGGTTTACCGCCGGCCCGTGGGCGGGCGCTATGCCGAAGTGCAGCGCGTGGGTCCTGAGGGGGGTGCTTGACATCGAGGCAGTATCCGGCACCACCATAACTGCGGGGGACCTGTTCCGGCCAGCCAAGGGCTGATCAGCCCGCCAGAAACCGCCGCGCCCCCTCCGCCAGTACCCGCATTCCCATCGCCAAGTCCTCCGCCTTCGTGTCCTCGCTCCAATGGTGGCTGATCCCGCCGATCGACGGCACGAACAGCATCGCCGAGGGCATCACCCGCGCCATGTACTGCGCGTCATGCCCCGCCCCGCTCGGCAGGCGCCGCCACTTGCCGGGCGCCAACGCTTCCGCCGCCGCGGCCAGCGCGTCCTGCCACCCGGCATCGCACGGCGCGGGCGCCGACTGCCCCATCACCTCCAGCGTCGCCACGCAGCGTTCCCGCCGGTTGCTTTCCGCAACACCCCGGCGCAGCACGGCGTCCAGCCGTTCCAGCACGTCCACCGAGATGTCGCGGAACTGGAACAGCACCTCCGCCCGGCCCGGGATGATCGACGCGGCGCCGGGCGACAGCGCGATCCGCCCGCAGGTCCACACCGTCCGGTCCGCGCAATGCTTCGGGAACTCCGCATCGAGCCACGCCAGCAGCCGCACCGCGGCCAGCCCGGCATCCCGCCGCTCCGCCATGGTGGTGCCGCCCGCGTGGTCCTGCTGGCCCTCGATGGTGATGCGGTACTGCCAGATTGCCACGATCCCCGTCACCACGCCCACCTGCTCGCCTGCCGCTTCCAGCGTGGTGCCCTGCTCGATGTGCATTTCGACGAAGCCCTTGTAGCGCCCCGCCTCCATCACCATCCGCGGCCGGCCCGCAAGCCCGGCTTCCCGCAGCGCGTCCCGCAACGGCTTTCCATGGTAGCGGTTGGCCTGGGCGTCGATCTCCGCCTCGTCCAGCAGCCCGGTGAAGGAGCGGGAGCCGAGAAAGGAGCCGTAATGCCCTTCCTCGTCCGCGAACGCGATCACATCGACCGGCAGGCCGGCGCGGGCCAGCACCAGGGCGGACACCACGCCCAGCGCGCCGTCCAGCCACCCGGCCTCGTTCTGGCTTTCGATGTGGCTGCCGGCCAGGAGCTTGGGGCCGGGTCCCGGGTGGCGGCCCAGCACGTTGCCGATGCCATCCATCTCCGGCACCAGGCCCGCCTTCGCCATGCGCGCCATGAGCCATTCCCGGGATTCCATGTCCTCGGGCGTGTATGTCGGGCGGTGCACCCCGGTGCGGAACGCGCCGATGCGGCGCAGCGCGTGGAGGTCGGCCAGGAAGCGGTCGGTGTCGGGTTCAAACGTGTTGCTGTGCATCGCGGCAGAGTGGCCGGGCAGGGCCAAGCCATCAAGCCCCTTAAGGCGCGTCCATCCCGAGCACCTCGCCCGTCGCGGCCACGGCGGTGGTGCCGTCCGGGCGCACGGCCTCGCCTTCCAACGCGATGACGTGGCCGCCGAGCGAGCGCTTCTCCTTCACCCCCGTGATCCGCCAGCGCATCGTGACGACCTCCCCGGCCCGCACGGCGGAGCGCAGCCGGAAGTTGAAACCGAGGCCCACGCCCGGCCCGCGCGACGCGAGGAAATCCGCAACCATGGCCATCATCAGGGACGTGACCTGCGGCCCCGAGGCGATGATACCCCCGAACCGCGACCCGGCGGCATAGGTGGGATCGTGGTGCAGGGGGTTGGTGTCGCCGCACAGCCGGGCGAACTCGGCGATGCCCGAAGCGTCGAAATGCACCTCCTTGGAAAAGGATTCGCCAATCAGCGCCTGATATTGTTCCGTGGCCATGCTGCGCGCCATCCAATGGATTCGCCTGCAACATCGCCAAAGGTGCACCCATGACGCAAGAGATCCTGATTCACGAGGCCGGCGGCGTGCTGGAACTGTGCTTCAACCGGCCGGACAAGAAGAACGCCATCACCGGGGCGATGTACGGCGCGCTGACCGCGGCGCTGAAGGACGCAAGCACCCGATCAACGGTCCGCGCCGTGCTGGTCACGGGGGAGGGCAACATCTTCACCGCGGGCAACGACATCAAGGATTTCCTCGCCATGTCCGGCGGCGGCCTGGACGGCGCGCCGCCCGGGCGGTTCATCCGCGCGCTCGCCACCTTCAGCAAGCCGCTGGTCGCCGCCGTGAACGGCCCGGCCATCGGCATCGGCACCACGCTGCTGCTGCATTGCGACCTGGTTTATGCCAGCCCAGCGGCCAGCCTTTCCGTGCCCTTCGTCGATCTTGGCCTGGTGCCGGAGGCCGGCAGCAGCGCCCTGCTGCCGTTGCGCGTGGGCTTCGCCCGGGCGGCCGCGCTGCTGCTGCTGGGGGAGCCGATGGAGGCGGAGGCCGCGCGTGCCGCCGGGCTGGTGAACGCGGTGGTCCCGGCCGGCGACCTGCTCGAACACGCGCGCGCCCAGGCGCGGAAGCTCGCGGCGAAGCCGCCGGCGGCGCTGGCCGCGACCCGTGTCCTGATGCGCAGCGAACCCGGCGCGCTGCTCGCCCAGATGGACCGCGAGGCCGCCGCGTTCTCGGAGGCATTGCGGGGGGCGGAGGCGCGGGAGGCTTTCACCGCCTTCCTGGAACGCCGGGCGCCGGATTTCAGCGCCGCCGCGGAATAGCCGGCAGCCGCCCGGCATGGACCCGCTGCACCCTTGGCTGGACCATTACCCGGACGGGGTGGACTGGCACGCGCCGATCCCTGCGGCGCCGCTGCACAGGCTGATGCAGGACACCGGGGCGCGCTTCGGTCCGCGCCCCGCGTTTGACTTCCTGGGCCGCCGCACCACCTGGGCGGAGGCCGCCGGCACTGCGTCGTGGATCGCCGCCGGGTTCCAGCGCCTCCGTTACGCCAAGGGCGACCGCATCGGCCTGCTGCTGCCGAACTGCCCGGCCTACCCGCTGCTGTTCTTCGGCGCGTTGGAGGCCGGGCTGACGGTGGTGAACCTCAACCCGCTCTACACCGTGCGGGAGCTGGAAGCGCAGGCGCGGGATGCGGAGATCCGGGCGGTCGCGACCCTGGACTTGGCCGCGACCTACCCCAAGGCGGCGGCGCTGCTGGCGTCTGGGGCGGTGGCCAGCATCATTGTTTGCCCGTTTGCCGACATGCTGCCGCCCAGCAAGCGCGCGCTGTTCCGCACGTTCAAGCGGCGGGACCGGGCCGCGCCGCCGCGCGATGCCGCCCATGTCCGGCTGGCGGACCTTGCCGCGCCGGGCGACCCGCCGGCCCCGGTGGACATCGACCCGCACCGGGACCTGGCGGTGCTGCAATACACCGGCGGCACCTCCGGCGTGCCCAAGGGCGCGATGCTGAGCCACGCCAACCTTTACGCCAACACGGTGCAGGGCGTGCGCTGGTTCAAGGACGCCCGGGCGGGGCAGGAGCGGATGCTGGCGGCGCTGCCGTTCTTCCACGTCTTCGCCATGACCACGGTGCTGCTGTTCTCCGTTCACGTCGGCGCCGAGATCGTCATGCTGCCGCGCTTCGAGGTGAAGGCCGCGGTCCGCGCCATCGCCCGGCGGCGCCCCACCTTCATGCCCGGCGTGCCCACCATGTTCAACGCCATCGCCGCCTTCAAGGGCCGCGCCGACCTCACCAGCGTCAATTTCTGCATCAGCGGCGGCGCGCCCCTGCCGCCCGAGGTGAAGTCGCGCTTCGAGGCGCGCACCGGCTGCGTCGTGGTGGAGGGCTACGGCCTGACGGAAACCAGCCCCTGCGCCGTGTGCAACCCGCCCGGCGGGCTGAACAAGACCGGCTCCATCGGCCTGCCCATGCCCGGCACGACCGTCGAGTTGCGCGACCCCGCGGACCCCGCGCGCCGCGTGCCGCCGGGCGAGCGCGGCGAACTGTGCATCAAGGGGCCGCAGGTCATGCTCGGCTATTGGCGGCGTCCGGAGGACACGGCGGCGAGCACCACGCCGGACGGCTTCTTCCGCACCGCCGACATCGCGGTGATGGACGAGGAGGGGTACTTCTCGGTCGTGGACCGCATCAAGGACCTGATCCTGGCCGGCGGCTACAACGTGTATCCCCGGATCGTCGAGGACGCGGCATACCAGCACCCCGACGTGGCCGAGTGCACGGTGATCGGCGTGCCCGACCCATACCGGGGGGAAACGGTGAAAGCCTTTGTCGTGCTGCGGCCCGGCGCGGCGCTGACGGAGGCGGACCTGCTGGCCTTCCTCAAGGACCACCTTTCGCCCATCGAGATGCCCAAGCAGATCGAGTTCCGTGACACGCTGCCGCGCACGCTGATCGGCAAGCTGTCGAAAAAGGAGCTGGTCGCGGAGGAGCGGGCGAAGCGGGAAGCGGCGCAAGGGGCCGCTTGACAGCGAGGGCCGTCCGCTTTACGTATACGTCAACTTAATGACCGATACGGCATATGCCCGAGCTGTTCACCATCGGCGAGCTTGCATCCGCCTTCGCCCTGTCCCCGCGGGCGATCCGCTTCTACGAGGACCAGGGGCTGCTGGCGCCGGAGCGGGCCGGCACGCAGCGCGTTTACACCAAGCGTGACCGCGCCCGGCTGCAGCTTATCCTGCGCGGCAAGCGGCTCGGCTTCTCCATCGCCGACATCCGGGAGTTCCTCGACCTGTATGACGCCGGGGGCGGCAACCGCCGGCAGATGGCGATGACGCTGGAGCGCACCCGTGCCCGCATCGCCGACCTGCAGCAGCAGCTTGAGGACATCACCATCACGCTGGCCGAGCTGCGCGACATGGAGGGCGACATCGCTTCCTACATGGCCGCGCACCCGGCGGCTCCACCCGCCCAAAGCGGCAGCACCGATTCGGAGAGGACCGCACCATGACCCAGGCCGTGATTGCCGGTTACGCCCGCTCGCCCTTCACCCCGGCCGGCAAGGGCGCGTTGTCGCGCGTGCGGCCGGACGACCTCATGGCCCAGGTGGTCCGCGCGCTGATTGAGCGCACCGGGGCGAAGCCGGAGGACATCGAGGACATCATCATCGGCTGCGCCTTTCCGGAAGGCGAGCAGGGGTTCAACATCGGCCGGGTCGTGGGCTTCCTGGCGGACCTGCCGATCACCGCGGCCGGGTCGCAGGTGAACCGCTGGTGCGGCAGCAGCATGAGCGCCGTGCACATGGCGGCGGGCGCCGTTGCGGCCGGGGCCGGCGACCTGTTCGTGTGCGGCGGGGTCGAGAGCATGAGCCGGGTGCCGATGCTGGGCTTCAACCCGGTGCTGAACCCGCGGCTGCAGAAGGAGAAGCCGGACAGCTACCTCGGCATGGGCATGACGGCGGAGAACCTGGCGCAGCGTTACCAGATCGACCGCACGGCGCAGCAGCAGTTCGCCGTCACCAGCCAGCAGCGTGCCGCGGCGGCGCAGGCGGAGGGGCGCTTCGCCGACGAGATCGTGCCGATCCAGACCAAGGCCGGCGCCGTGTCCGCGGACGGCTGCATCCGCGCCGACACGACGGAGGAAGGGCTGTCCGCGCTGAGGCCGGCATTCCTGGCGACCGGCACGGTGACGGCGGGCACCAGCTCGCCGCTGACCGACGGCGCTTCGGCGGTGCTGGTGGCGAGCGCGGATTACGCGGAGAAGCACGGGCTGCCGGTGCTGGCGCGCATCGCCGCCATGTCGGTCGCGGGCTGCGCCCCGGACATCATGGGCATCGGCCCGGTGCCGGCGGCGCGCAAAGCGCTGGCGCGCGCCGGGCTGGAAATGTCGGCGATGGACGTGGTGGAGCTGAACGAGGCCTTCGCGGCGCAGGCGCTGGCGGTGGAGCGCGACCTGATGCTGGACCATGCCCGGGTGAACCTGGACGGCGGCGCCATTGCGCTGGGGCATCCTCTGGGCGCGTCGGGCGCGCGCATCACCGGCAAGGCGGCGTCGTTGCTGGCCCGCACCGGCGGCAAACATGCGATGGCGACCATGTGCGTGGGCGGCGGCCAGGGCGTCGCCACCATCCTGGCGCGGGCCTGACCGCCATGGCAATCGAACGCTGCGCCGTGCTTGGCGCCGGGCTGATGGGGAGCGGCATCGCCGCCCATCTCGCCAACGCGGGCCTGCCGGTGCTGCTGCTGGACATGCCGGCCAAGGAAGGGCCGCGCAGCGGGGCCGCGGCCGCGGCCATCGAGCGGCTGAAAAAGGCCGACCCGCAGCCGTTGATGACGCCGGACGCCGCCAAGCTCATCACGCCCGGCAACTTCGACGACGACCTGCCGAAGCTGGCGGAGTGCGACTGGATCATCGAGGTGATTGTCGAGGACCTCGGCGCCAAGCGCGCGATGTACGACCGGGTGGACGCAGTGCGCAAGCCCGGCAGCATCGTCAGCAGCAACACCAGCACCATCCCGCTGCGCTCGCTGGCCAAGAAGCAGTCGCCGGCATTCCAGGCCGACTTCTGCATCACCCACTTCTTCAACCCGCCCCGCTACATGCGGCTGCTGGAGCTTGTCACCGGCCCCGGCACCCGGCCCGAAGTCGCCGCCGAGCTGACGCAGCTTTGCGACGTGCGGCTGGGCAAGGGCGTGGTGCACTGCAAGGACACGCCGGGCTTCATCGCCAACCGCATCGGCACCTACTGGATCACCTGCGCGGTGAACGAGGCCATCGCCCGCGGCGTGACGGTGGAAGACGCCGACGCCACCCACCGCCCCATGGGCATCCCCAAGACCGGCGTGTTCGGCTTAGTGGACCTGGTGGGCCTGGACCTGATGCCACTGATCGCCACGTCCTTGCTGTTCAGCCTGCCGCCGGGCGACGACTACCGGCGCATCTTCAAGGCTCACCCCCTGCTGACCCGCATGATCGCGGAGGGCAACACCGGGCGGAAAGGCAAGGGCGGCTTTTACCGCATGACCAAGGCGGGCCGCGAGCGGGTGCGGGAGGCCATCGACCTGTCCACCGGCGAGTATCGCCCGGCGGCGAAGCCGAAGCTGGAAGCGGTCGAGGCCGCCCGGCGCGACCTCGGTGCGCTGGTGCGGCATCCCAGCCCGGCGGGCGAGTACGCGCAGGCCGTGCTGGTGCAGGTGCTGGCCTATGCGGCGTCGCTGGTGCCCGACATCGCCGACGACATCGCATCCGTCGATGAGGCGATGCGGCTCGGCTACGCTTGGACTCAGGGGCCGTTCGAGCTGATCGACCGGTTGGGCGCCGACTGGCTGGCGGGGGCGGTGGAGGCCGCCGGGCTGCCGGTGCCGCCGCTGCTGGCGCTGGCGCGCGGGCGCTCATTCTACCGCGTGCAGGACGGCGCGCTGCAATGCCTGACCCCGGCGGGCGAGTATGCGCCGGTGAAGCGGCCCCCCGGCGTGCTGCTATTGCAGGACATCAAGCGGGCGTCGAAGCCGGTGCTGCGCAACGCCTCCGCCGCCGTGTGGGACATCGGCGACGGCGTGCTATGCTTCGAGTTCACCAGCAAGATGAACGCGCTCGACCCGGACATCCTGGGGCTGCTGGGCCAGGCGCTCGCGTTGGCGTCGAAATCCTACAAGGGCATGGTGATCCACAACGAGGGCGAGAACTTCTCGGTCGGCGCCAACCTGGGGCTTGCCATGTTCGCCGCCAACGTCGCGGCCTGGCCGGTGATCGAGCAGCAGGTCGCGGGCGGGCAGGCGGCGTTGAAGGCGCTGAAATACGCCCTCGTCCCCGTGGTCGGCGCCCCGTCCGGCATGGCGCTGGGCGGCGGGTGCGAGATCCTGCTGCATTGCAGTGCCGTGCAGGCGCATGCCGAAACCTACATGGGCCTGGTCGAGGTTGGCGTCGGCCTGCTGCCGGGCTGGGGCGGCTGCAAGGAACTGCTGGGGCGCTGGCAGGCGGCGCCTGGGCTGCCGCGCGGCCCGATGCCGGCGGTGGCCAAGGTGTTCGAGGTCATCTCGACGGCGCAGGTCAGCAAGTCCGCGGCCCAGGCGCGCGGCCTCGGCTTCCTGCGGCCCACGGACGGGATCACCATGAATCGCGACCGGCTGCTGCATGACGCGAAGCAGCGGGTGCTGGCGCTGGCCGACGGCTATCAGCCGCCCAAAGCCTTCGAGTACAGCCTGCCGGGACCCGGCGGGCGCGTGGCGCTCGACTTGGCGGTGGAGGGCTTCGCCGCGACTGGCAAGGCGACGCCGCATGATGTCGTGGTGTCGAAGCGAGTGGCGCGCGTGCTGACCGGGGGCGACGCCGACCCGCTGGACGTAATGACCGAGGACGACGTGACGGCGCTGGAACGCGAAGCCTTTATGGCCTTGGTCCGCACCCCCGCCTCGCTCGCCCGCACCGAACACATGCTTACCACCGGCAAGCCGCTGCGCAACTGAGGACGCAACACCCATGGCAACCTACGCCGCACCCCTCCGCGACATGCGCTTCGTGCTGCACGAGCTGCTGGACAGCAGCGCGCTGTCGGGCCTGCCGGGCTACGAGCACGTGAACCAGGAACTGATCGACGCCGTGATCGAGCAGGCGGCGGCGTTGAGCCAGGAGGTGCTGTTCCCGCTCAACCTGTCCGGCGACGCGGAGGGCTGCACCTATGAGAACGGCGTGGTCCGCACGCCCAAGGGATTCAAGGCAGCCTACCAGACGATGATCGAGGGCGGCTGGACCTCGCTTGCCTGCGACCCGGCCTATGGCGGGCAGGGGATGCCGATGCTGGTCAGCACGGTGTTCGAGGAAATGGTGTCCAGCGCCAATCTCGCTTTCGGCATGTACCCGGGCCTGTCGCAGGGCGCTTACCGCGCGCTGCATGCCCACGGCACGGCGGCGATGAAGGCGGAGTACCTGCCGAAGCTCGTGGACGGCACCTGGTCCGGAACCATGTGCCTGACCGAGCCGCAATGCGGCACCGACCTCGGCCTGATCCGCACCAAGGCGGAACCGGCGGGCGACGGCAGCTACCGGATCAGCGGCACCAAAATCTTCATCAGTGCCGGGGAGCATGACCTGACAGAAAACATTGTCCATCTGGTCCTGGCCAAGCTGCCCGGCGCGCCGCCGGGGACCAAAGGGATCAGCCTGTTCCTGGTGCCGAAGTTCGTGCCCACGGCGGACGGCACGCCCGGCCCGCGCAACGGCGTGGCCTGCGGCAGCATCGAGCACAAGATGGGCATCAAGGCGTCCGCCACCGCCGTGCTCAACTTCGACGACGCGCAGGGCTGGCTGGTCGGCCCGGAGAACGGCGGCATGCGCTGCATGTTCACTATGATGAACGCCGCGCGCTTGGCCGTGGGCATGCAGGGCTTGGGCATCGCGGAAACCGCCTACCAGTCCGCCGCCGCCTATGCCAAGGACCGCCGCCAGGGCAAGTCGGTCGCCCGCAGCGATGCCAAGGAAACCAAGAGCACGGACGCGACGCCCGCCGCGCCGAACGCCGCCGACCCGATTATCGTGCACCCCGACGTGCGCCGGATGCTGCTGGAGTCCCGCTCGATGACGGAGGCCGGGCGCGCCTTGTCCTATTGGGTCGGCCTGGAACTCGACCGCGCGGAGCACCACCCGGACCCGGCGGTGCGCCAGGAGGCCGACGACCTGGTTGCCCTGCTCACCCCCATCGTCAAGGCCGCGCTGTCCGACCTCGGGTCGGAAGCGGCGAACAACGCGGTGCAGGTCTTGGGCGGCCACGGCTACGTGCACGAGTGGGGCGTTGAGCAGTTGGTCCGCGACGCCCGCATCGCGCAGATCTACGAGGGCACCAACGGCATCCAGGCGCTGGACCTGGTGGGCCGCAAGCTGGGCCAGGATGCCGGCCGCCTGCTGCGCCGCTTCTTCCATCCCGTCAGCGCCTGGCTGGAAGCGCACGCGGGAGACGCGGAGCTTGCCGCCTTCGCCGGCCCGACCGCCAAGGCGTTCGGCCGCCTGCAGCAGGCGACGCTCACGGTCGCGCAGCGCGGCACGGCCCGGCCGGAGGAAGCGGCTGCCGCCGCCACCGACTACCTCCGCTTGTTCGCCCTGGTCGCCATGGCATTCATGTGGTGCCGCATGGCGGAGGTCGCGGGCGGCAAGCTCCGCGCCGGGGCCAACGGGGAGGCCCCGTTCTACGAGGCCAAGCTGGACGTAGGCCGTTTCTTCATGGCCCGCGTGCTGCCGCGGCATTCCGTACATTTCCAGGGCATCATGGCCGGCGGCGAGACGCTTGCGCGCATGAAGGCGGAAGCGTTCTGACGCCGCCCAAGGGCGCACCGCGGCGGCGTCCCGGCTTTCCGGAACTCTGCCGCTCGGTATAGGTTAACGCGGAAATGACCGCGATCTTCCGCCCAAGCGCCAACTTATGGATGAAGCTGGCGCTTCTCGGGGCGGCCGGGTTTGTGCTGGGCGGCACCGGCTGGTGGTGGATGGCGCCGCGGACGGACTGGGCGCGCGGCGTCGGCTTCACCGTCCAGCAGCCGGTGCCGTTCAGCCATCAGCACCATGTCGCGGGCCTCGGCATCGGCTGCCAAACCTGCCACAGCCATGTGGAGGTCGGCGCCAATGCCGGGCTGCCGCCGACCCACACCTGCATGACCTGCCATTCGCAGATCTGGACCAATGCGGACGTGCTGGCCCCGGTGCGGCAAAGCCTGGCCGAGGACAAGCCGCTGCGCTGGCAGCGGGTCAACAACCTGCCGGACTACGCCTACTTCAACCATTCCATCCACGTCGCCAAGGGTGTCGGCTGCTCGTCGTGCCACGGCAACGTGGCGGAAATGGCGCTGATGGCGAAGGCGGCGCCGATGACCATGGAATGGTGCCTGTCCTGCCACCGCAACCCCGGGCCGAACCTGCGCCCCGCGTCCGAGATCTACAACACGACGTGGCAGCGCGGCCCGGACACGCCTTCGCCGGAGGCGTTGCTGGCGCAGTATCACGTCGGCGGGCGGAACCTGACGGAATGCTCGATTTGCCACCGCTGACCCCCGCGCAGCGGTGGCGCCGGGTGCTGGAAAACCCGGAGGCCGCGGCGGCCGCCTTTCCGTCCCTGGCCGGCGCCATGACGGGGCCGCGGCGGCGCGGGCTGCTCAAGCTGATGGCGGCGAGCTTCGCGCTCGGCGGCCTGTCCGGCTGCGGCGACCCGGCGGAGTCCGACAATGGCTGGGTGCCCGCGGTCGAGGCGCCGCCCGGCATCGTGCCCGGCCTGCCCAACCGCTACGCCACTGCGAGCCTCGTCGGCGGCGCCGGGCTGGGCCTGGTCGTCGAACACCGCATGGGCCGGCCCGTGAAGGTGGAGGGCAATCCGCTGCACCCGGCCAGCCTGGGGGCCACCGACGCGCTGGCGCAGGCGCTGGTGCTGGACTTCTACGACCCGGACCGCGCGGTGGGCGTGCTGCGGGAAGGCCAGCCGGCGGCGCTGGCCGGCCTGCTGGACCTGCTGGTTCCCGCGCGGGC
Source organism: uncultured Acetobacteraceae bacterium (assembly GCA_937873175.1). Lineage (GTDB taxonomy): Bacteria > Pseudomonadota > Alphaproteobacteria > Acetobacterales > Acetobacteraceae > CAHJXG01. The sequence goes on along the minus strand of CALMVT010000542.1, from coordinate 1,058 downwards.
CAGCCTGTTCGCGTCGCGCGGCGCCGGGCTGCGTATCCTGACCGGCGCCTGCGTGTCGCCCACCTTGGGCGCCGCGCTGGACGGGCTGCTGGCGCGGCTGCCGGAAGCGCGCTGGCACCAATGGGAAGCGGACGGCCGCGACGCGGCGCGCGAGGGTGCGATCCGGGCCTACGGGCAGCCGTTGCTCGCCGTGCCGCGGCTCGATGCGGCGGACGTGGTGCTTGGGTTGGAAAGCGACCTGATCTCCGGCGCGCCGGGCTGGGTGCGCTTTGCCCGCGACCTGGCCGGGCGGCGCAACCCGGTGCGCGGGCCGATGAGCCGGATCTACGCCGTGGAAAGCGTGCCGAGCCTGCTCGGCTCCGTCGCCGACCATCGCGTGGCGGCGGACCCGACGGCGCTGCACCGCGGGTTGATGGCGCTGTCCGCCGGGGTGCTGGAGGGCGCCGTGCCGTCCGACGCGCCGCCCTGGGTCGGCCCGGCGCTCGCCGACCTGCGCGCCGCAGGGGGCCGCGCCTTTGTGCACGCCGGACCCGCCTTGCCCGCGGAGGCGCACGCCCTGGTCCATGCGGTCAACGAGGCGTTGGGCGGGCGCGGCCACGCCTACGACCTGTTCCCGCCCTTCGAGCACCGGCCGGAGGACGGCGCGGCCAGCCTGCGCGCGCTCGCGGACGACATGGCGGCCGGGCGGGTGACGGCGCTGCTGATCCTGGACAGCAACCCGGCGCACACCGTGCCGGGCTTCGCCGACGCGCTGCGCCTCCTGCCGCTCAGCATCCACGCTTCCGCGGCGCCGGACGACACGGCGGTGGCCGCGGGTTGGCACGTTCCGATGACGCACGCCTTTGAAGCGTGGGGCGACCTGCGGGCGCATGACGGCACGGCCACGGTGCAGCAGCCCCAGGCCCTGCCGCTGCACCGGGGCCGCAGCGCGGTTGATCTGCTGTCCCTGCTGCTGGACGGCACGCCGCGCGCCAGCGGGGAGGCCGTGCGGGACACCTGGCGCGACCGGCTGCCGGACGACGATGCCTGGTTCTCGGCGCTCGCGGACGGCATCGTGC
>CALMVT010000541.1 GCA_937873175.1 uncultured Acetobacteraceae bacterium | reverse complement strand
CAGCGCAGCCCGCGTGGGCGGCGCTGATGCCGGGCGAGCGCGGGCGCGTGCTGGAACGGTTCTACCGCCTGGACCGCAGCCGCAGCACGCCGGGCAGCGGCCTCGGTTTGGCGCTGGTGGCCGCCGTGGCGCGGCTGCACGGCGCGGCGCTGCGGTTGGAGGACGCGGCGCCGGGCTTGTCGGTGACGCTGGCCTTTCCGGACGGGCTTGCCCCTCCCGAATTCTGACGAAATCGACATGGTGGCGCAGGGCGTCGCTCCATAGGCGCCAACGCATATGGCTTCCCATGCGGAGTTGATCCGCAAGGAACCAACCAGGAGCACCCCATGTTCAGTCTGAAATCCCGCCGCGCCGCGTTCGCCGCCGTGCTGCTGGCCGGCACCGCGCTGGGCGGCCTCGGCGCCGCGCTGCACCCGGCCGCCGCAGAGAGCCAGGCCGCCGCGGCGCCCATCGCGGCGCCGTCCGTCCCGGCCCTGCCGGGTTTCGGCGACCTCGTGACCCGCGTGCGCCCCGCGGTGGTGACCATCACCAGCACCGAGCGCGTGCAGGCGGAGCAGGCCAGCTCGCCGTTCCCGCCAGGGTCGGAGCAGGACCAGACCTTTCGCCGCTTCTTCGGCGGCCGGCCCGAGGGCCACGAAGGCCAGGGCCGCCCGGCAAAGGCGCTCGGCTCCGGCTTCATCGTCGATGCGGAGGGCCACGTCGTCACCAACAACCACGTCGTGGATGGCGCCACCAAGGTCGTGGTGACGCTTGATGACGGGCGGGAGCTGGACGCCCGCGTGGTCGGCCGCGACCCGCGCACCGACATCGCGGTGCTGCAGGTCGACGCCGGGGCGAAGCTGCCGTTCCTGTCCTTGGGCGACAGCGACAAGGCGCGTCCAGGCGATTGGGTGATCGCGATGGGCAACCCGTTCGGCTTGGGCGGCACGGTGACGGCGGGCATCGTTTCGGCGCGCGGGCGCGACATCGGCGCCGGGCCGTATGACGATTTCCTGCAGGTCGATGCGCCGATCAACCGCGGCAACTCCGGCGGGCCGCTGTTCAGCACGGACGGCAGCGTGGTGGGCGTGAACACCGCGATCTTCAGCCCGTCCGGCGGGTCCGTCGGCATCGGCTTCGCCATCCCGTCCAACCTGGTCAAGCAGGTGGTGGCGGAACTGGAGGAGCACGGCCACTTGGAGCGCGGCTACCTCGGCGTGATGTCGCAGAAGCTGAACCCCGAGATGGCAACGGCGCTGAAGCTGCCGCGCGCCACAGGCGCCCTGGTCGCGGATGTCGAGCCGAACGGGCCGGCGGCAAAGGCCGGGCTGAAGCCGGGCGACGTGGTGACGGCGGTGGACGGCAAGGCGGTGGATGACCCGCGCGCCCTGGCCCGCCAGGTGGCGGCGCTGCGGCCCGGCACCAAGGCGGAGGTCACGGTGCTGCGCGACGGCGCGGAGCAGAAGCTGTCCATGACCACGGCGGCGCTGCCGGACAAGGTCGCGGACGCCGGCGTGCCGGGCGAGCAGGAAGGGGGCGGGAAACTCGGCCTGGCGCTCGCGCCGATCAGCCCGGCCGCCCGGGAAAGCCTGGGCCTTGGAGACGACGTGACGGGCGCGGTGATCGCGGCCGTGCGCCCCAACAGCCCGGCCAGCGAGGCGGGGCTGAAACCCGGCGACGTGCTGCAAAGTGTCGGCAACCGCCCGGTCACGACGCCGGAGCAGGCGGTGCAGGCGATCCGCGCGCAAGGAAGCCGGGAGAAGAAAGGCCAGCAGGCCGTGGCGCTCCGCGTGCTGCGGGATGGCCGCAGTCTGTTCGTCGCGGTGCCCGCCCAGGGCTGATCATCGACTTCTAACCATCGGCTAACTTCTGCGGGCGGCCTCGGCCGCCCGTCTTTTTATTCGTGCAGCTCACCTATAGCCTCCGCTTTTGAAAGGCGCGCCGGCGCGTGGACCGGCCGGCCAACCGACAAGGGCGGTCCGGCGCCGCGGGGGCATGATGACCAGCCAAGCATCCGTGAGCAGCCAAGCGCCCGGCGACGCACCAGCCGATCCCACGCGCCGCGCCCTTGTGGTTGGCGCCCTCGGCGTCGTGTACGGCGACATCGGCACCAGCCCGATCTACATGCTGCGCGAATGCCTGAAAGCGGCCGGCGGCGGCACGGACGCGGAAACGGTGCTGGGGCTGCTGTCCCTAGTATTCTGGGCGCTCATGATCGTCGTGACGATCAAGTACGTGCTGTTCGTCATGCGCGCCGACAACGACGGCGAGGGCGGCATCATGGCGTTGCTCGGCCTGGCCGCGCATTCGGAAACCGACCCGCGGCGCCGCACCGCCCTGGTCATGGTCATGGTCGGCATCGCCGGCGCCGCGCTGTTCTACGGCGACGGCATAATCACCCCGGCGATCTCCGTGCTCAGCGCCATCGAAGGGATGGAAATCGCCGCCCCCTTTCTCAAGCCCTACGTGGTTCCGATCACCATTGCCGTGCTGATCGGTTTGTTCCTGGTGCAAAGCCGGGGCAGCGAGCGCATCGGCGCGTATTTCGGCCCGGTGATGGCGGCGTGGTTCGCCGTGCTGGCCGCGGCCGGGCTGGCGCAGGTGGTGCAGAACCCCGGCGTGCTGGCGGCGCTCAGCCCGTTCCATGCTGTCCGCTTCCTGTTCAGCCACGGTTCGGTCAGCTTCCTGGCGCTCGGCTCGGTATTCCTCGCCATGACCGGGGCGGAGGCGCTTTACGCCGACATGGGGCACTTCGGCCGCGGCCCGATCCGGCTCGACTGGTTCTCCTTTGTGCTGCCGGCCCTGGCGCTCAACTACTTCGGCCAGGGCGCGCTCGTGCTCGCCCACCCCGATGCGACCGACCTGCCGTTCTTCAAGCTGTTTCCCGGCTGGGCGCTGGTGCCGGCCGTGGCGCTCGCCACCGCCGCCACGGTGATCGCGTCCCAGGCGATGATCTGCGGCGCGTTCTCCTTGACGCAGCAGACGATTCAGCTTGGCCTGCTGCCCCGGCTCGACATCCGCCAAACCTCGGAGAAAGCGGTCGGCCAGGTTTATGTGCCGCAGATCAACTGGCTGCTGATGGCGTGCGTGATCGGGCTGGTGCTGGCCTTCGGGTCCTCGGACCACCTGGCGGCGGCGTATGGCATCGCGGTGGCGGGCACGATGGTGATCACGACGGGCCTGATGGCGCTCGTTGCCCGCCGGGTGTGGCGCTGGAGCGTGCCGGTGACGGCCGCGGTTCTCGGCTCCTTTCTCCTCGTGGACCTCGCCTTTTCCAGCGCCAGCGCGGTGAAGATCCCCCAGGGCGGCTGGTTCCCGCTGCTGATCGGTGCCGTCGTGTTCGCGCTGATGTCCACCTGGCGCCGCGGCCGGCAAGTCCTGCTGGCGCGCAACAGCGAGGAAAACCTGCCGCTCGACCAGTTCCTTGCCCGGATCGACCCGGCGCTGCCGCGGGTGAAGGGCACGGCGGTTTATCTTGCGGCTCGCCGGGCGACGGCGCCCTACTCGCTGACCGACAATCTCAAGCACAACAAGGTGCTGCACGAGCGCATTGCGCTGCTGACGGTGATCACGGAGCGGGTGCCCTTTGTCGGAGGCGACCAGCGCATGACGGCGGAGCCGCTCGACAAGGGCTTCACGGCCATCACCCTGCGCTTCGGCTTCGCGGAAGCGCCGGACGTGCCGGCGGCGCTGGACGCGCACCGGGGAGAGTTCCCCGCCGACATCCCCGAAACGTCGTTCTTACTCGCGCGCGAAACGCCGGTGCCCACCATCCACCCCGAGCTGTCCCGGTGGCGGGAGCGGCTTTACGCCTTCGTGACCCGCAACGCCGTGAGCGCGTCGAGCTATTTCCAGATCCCGCCCAAGCGCGTCGTCGAGCTGGGCACCCAGGTCGGGCTTTAGCGCAGATCACCCCGCGAGCTGCTTGCGCGCCTCGGCCATCTGCGCCAGGCGTTCGGGCGACGGGGGCGGCATGAGGAGATCCAAGCCCTCCATCGTCACCTGCAGAACCGCCTGCACCAGGGCGCGCGCCACCGGCTTGCTGTCGGCCGGCACGATGATCCACGGCGCCGCGGCCGTCGCGGTGGCGCCCATCGCCGCCTCGTAGGCCGCCCGGTACTCCGCCCAGCGGTCGCGCGCCGTGATGTCCGACGGGTCGAACTTCCAGGCCTTGGCGGGATCGTCCAGCCGGGCCAGCAGCCGCTTGCGCTGCTCCTCCCGGGACAGGTTCAGGAAGATCTTGGCCTGCACGATGCCTTGCTGGGCCAAGGTGCTCTCGAACCCGACGATGGCGCCGAGCCGCTGCGTCCAGATGTCCGGCCCGACCAGGCTGGGCGGAAGGCCCAGCCCCGCCAGCGCATCCGGGTTCACGCGGGGCACCAGCACGTCCTCGTAGTGGCTGCGGTTGAACACGCCGACCGTGCCGCGCGGCGGCAGGGCGCGGTGGATGCGCCACAGGAAGTCATGCGACCGCTCCTCGGCGTTCGGCGCCGCGAAGGAGGTGACGCGCAGGCCCTGCGGGTTCAGCCCGGCCGCGAGCCGCTTGATCGCGCCGTCCTTGCCGCTGCCGTCCATGCCTTGCAGCACCAGCAGCACGGACCAGGCGCGCTGCGCGAACAATTGGCCGTGCAGCACGGAAAGGCGCTCGGCGCCCGCGGCCAGCATCGCTTCCGCGTCCGCCTTGGACAGCCCCAAGCGGTTTGCCGGGTCATGGTCGTCCAGGCGCACCGCGTCGCCCGGCGACACGCGGCAGCGTTCCACCAAGGCCGCAGGGTCCGGTGCGGTCACGGCGCGTGCCCGGCGGCGGCCGGGTTCTCCGCGGTGAACAGCCAGCAGGCGGCGTCGAGCGTTGCCCGGCCCCCTCCGGCACGGTCGCGCAGCGCGGCGCGGACGGCCGCAACCGCGCGCGCCCGCATCGCGTCGTCCACGTCGCGCAGCAGAACAGAGGCCGGGCCAAGTTCGGTCGCGAACTGCACCGCGTCGTCCAGCGCCGCGGCGTCCGTGCTGCCCGTGGCGAAAGCGTTCAGCGCCGCCGCGATTGCCGTGCTGGCCACCCCCGTGAAGCCAGCCCGCGCGAGGATCGCGCCCACCCGCGCCGCGTCGCCAAAGGCGAACGGACCCGGCACGTGCGGCGGCGCGGGGTCGGGCGCAGGCACAACTTGCAGCATCGCCGCGCGGGGCACCGCCACCCAGGCGTTGTCCGCCATCGGCCGCCAGCACAGCATCAGGAGCCGGCCGCCGGGCCGCAGCGCGCGGCGCATGTTGCGGAACGCCTGGACCGGATCAGCAAAGAACATGGTGCCGAAGCGGGAAATGAGCAGGTCAAACGCGCCCTCCGGGAACGGCCAGGCTGCGGCGTCCGCTTCCTGCCAGTCGATAACCGCACGGTCCGCCCCGGCCGACGCCTCAGCCAATGTTCCCTGCCGCGCCCGGCCTCGGTCCAGCATCGGCCGCGACACATCCACCGCGAACACCCGTCCTTCCGCCCCGAGCCGGTCCGCCAGCAGGAGGCTGAGGTCGCCGCAGCCGCAGCCGATATCGGCCGCGCGCTCGCCCCGGCGCGGCACGGCATGCTCGATCAAGGCCGCGGTCAAGGGCTGGAACGCCTGGTCCATGCGGTCCTGGTTGCGCGCCCATCGCTGCCCGATGTCGCCGTTCCAGTACTCGATCTGGTCCACGTTGCCCGGCGCCGCACCGTTCATCCTCGTCTCCCTTGCCCGATGCCGGGGCCGTCACGCCTCCGCTGGATGCGCCCAGCATCGTCTGGCGCGTCCGTGATCGCAACCGGGTGTGCGGCGCCGCGTTCGGCCACCACGATTGCATCAGAAGGATCATGTGATGAGGGCAGTTCGCTTTGGCGTGGCCGCGGCGCTGCTGTGCGGCACGGCGTGGGCGCAGAATACGCCGGCCCACAACGGCACTTACTACATCGCGCCAGGCTCGCCCTCTACCGTGGGACGCAACGGCTCCGTGACCGGGGTTGTGCCCGGCGAGGCGGTTCCGGCGCCGCACGGCTCCATGTCCACCTTCGGCGGCCGGTTCGGCACGGGAAGCCCTCGGAGCGAGCAAAACACCAGCAGCCCGTCGCAGCCCGCCGTCACCACCTCCGACGCCGACCGCAAGACCTCCGCCGCCCCGGTGGCCGGCTCCAACAGCTTCACCATGCGCGAAGCGCGCCGGCGCATCGAGACCGGCGGCTTCACGGGGGTGACAGGGCTGCAAAAGGGCCGTGACGGCGTTTGGCGCGGCAAGGCGATGCGGGGCGGCACGGTCGTGGGCGTGTATTGCGACTACCAGGGCAACATCGGCGCGCTGTAGCCAACGCCTTGCCGGAGGCGGGTCAGACGGCCAGCGCGTCGTAAGCCGCGCGCTCGAACTGCCGATACAGCCGCGTTGTGGGCGTGCCCCCGAACGGCGGAATCTGAGTCATCAGTACGCCGGCAACGCGCCGCGCCGCGTCGATCCAGCGATGAGGGTTGAATAGGCCGGCATGTCGGCGGAGCGGCCCGGCGCAGCACGGCGTCGATTTTCGGCCGTCCTGCAGCCAGCACGTTCCGGCTCTGGCGTTCCTTTGCCGTCAACGTTCCTCTCGTTTCGCCCGCTGACCGGGGACCCTATCGGGCGTGATCAATCGGAACAACGGGACCGTGCTTGGCCAAACGAAAGCCGGCCAGCATTTACTTCGGCGCCACCCCACCTTATTGGACACTTCAACCCGGCGCTTCGCCAAGCCGAGGGCGGGAGAGGAAACTGCCGTGCGCCAACGCGCCCGCCTTCTGCTGCTCTGCACCGCCATCGCCCTGTTTTGGGCCGCCAGCCCGGACGCCGTCGCCCGCGATGATGACGGCGCGACGTTCATTCAATCGCCGGTCCGCACGCATTATGACGGCGCCACGGATGACCTGCTGACCGCGGGCCTCGGCCGCAGCGGCCTGGGAGGAACCGCGCCCGGCTTTGCCGACCCTCTGCACCCGACCGCCGCGGAATTGCGCCGCCGGGCGATTTTCGTGAACTATGGCGCGCTGGTGGATGTCAGCACCGCCGGGGGCTACGGCACCTTCTGGGGACCGAACGTCCTGGCCGATGGGACAGTCACGGCGGGCCAGGGCCTGATCGCCGGGGACGAGACGGTCGCCTACGCCGTGCAGCCCGACGGCTCCCGCGTCACGCTGCTGGTGCAGGTGCCCGATAGCTATGACCCGGCCCGCGGCTGCATCGTCACCGCGCCGTCCTCCGGCTCGCGCGGGATCTACGGCGCTATCGCCACCGCCGGCGAGTGGGGCCTCAAGCACGGCTGCGCCGTCGCCTACACCGACAAGGGCACCGGCACCGGCTTTGACGACCTGCAGCAAGGCGTGGTCACGCTGCTGCACGGGGAGGCTGTTCCGCTCGCCGACGCGGACGGGCAGGCGCAGTTCACCGCCAACCTGTCACTCGCCGAACGCGCCGCCTTCAACCAAACTTATCCGGACCGTTTCGCCTTCAAGCACGCCCATTCCCAGGCCAACCCCGAAGCCGATTGGGGCCGCTACGTGCTGCAATCCATCCGCTTCGCCTTCGACGTGCTGCGTGAGAAATACCCTGGCGCCCGCATCAACAAGCGCAACACGCTGGTGATCGCCTCCAGCGTATCCAACGGCGGCGGCGCTTCCTTGCGCGCGGCGGAGCAGGACCGGCGCGCATTGATCGACGGCGTGGCAGTGGCCGAGCCGAACGTTGATCCGGAATACGTGGACCGCTTCGCCATCGTCCAGGGCAGTCGCGCGCCCGTGTATCGGCACAGCCGCACGCTGCTCGACTACGTCACGCTGCAGAACGTGTTCGAGGGCTGCGCCAATGCGGTTCCAGCGCTGGCAACAACGCCGCTGAACCTCGCCGCCAGCCCTGCGCGCTGCACGGCGCTGGCGGAGGCCGGGCTGCTGGCCGGCGCCACGGTCGCGGACCAGGCCGCGGACGCGCAACGGGTGCTGAACGAGTTCGGCATCCTGCCGGAGCAGAACGCCACCCAGGGCGCGCTGTGGTTCCTTTACGTCCCGCAGTCTATCGCGATGACCTATGCCAACGCTTATGGCCGGTTCAGCGTCGCCGACAGGCTTTGCGGCTACAGCTTCGCCGCGACGGCCGCCAATCAGCCTGCGCCGCTCGCCCCGGCCACCGAGGCGATCCTTTTCAGCCTCAGCAGCGGCATCCCGCCGACCGGCGGCGTCAACCTGGTCAACGATCTCGCGCCCGGCGGCCCGGCGGAGGACCGGGCGTCGACGCCGGACCAGGACCTGCGCGGCGCATTGTGCCTGCGCTCTTTGGCCCTCGGCTACGACGCTGTGACCGGCACGCCGCTGTCGGAGCCGGAGACTGCCCAATCGCAACGCATCCGCGAAGGGGTTCGGGAGATCCGCGCCAACGGCAACCTGCACGGCATTCCAACCGTGATCGTCACCGGACGCGCCGACAACATCTTGCCGCCGAACTTCGCGTCCCGCGCCTACCTTGGCCTGAATTACCAGCAGGAAGGGCGGCGCAGCCAACTCCGCTACATCGAGGTCACCAACGCGCAGCACCTCGATGCGCTGCTTGGATTGGCCGGGTTCAACAGCGCGTATGTGCCGCTGCACCGCTACTACATCTTGGCGCTGGACGCGCTGTATGCCTACCTTCGCAACGGGGCGCCGTTGCCGGCGAGCCAGGTCGTGCACACCACGCCGCGGGGAACCGGCGCCGACGGCAGCGTTCCCCCGCTCACGGCGGCGAACGTGCCGCCCATCGCCGCGGCGCCGGGGTCGGACGCCATCGCCGTTTCGGCGGACAGCGTGCAGATTCCCGAGTAGCGCCTCAGTGCCCGCCGCCCCCGCCGCCAACCTGGGCGCGGGACAGGAACACGACGCCTACCAGGCTCAGCAGCAGCCCGGCGCCGATCAGCAGGAAGCAGTCGGCGTAGCCCATCACCGTCGCCTGCCGCCGCACCTGGTTCGCCAGCCGCGCCAGCGCCTGGTCCGGGCCGACCGCCTGCGCCATCTGGCCCAGCCGCTCCGCCAGCAGCACCGAGTTCTGCGTCACCCGTTCGGCGATGGCGGAGAAGTGCCAATGCTCCCGGTGCTCCGCCGCCGTGGCCAGCATGGCGATGCCGAAGCTGCCGCCCAGGTTGCGGAACATGTTAAACAGCGCGCTCGCTGCCCCGGCTTGCGCCGGGCCGATGCCGACGGTGGCCATCTGCGCCAAGGGCGAGATGATGAACGGCTGGCCCAGCGCCCGCACCAGTTGCGACCACCGCAACTGGTCCATCCCCGTGTCGGCGTTCATGCCGTAGCCGTTCATCAGGCAGCTTGCCGCGAACAGGCTGACGCCGAAGGCGAGCACCACCCGGCTGTCGAACCGGCGGAGGATGAAGGGCAGAAAAGGCAGGATGGCAAGCTGCGGCAGACCCATCCACATCTGCACCTCGCCGATCTGGGACGCATTGTAGCCCTGCACGCGCGTCAGATAGAGCGGCAGGATGTAGATGGAGCCGTACAGCGCCAGGCCCGTCGCGAAGTTGACCGTGCAGGCCGCGGCCAGCGAGCGCCTGCGCAGCAGGCGCAGGTCGATGAACGGTTCCTTTCTCAGCAGCTCGACGGCCAGGAACGCCGTGATGAACACCGCGGCCAGCACGGCGCCGAGCACGATGCGGTCGTCGCCGAACCAGTCCTTACGCTGCCCTTCCTCCAGCACGTATTCAAGGCTGCCGAGGCCGACCGCCATGCAGGCGATCCCGGCCCAGTCGCCGCGGGCCAGCCGTTCCAGCCGCATCGGCTGCACGTCCAGCCCCCACCAGATCATCCCCACCAGCGCCGCGCCGGGGATCAGGTTGATGTAGAAGATCCAGTGCCAGGAGTAGGTGTCGGTCAGCCAGCCGCCGATCGTCGGCCCGATAGCCGGCGCAAAGGTGACTGTCAGGCCGAAGATGGCGCTGGCGACGGCGCGCTGGGCGCCGGGGATGCGCAGCAGCATGATGGTGAAGGCGGTCGGGATCAGCACGCCGCCGGTGAAGCCCTGGCCGATGCGGAACAGGATCATCTCGCTGAGGCTGGTCGCCAACCCGCACAGCACGGAAAAGCCCAGGAACAGCAGCGCGTTCACGACCAGGTAGCGGCGCAGGCCAAACACCCCGGACAGCCAGCCGGTCATCGGGATCACGATGATCTCGGCGATCAGGTAGCCCGTGCTGATCCAGCTTCCCTCGTCCAGGCTCGCGCCCAGCGTGCCCTGGATGTCGGCCAGGCTACTGTTGGTGATCTGGATGTCGAGCACGGCCATGAACGCGCCGAGCGACCCGCCCAGGAACGCCACCCAATCCCGCAGCCCGGCCTTGGTGCGCGGCGGGGCGCCGGCCGCGGCAACGGCGCCGCTCATCGCTCCGCCAAGGTCCGCAGCGGCCCCGCGGGCGCCGTGCGCGTGTCAACCGACGCCGTGACCGACAAGCCCGGCCGCAACTGCGACAGCCGCGGGTCGGGGTCAAGCCGGACGCGCACCGGCACGCGCTGCACAATCTTGGTGAAGTTGCCGGTGGCGTTCTCCGGCGGCAGCAGGGCGAAGGTGGCGCCGCTGCCGGGCGCGAGGCTATCGACCGTGCCGCGCAGCGGTTCGCCGCCGAGCATGTCCACTTGGAGGCGCACGGCCTCCCCCGCGCCCATGCGGGCGAGCTGGGTTTCCTTGAAGTTCGCGACCACGTACAACCCGGCATCCATCGGCACCACGTTGAGCAGCCGGGTCGCCGGCTGCACGTATTGGCCGGCCCGCACGGTGCGGTCGCCCACCGCGCCGTCCGTGGGCGCGGTGATCGTGGCGTAGGACAGGTTCAGCGCCGCCTGGTCCGCCACCGCTCGGGCGCGCAGCAGCGACGCCTGCGCGCGGCTCAATTGCGCTTGCAGCACCGTCACTTGCTGCCGCGCGCCCTCCGCTGCGGCGCGGGCACGGGCGGCGGCGGCGTCCCGCCCCTTGATGTCGGCCTCCGCCTGCTGCGCCCGCTGCAGCGACCCGGTGCCGGTCCGCACCAGGTCGGAATACCGGTTGAACTCGAACTTCGCGTAGGCGGCGGACGCATCGGCGCTGGCAATGTCGGCGTCCGCTGCGGCCATCGTGCTGTCCTGCAAGCGTAGTTGCGCCTGCAGGGATTGGATGTCCGCCTCCGCCGCGGCCACGTCGGCACGGGCCTGAGCCTGCGCCGCTTGCAGGTCGCGGTCATCAAGCCGGGCAAGCACATCGCCCTCGCTGACCCGCTGGTTATCGGCCGCCGGCACCTCCGCCACCTGCCCGGCCACGCGCGAGGACACGGCGACCATGTCCGCCTGCACGTAGGCGTCGTCCGTTTCTTCCAGAAAGCGGCCTGTGGTCCACCAGCCGTAGCCGAAGTACCCGAGGCCCGCCGCCACTGCCAAAGCCGCCACGCCCAGCAACGCGCGCCGGCGCGAGAGCCAGGGCCGGGACGCCGCGACCTCGGGCGCCAGCAGCGGCGCCTGACTGACCAAGGGCCGTTCGGTCGTCACGGGCTGCGATCCATCCATCAATCAGGCTCCTTGGATGCGGCGGCAAACGGGCAGCCGTCGTTGCTGAGCAATTCATCCAGCATGGTGCTGAACTCCGCCTTGCGGGCTTCGCCGAGCCGGCCGAAGAACCGCTCCTGCTCGGCCACCACCAGCAGCGTCGCCCGGCGCAGCAGCGCGGCGCCCGCCTCCGTCAACGCCACGCTGTTGGCGCGCGGGTCGTCCGGGTGCACGGCGCGGACAAGCAGCCCCTTCGCTTCAAGGGTGCGCAGCACCTTGCTTGCCGTCATGCGGTCGATGTGCAGGCCGTCGGCGAGCCGGCTCTGCGTCGGCACCTCGCCGAGCTTCACGACGTGCTCCGTGGCGCGCAGCAGGAAAAACTGCATGTGCGTCAGCTCCGTCCCCTGCAGCGCCGCCTCAAGCCGCCGGGTCCAGGCGTGCCGCAGCATCCAAAGCCGGTAGCCGAAGCTGCGGCTCGGCAGGAGTTCCGCCTCATCCAGTTGGGAAACCACTCTGTCCATACACTTATAATATGTGCGGTTACAATCCGGTGCAAGATCGTCCATGCTGCCGCGGCACCCGGCATTAACCAATCCTTCACCCGCCCCGGCGTAGAGTGGCAAGGCGTATGCCGTTGACCAATCCGCCGGGTTCTCACTAGCTTGTCATTTGTTGCGACAGGAGCTTGCCATCGACTGGAATGACCCGCCGTTGCGGACGAACGAGAAGCGGCCCGTGCCGCGCCCGATCGTGCTGGCCTCGCATCCCGGCAATGCCGGCGCGGGCAACCGGCGGATCGCCTGGGGCAGCGCAGATGGCCAGGCACGCGGCGCGGTGGTTGCGACGCTGAACGCCGGGCCGAGCCGCAACGCCATCGGCACGCATTCCGGGGCCTATTCAGTGTATCGCGCGCTTGCGGTCGCGGCCGGTCAGCTTGCGGCGGGGCATCAGCCGGACCTGACCAACACCAGCCCGGCGGTGCGGATCGGGCCGTTCCCGCAATGGTCCAAGCCGGACGCCATCGTTTCGCTCGACCCTTGGGGGCACCTGAGCACCGAGCTATTCGCCGACCGCATCGCCGCGGGCGTCGATGTGCGGCCCTCCATCGCTGTGACCCGCGCCCACATCAACATGCCGGAGATCGCGGACGCCGTGCGGGCCGGGCGGCTGCATCCGGACGGGACGGTGCTGGACGCCGCCGGCAACGTCCGCGTGACCAAGATCGCCATCGAGCCGGTTTGGTACCTGCCCGGCGTCGCGCGCCGTTTCGGCATCGCGGTGTCCGACCTGCGCCGCGGCCTGTTCGAGCAGACCGGCGGCATGTTCCCGGAGCTGGTGACGCGGCCGGACCTTGACGTGTTCCTGCCGCCCATCGGCGGCATGACGGTGTATCTGTTCGGCGACCCCGCCGGGCTGGGCCGGAACGAGACCCGCATCGCCTGCCGCATTCATGACGAGTGCAACGGCTCCGACGTGTTCGGCTCCGACATCTGCACCTGCCGGCCGTATCTGGCGCATGGCATCGAGGTGTGCATCGAGACCGCGCAAATGGGCGGCGTCGGGGTCGTGGTGTACAACCGCAAGGAGGGCCGGGCGCTCGGCGAGGTCACGAAGTTCCTGGTTTACAACGCCCGCAAGCGGCAGGAGGGCGGCGACCGGGCCGACGCCTACTTTCAGCGGACGGAGTGCGTCGCGGGCGTGCAGGACATGCGGTTCCAGGAATTGATGCCGGACGTGCTGCATTGGCTCGGCATCACCCGCATCGACCAACTGGTGTCCATGAGCAACATGAAGTTCGCGCCGATCGTGGCGAGCGGGATTGAGGTCGTCGAGCGCATCGCCATCCCCGACGCGCTGATCCCCGCCGATGCCAGCGTGGAGATGGATGCGAAAAAGGCGGCGGGCTACTTCACCGACGCCGTGCCCCCGCCCGAGGTCCTGCACGAGGCCAAGGGCCGGCCGCTGGATGAGTGAAGCGGAGGCGGCGGCCTGGCTCTGCACCGCGGAGGCCGTGCGCAGCCGGGCCGGCGCGATGCTGGCCTTGGCGGAGGCTGACAGGCTACGGCATTTCACCGTGGACCCTATGCGTTTGGACGATGCAGCCGCTTACGTCGCGTCGGTTGTGCGCAGCGCGTATCCGGACCTCCGCATCCCGCACCATGCGCGCTGGCGGCATTTCGCCGTGGGCGGCATCGACCGTTGGGGACCGCTCGGCGCCAGGCTGGCCGAAGGGGGCGTGGCGCAGGCGGCGCGCGCGCGCGTTGAGCTTTGCGTAATCAGCGTGCTGCTGGACGCGGGCGCGGGCAACTGGCGCTACGCCGAACCGGGCACCGGCCTCGTGCTGTCCCGGTCGGAAGGGTTGGCGGTGGCCAGCCTGCGCGCGTTCGAGGCCGGGCTGTTCGCGGCGGAGGGCGGGATGCGCGCCGACGCGGACGGGCTGGTGCGGATGGATGCGGCGGCGCTGGCCCGTGCCTTTCAGGTGGACGAGGGCAACCCCCTGCCGGGGCTGGACGGGCGCGCGGCCCTGCTACGCGGCCTCGGCGCGGCGCTGCTAGCCCGGCCGGACCTGTTCGGGCATGATGATCCACGGGTTGGGCAACTGTTTGACCACCTTGCCCGAGACCGCGCGACGGTCGCCGCCGGCGACATCCTGGCCGCGGTGCTGGACGGTTTCGGCCTGGTTTGGCCGCCGCGGGTCGTGCTTGCCGGGCGCAGCCTGGGCGACGTGTGGCACCATCCGGACCTGCCGCTTGAGCCCGGGGCACCGGCGGGCAGCGCCGGGCTGGTGCCGTTCCACAAGCTGTCGCAATGGCTGACCTACTCGTTGATCGAGGTGTTCGAGGACGCGGGCATCGCCGTTACCGGGATCGAGGCGTTGACCGGCCTGCCGGAATACCGCAACGGCGGGCTGTTCCTGGACCTCGGCGTGCTGCGGCTGCGCGATCCCGGGCTGGCCGACGCGCCGCTGCCGCCGGGGCACCCGGCGGTGGTGGAATGGCGGGCGCTCACGGTGGCGCTGCTCGACCGGATCGCGCCGCCGCTCCGCGACCGGTTGGGCGGCGACACTGGCGCCTTGCCGCTGTCTCGCCTGCTGGAAGGCGGAACCTGGGCGGCGGGGCGTCAGGCCGCGGCGGAGCGGCGAGCCGATGGCGGCCCGCCCTTGCGCATCCTCAGCGATGGAACGGTATTCTGATGCAGGCATTTGCCGACGCGCGCTTTCCCGCCGTCACGGTGGTCGGCCACCCGCTCGTGCAGCACAAGCTGACGCTGCTGCGGCAGAAAGCGACACCCACCGCCGAGTTCCGGCAAATCGCCCGGGAAATCAGCCTCCTGATGGCCTACGAGGTGACGCGCGACCTGCCGCTCGACACCGTGACCATTGAAACGCCGATGGAGGCCATGGAAGCGCCGCTGCTGTCGGGCAAGAAGCTGTGCTTCGTGCCGATCCTGCGGGCAGGCAACGGTATTCTGGACGGGATGCTGGACCTTGTGCCCTCCGCCCGCGTCGGGCACGTCGGGCTGTATCGCGACCCGGCGACCCTGGTGCCGGTCGAGTATTACCTCAAGCTGCCGGACGACATCCCGGAGCGGCTGGTGGTGGTGGTTGATCCCATGCTGGCGACCGGGCACTCCGCCGCCGCGGCGCTAACCCGGCTGCGGCAGGCTGGGGCCGCGCAACTGCGCTTCGTGTGCCTGCTCGCGGCGCCCGAGGGCTTGGCCGTGCTGCAGGACGAGCATCCGGACGTGCCGGTGTTCACCGCCGCCATCGACCGCTGCTTGGACGAGCACGGCTACATCCGCCCCGGGCTTGGCGACGCCGGCGACCGGCTGTACGGGACGAAGTAGCGCCGGCCCGACACATCCGCCCTTGACCGATGGTACGTGGCTTGCAATGCCCTTGGCATAAGGGAGCAAGCTGATTGTTGCAGGGCGTCGAGTTGGTTGCGGTGAGCAAGCGTTATGGTGGGGCCATCGCTGTTGACGCGGTTACGCTGCAGATTCCGCGCGGCGTGTATTGCTGCCTGTTGGGACCCAGCGGCTGCGGCAAGACGACGACCCTGCGCATGATCGCCGGGCACGAGGCGGTGTCGGAAGGCGACGTGCTGGTGGACGGCCGCAACGTGACCAACACCCCGCCTGCCGGGCGCGGCACCGCCATGATGTTCCAAAGCTACGCGCTGTTTCCGCATTTGAGCTGCTTGGACAACGTGGCGTTCGGTCTCAAGATGCGCGGCGTCGGCCGGGCCGAGCGGCACACCCGGGCGCGGCGCGGGCTGGAAATGGTGCAAATGCAGGCATACGCCGACCGGATGCCCGCCCAGCTTTCGGGTGGCCAGCAGCAGCGGGTAGCGCTGGCCCGCGCGCTGCTGACCGAGCCGCGGGTGCTGCTGCTGGACGAGCCGCTGTCGGCCCTCGACCCGTTCCTGCGCGGGCGGATGCGCGCGGAGCTGAAGCGGCTGCAGCGCGACCTCGGCCTGACCTTCATCCACGTCACCCACAGCCAGGAGGAAGCGATGGCGCTGGCCGACCTGGTCGTGGTGATGGACGGCGGGCGCATCCAGCAGGCGGCGTCCCCGCGGGAGGTGTTCGACCGCCCGGCCGCCGCCTTTGTCGCCCGCTTCATCGGCGGCCACAACGTGCTGGGCAGACCCGGCGCGCAGGTGGCGGTCCGCGCCGACCGTTGCCGGCTCGTTAGCAACGCGACGAACGCGGACGGGCCGGGCGTGCGGGGCACGGTGTCGCTGGTGGAATACCAAGGCGCGTCTGTGCGCGTGGCGCTCACCACCGAGCACGGGGAGGACGCGGTGGCGATCCTGCCCGATGCCGTGTTCTACGCCGATCCCGTGGGGGTGGGGCAGCCGGCCTCCATCGTTTGGTCCACCGCCGACGCCCACCCTTTGAGCGCCTGATCCCCCTCCCCTTCCCTGTTCAGGAGATCCATCGTGGCAAACACCAAGACCATCAACCGCCGCGCGGCATTGAAGACTGGACTGGGCTTGGCCGGGGCTGCCGCCGGGTCGGGCGCGATCACCGGCTTTCCCACCATTTGGGCGCAGAACATCCGCAACATCACCTTGCGGCAGTTCGGCACCGGGGTGTCGAACCTGAACGCGCTGGCGGACAAGGTGAAGCAGGACCTGGGCTTCACCCTGGCGATGACGGCGCTCGACAGCGATGCCGTGTCGCAGAAGGCGGTGACGCAGCCGCGGTCCTACGACATCGCCGACATCGAGTACTGGATCTGCAAGAAGATCTTCCCCGCCGGCGTGCTGCAGCCGATGGACGTGAAGCGGATCAAGAACTACGACAAGATCGTGCCGATCTTCACCACGGGCCGGCTGGCGCCCGAAAGCCGGATCGCCCAGGGCACCGCGCCCCATACCGTGAGCTTCGTGGAAGGGCCGACCTCCACCAAGTTCGCGGCCCAGCCTTCCGGCTGGATGACCTTGATCCCCACCATCTACAACGCCGACACGCTCGGCATCCGCCCGGACCTGGTGGGACGGCCGATCCGCAACTGGCGCGACTTGGTGGACCCGGCCTTCAAGGGCCGCGCGTCCATTCTGAACATCCCCTCCATCGGCATCATGGACGCGGCCATGGTGATGGAAAGCCTGGGGCGCATCAAATACGGCGACAAGGGCAACATGACGCGGGACGAGATCGAGAAGACGACCGCCTTCCTGATCGAGAGCAAGCGTGCCGGGCAGTTCCGCGCGTTCTGGAAAAGCTTCGACGAGAGCGTGAACCTGATGGCGTCGGGCGAGGTGGTGATCCAGTCCATGTGGTCGCCCGCCGTCACCGCTGTGCGCTCCCGCGGCATCGCCTGCACCTACCAGCCGCTGGAAGAAGGCTACCGCGCCTGGGGCGGCGGCCTTGGCCTGTCCAAGAACCTGTCCGGCATGGAGCTGGACGCGGCGTACGACTACATCAACTGGTATTTGTCCGGCTGGGCTGGCGCCTACCTGAACCGTCAGGGCTACTACAGCGCGGTGCTGGAAACGGCGAAGGAGAACATGACGCCGGACGAGTGGGGCTTCTGGATGGAGGGCAAGCCCGCGCAGTCCGACATCAAGTCGCCGGACGGCAAGGTGCTGGAAAAGGCCGGCGCGGTGCGCGACGGCGGGTCGTTCTCTGAGCGCATGGGGCAGGTCGCCTGCTGGAACTCGGTGATGACCGAGGACCGCTTCCTCGTGCAGAAATGGAACGAGTTCGTCGCGGCGTGAGGGGGGCGCCTTACCTGCTGGCGGCGCCGCTTTGGCTGGTGCTGGGCGGCTTCCTGCTGGTGCCGATGGCGGCCATCGTGGTGGTCAGCTTCTTCGACTACGACAGCGTGCGGCTGATCCCCGACGTCGTGCTGACCAACTACGCGGACGTGCTGCTGTCCCCAGTGACGTGGCTGACCTACCTGAACACGCTGAAGTACACGGCGCTGGTTTGGGTGCTGACCGTTGCCGTGGGCGTGCCGGTTGCCTTGTTCCTGGCGTTCTGCGTGCAGAGCGCCATGTTGCAGTCGGTGCTGTTCCTGGTGTGCACCGTGCCGTTCCTGACCTCCAACGTGATCCGCATGATCTCCTGGGTGCCGTTCCTGGGGCGGGAAGGGCTGTTCAACGGCGCCTTGATGGGCGCCGGGCTGATCGACCGGCCGCTTGACGTGCTGCTGTTCTCCGACTTCGCGGTGGTGCTCGCGTTTGTCCACCTGTACGCGCTGTTCATGGTGGTGCCGGTGTTCAACACCATGGTGCGGATCGACCGCCGGCTGATCGAGGCCGCGGTGGATGCCGGGGCCGGTCCGTTGGCGGTGCTGCGGGAAGTGATCCTGCCATTGTCCAAGCCCGGCATCGCCATCGGCTCCGTGTTCATCATCACGCTGGTGATGGGCGATTTCACGACGGTGCGGCTAATGGGCGGCGGGCAGCGGGCGTCCGTGGGGCTGATGATCTCGAACCAGATCGCGTTGCTGCAGTATCCTGCGGCCTGCGCCAATGCCGTGGTGCTGCTGCTGCTGGTGCTGCTGATGATCACGGCCTTACTGCGCGTGGTCGATATCCGGCGGGAACTGTGATCACCGGGCTGGGCCGCTGGCTGCTGGGCGGGTTCTTCGCGCTGTTCGTGCTGTTCCTGTACGGCCCGACGCTCACCATCGTCGTTCTGTCGTTCCAGGGGCCGGAGGGCGGGCTGACTTTTCCCATGCGCGGGGTTTCGACCGCCTGGTTCACCCGGCTGTTCCAGCAACAAGCGGTGGGCGACCTGGGCACCGCGTTCATCCGGTCGCTGATCCTGGCGGCCATGGTGATGGCGGCGACCGCCGTGGTCTCGGTCGCTGCGGCCGTCGCCTTCCGCCGGCGGTTCCACGGCGCGGGCGCGCTGTTCACCCTGACCGTCGCCAGCCTGATCGTGCCGGGCGTGCTGGTGAGCCTAGGCGTCGGGCTGCTGTTCAACCTCCTGGGCTGGGACGCGGCGTGGTGGAACTCGGCGTTCGGGGCACAGCTCACCTGGACGCTGCCGTTCGGCCTCCTGATCATGTTCGCGGTGTTCAACCGCTTCGACCGGGCGTGGGAAGAAGCGGCGCGCGACCTCGGCGCATCGCCGGGCCAGGTGTTCCGCCAGGTCGTCCTGCCGATCATCGCGCCCGGCGTCGTGGGCATCGCGCTGTTCGGCTTCAGCCTGTCCTATGACGAGTTCGCCCGGACCATGCTGACGGCCGGCAGCACCAACACCCTGCCGCTGGAGATCGTGGGCATGACGACCAACGTGACCTCGCCGGTGCTTTACGCGCTTGGCAGCGTCACGACCGGGGTGTCGCTGCTCGCCATCACGGCGGCGATGCTGACGATGCGGGTGCTGCGGCGACGGGTGAAGCCGGATGCGGGTGCGCTGTGAGTTTGTCCCGGGCCATCAATCGCCGGTCTTGCCCGGCATCCCGCCCGTGGGCGGGCGGAAGAACTTGCCGACCATGTCCTTCAACTGATCCGGCGTTTGCGGCACCAGCGACATCCAAGACCGCAGCATGGCATCCGGCGAGAAGCGGTCGGCAGCTTCGGTCATCTGCGCTTCCACCCGGGCCATGAGCGCGGCCTGCATGGGCTTCAGGTCGGGCAGGCCCAGGAACTGGCGGGCCTCGTCCGGGGTGCAGTCGATCTCAATGGTGACTTTCATGGGGATCTCCGGTGTTCGGGGGTGCTGGCGCGGTTCTGGCCGGAGCTTAGCAGACTGTGCGGGCCGTGCGTGTGGGGCGTTTTGCCGGGCGCGGGGATGGGGCATCCGGGTTATGACTCGGTCATTCTGCCGTAAGTCGCCGTTGGATGGCACAAGCCTACTCAGGGATGGCGGCCTGGCTTGTTCTCCCGCTAGGGCCGCACTTGGTGGTTCTGCGACCATCCGCCTTCAGGTGTTCGGAGTGGGAGGATACCTCTTTTACTCCGGCTACGGCCCAACTCGCCAAACCGGCGCTTCACGATGCTCGTTCAGCATCCGGCCGAGACGCTGAACCGCCCCTCAGTTCAGCCAGATGAGTGCGAAGCAGCGTCACGCGCCTTGGCCGGAAACTCGTTCCAGTGAGGTGTGCGGCAGCAATCCGATCTGCTTGGAACATACGGAACGCCTCACGCAGGCAGCACCATGCAAGCACCATCAGCTTTCTGTCGAGATAAGCGATAGCGAGTGGCAGTATCGTCCGCTGGGTGACGGCGCCTGCTTTGTCGGCATAGCGGATCGTAACTGCCTCCTTGCGCCAGCACCCTTGCCGTATTGTGTTCAGGTCGGGTGTGGGTGGGTAGCGCCTTTCCAGGCGCAGCACGTGCGAGACGGCGTGAAAGAGGCGGTGTTCACCCTGATCGGGCAGCGTTGCCGATAACTTGGCCAGCACAAAGGTCGCCGCCAGCGCCGAGTCTCCCATGTGGAGAACCTCGGCAAGGCCCAGCGCCAGCGCCTCGATCTCAATGCGATCAAACGTCTGTGGTGGCAGCGAACAGTCCTCAACCAGCCGATACCCATAGCCCCGCTCGCCCTCGATCAGCGCACCTGCTGCCCGCAGGCTGTCGATGTCCCGATAAAGCGAGCGCAGCGACACCCCCATCTCCTCCGCCAAGCGCGCGGCTCTGTTTTCGGCGGCGACCTGGTGGTGATCTCGTACATGGACGCAGGCAACATCCCGGACCCTGCCGAAACCAATCAGGTGATGTGGGGTCAGATTGTCGCCGAGAGTGGTTTCCGCGTCATGGCATATGACGTGCCCTCGCAAATTTCCTGGAGGCCAGGCGAAACCCCGTTCTTCGTTTCCGTGCGCGGCGACGCGGCCGATGAGATTACCCGCTATTGGGAGAAACTTACCGAAAGCGCGACCATCGCACAGTCGCTGGAACCGTCGGGCTGGTCGCCGCTTCATAGCATGCTCAAGGACCGCTTCGGAGTTACCTGGACCTTCGACGTCGAAAGCTACTCCGCCGCATCCTGATCAATGCGGGGCGAGCATGCGGCGGCTCGCCTGCCCTTCATGCTCGTTCCTGTTCAGGAGAGATCACCGTGGCAGGCTGCATCACTTCGTCAAGTGACCAGCACACGAAGCGCAACACCTGGGTCTGGTCGAGCGAACAAGGCACAGCCCTTCAATCCCCCACCCCCTCCAGAAGCACCCGCAACCGCGCCCGCACCGCATCCGGCGCCGCCTCATCCACCGCCTGCTGCAGCAGCCGCATCCGTCGCCGGGCGGCGTAAAGCTGGTCCAGGAGCGACAGCACCACGGGCATCGCGTCCTCGTCCATGTGCAGCGACCGCAGTTCGGCGATCAGGCGGACGCGGGCCACGTCCACCTCCCGGAACAGCCAGCCGCCGGGCGTGCCGTCCGGGCGCAGCCAGGTCAGCTCCACCCAGCGGGTGATCTCCGCTTCCGCGACGCCCACGGTGGCGGACAGGGTTTGGACGGTGATCATGCGCCCTCCATCGCGCGGCGCGGGTTGCTGGAATGGGCCGAGGTCCAATCGCGCAGGAACGCCTCAAGCGCGTCGTCCGCGTCGGCCAGGGTGACGTGCAGCGTCACGTACTGGTCGCCGGCAGGCCGGGCGGCGTGGGCCGGGATGCCGCGCCCGCGCAGCCGCAGGCGGGTGCCGGTGTCGGACCGCTTGGGCACGGCCATCGCCACGGTCCCGGACGGCGTCGGCACCGTGACGCGCCCGCCGAGCACGGCCTCCTTGAGCGTCACCGGCAGCGTGATGTGGATGTCGTCGCCGTCCCGGGTGAAGAACGGGTGCGGGTTGAGGTGGATCTCGATCAGAGCGTCGCCGTCCGGGCCGCCGTTCCACCCCGCGCCGCCCTGGCCCTTGAGGCGCAGGGTTTGCCCGTCCTCAATGCCCGGCGGGATCTTCACGTCCAGGGTGCGGCCGTCCGGCAGGGTCAGGGTGCGGGTCGCCCCGGTCACGGCATCCAGGAAATCCACCGCGAGCGCGTAGCGCGCGTCGGCGCCCCGCATCCGCAAAGGCTCGCCGCCGCGGTTCAAGAAGTCGCCGAAGATGTCGCCGTACGGGTGGCCGTCCTCCGGCCCGGTGCGGTAGCGCCCGCCCTCCGCCGCGTCGGCGTAGCGGCGGTAGCGCGGCGGCTCCGGCTCCGCCGGGTCGCCCGCCGCGTCGATCTCGCCGCGGTCGAACCGGGCGCGCTTGTCGGGGTCGGACAGCAGCTCGTTGGCCGCGTTGACCGCCTTGAACCGCTCCTCGGCGGCGGCGTTGCCAGGGTTGAGGTCGGGGTGGAACTGCTTGGCCAGCTTGCGGTAGGCCGAGCGGACCTGCTCCGGCGTAGCGTCGCGGGCGAGCTTCAGCGTTTCGTAGGGATCAGGCGGCATCGGGGTCCATCATCTGGCTCCAAGGGTTGGCCTGCCAGGCACGGCGCTCCGTTCAACGCAGGCGGGGCCGCTTCGTTTGCAGCCCCTCCTGCGCCCAGCCGGCCCGGGATCAGGCCGCCAGCTTGACCTGCCCCTGCATTCCCGGCCAGTCCGAGTAGCCCGTGGCATCCCCGCCATACCAGTACTGCTTCGGCGCGTCGGCAAGCGGCGCGCCGGTGCGCAGGCGCTCCACCAGGTCAGGGTTGGCGATGAACGGGCGGCCGAAGCTGATCAGGTCGGCGTTGCCCTCGGCCAAGGTCTTCTCCGCCAAGACGCGCCCGTAATTGTTGTTGGCGACATAGGCGCCGCCGAACCGCCGCCGCAGCGCCGGGTAGTCGACCCCGTTGGGGTCGCGGCTCATCTGCGTCACCCCCTCGATGTCGTGGATATACATCAGGCCGAACCGGGACAGCGCGTCGATATAAGCGCTGTAGGTTCTCATGGGATCACCGTCGAGCGGGGTATCGCCCGGCACCGTGGTGCCCGGCGAGATGCGGATGCCGACCCGGGCGCCGCCGCCCCAAACCTCCGTCACGGCGGCCACCACCTCCAGCGGGAAGCGTAGCCGGTTCTCGAGCGCGCCACCGTAGCGGTCGGTGCGCCTGTTGGTGCTGTCGCGGATGAACTGTTCCAGCAGGTAGTTGTTGGCGGAATGGATTTCGACGCCGTCGAACCCCGCGTCCTTGGCGCATTCGGCGGCGTGCCGGTAATCGGCGACAATGGCGGGGATCTCGTCTGTTTCCAACGCGCGCGGCGTCACGTGGTCCTGCATCCCGCTGTCCGTGAACGCCTGGCCGGACGGCTTGACCGCGGACGGCGCCACCGGCAGCGCGCCGCCATGCAGGCTCGGGTGGGAAATGCGCCCGGTGTGCCAAAGCTGCAGCACCATGCGCCCGTCCTGCGCGTGCACGGCGCGGGTAACGCGCTGCCAGGCCGCGACCTGCTCGGGCGTCCAGAT
>CALMVT010000540.1 GCA_937873175.1 uncultured Acetobacteraceae bacterium | reverse complement strand
ATGCACGCGGCATGCACGCGGTTGCGAGGCCGCATATGGCGCACAAACGCCGGACTGCAAACGCAGTGTTGCCGCAGGCGGCACAGCCATGGTCGCGGCCAGCGGCACAGTTCTACAGGAGCCACTGGACCAACATGTCTTGGAATAATGGAGGCGGCTCCGGCCCTTGGGGGCCTGGCAACAACAACACGCCGCCGCGCGGCCCGAACCGCGGCCCGTGGGGCGGCGGGGGCGGTGGCGGCGGCCCGAACGGCATCCCAGACCTGGACGAGGTCCTCGCCCGGCTGCAAGCCTCTGCCCGGCGCTTCGTCCCGGGCGGGCCTGGCGGGCGGCGGGGCAGCCCGCGCTTGATCGCGCTCGTCCTGCTGGTCGGCCTCGTGGTTTGGCTGGCCAGCGGCTTCTATCGGGTGGAGCCGGACCAGCAGGGCGTGGTGCTGCGCTTCGGCGCGTTCCAGCGCACGACGCTGCCGGGCCTCAACTACCACCTGCCCTGGCCGTTCGAGCAGGCGCTGACCCCGGCGGTGACGCGCATCAACCGCACGGAAATCGGCTTCCGCATCGCCCCGGACAACGCCGGCGTCGGCCGGGTCGGCGCGACCCGCGACCTGGGCCGTGACGTTCCCGCCCGCGACATCCCGGGCCGCAGCAGCGGGGCGCGGGAAGTGCTGGAAGAAGCGCTGATGCTCACCGGCGACGAGAACATCATCGATATCAACTTCAGCGTGTTCTGGCGCATCCGCGACGCCAGCACCTTCCTGTTCAACACCCGCAACCCGGAGAACACCGTGAAGTCGGTGTCTGAAAGCGTGATGCGGGAAGTGGTCGGCCGCACCCCGATCCAGCCTGCGCTGACCGAAGCGCGCGCCCGCATCGAGCAATCGGTCACGACGGGCGCACAAAGCGTGCTGGACCAGTACGGCGCCGGGGTGGAGATCACCCAGGTGCAGTTGCAGAAGGTGGACCCGCCCAGCGCCGTGATTGAGAGCTTCCGCGACGTGCAGCGGGCCAACACAGATGCCGAGCGGGCGCGCAACGAGGCCGAAAGCTACCGCAACGACATCGTGCCCCGCGCCCGCGGCGATGCGGCCCGGCTGACCGCGGAGGCGGACGGCGCTCGGCAGGCCAGCATCGCGGAGGCCGCCGGCCAGGCGCAGCGCTTCCTGAGCGTTTACAACGCCTACGCCGTGGCCAAGGACGTGACCATGAAGCGGCTGTATATCGAGACGATGCAGGACATCTTGACCAAGACGCCGTCTATCGTCGTGGACGACAAGCTGCAGGGCATCGTGCCCTATTTACCGCTCGATCCCAACGCCCGGCCTCGGTCCGCGGCGCCTGCGGCGCCCACTGCGGAGGTGCGGCGATGAACCGCGGCATTCTCGCCGGCCTCGCCGCGGCGCTGGTGCTCCTGGTGCTGGCCGGCGCCAGCCTGTTCACCGTGGTGCAGACCGAGCAGGTGCTGATCACCCAGCTCGGCCAGCCGATCCGCGTGATCAGCGCGCCGGGCCTGCATATGAAGGTGCCGTTCATCCAGACCGTCATCAGCTTCGACCGGCGTCTGCTGGACTATGAAACGCCTGGCGAGGAGGTGATCCTGGCCGATCAGCGGCGCTTGATCGTGGACAGCTTCACCCGGTTCCGCATCACCGACCCGCTGCAGTACTACCAAGCCGTAGGTTCGGCGGAGGACGCGATTCGCGCCCGGCTGAACTCCGTCGTGACCTCCTCGCTGCGCCGTGTGCTGGGCAACGAGCAACTGCTCCGGGTGCTGTCGTCCGACCGCGGGCGCATCATGGGGCTGATCCGCGGCCAGGTCAGCGACGAGATGCGCGGCTTCGGCGTGACGGTCGAGGATGTGCGCCTGCGCCGGGCCGACCTCCCGGAGGAAAACACCCAGGCCGTGCTGAGCCGCATGAAGTCGGAGCGCGAGCGGATCGCGAGCCAGGCCCGGGCGGAAGGTGCCGAAGCGTCCGCCCGAATTCGCGCCGACGCCGAGCGCGACCGCACGGTGCTGCTGGCCGAGGCGCGCGCTTCGGCCGACCGGCTGCGCGGCGAAGGCGAGCGTCAGTCGATCAAGATCTATGCCGACGCTTTCCAGCAGGACGCAAAGTTCTACGAATTCTACCGCACGATGCAGGCTTACCGGGAGTCGTTCGGCAACGGGCAGTCCCGCCTCGTGCTCACGCCCGATAGCGAGTTCCTGCGCATGCTGCGGCAAGCGCCCGGGGGTTAGTCCCGATGCCTAGCATGGTCAAACTCGTGAGACGCCCTACCTATCGGCTTGCGAGTGCGTGGCCGGCATGAGCAGATTCACCATCCGTCCTCCATTCGGGAGTTTTTCCATGCGCCTTCGGACTTTTCGCGCGCTGGCGCTCGCCAGCGTGTTCGTGCTGCCGGCGACCTTGCCGCCATTTGTGCCACAGGCGGCGGCGCGGGGCGCGCCGGACAGCTTTGCCGACCTGGCAGGGACCTTGCTGCCCGCCGTGGTGAACATCTCCTCGTCGCAGAATGTTCAGGCGCGGGCCGACCGGGGCGGCCCGGAAGTGCCGACCTTCCCACCGGGTTCGCCGTTCGAGCAGTTCTTTAAAGACTTTCTGGACCGCAACCGCCCCAACAACGGGCCGCAGCGGCGGGGGCCGCGGGGCGAGGGGCCGCAGCCCGGCCCTGACGGCGGCCCCGGCGGCGGCCGGTCGGTCAGCCTCGGTTCCGGCTTCATCATCGACCCCGCCGGCTACATCGTGACCAACAACCACGTGATCGACGGCGCGGACGAGATCAGCGTGACGTTGCAGGACAACACGACGCTGAAGGCAACGCTGGTCGGCAAGGACGAGCGGGTCGATCTGGCCCTGCTCAAGGTCGAGACAGACAAGCCGCTCAGGTCCGTGCCCTTCGGCGACAGCGATGCGGAACGGGTGGGCGATTGGGTGCTGGCGATCGGCAACCCGTTCGGGCTGGGCGGCTCCGTCACCGCCGGCATCGTCAGCGCCCGCGGGCGCGACATCCGGCAGGGGCCGTACGACGACTTCATCCAGACGGATGCCGCGATCAACCGCGGCAACTCCGGCGGGCCGCTGTTCAACATGGCGGGCGAGGTCATCGGCATCAACACCGCTATTTACTCGCCGTCCGGCGGGTCCGTGGGCATCGGCTTCTCGGTGCCGGCGAACCTGGCTAAGTCCGTCGTCGCCCAGTTGAGGGAGTACGGCCACGCTCGGCGCGGCTGGCTTGGGGTGCGCATCCAGCAGGTGACGCCGGACATCGCCGAAAGCATCGGCCTCAAGGACACCTCAGGCGCCATGGTCGCCGGGGTGAACGAGGGCGGCCCGGCCGACGCGGCGAAGATCCGCAACGGCGACGTCATCCTGAAGTTCAACGGCCAGGACGTGAAGGAGATGAAGTCGCTGCCGCGTATCGTCGCCGAAACGGTGATCGGCAAGGACGTGCCGGTGGTGCTGTGGCGCGACGGCAAGCAGGTCACGGTGCAGGCTTCGGTGGGCGAACTGCCGGACGACGTGCAGCAGGCCGCCGCGACGGCGCCAGCGCCAAGCCGCACGCCGAGCCGCACGGCGGAAATCTCGGGCCTCGGCGCGCGGCTGGCGCCGATCACCGATGACCTGCGCGACAAGTTCAAGCTGTCGCAGGACCAGAAAGGTGTCGTGGTGACGGACGTGGCGCCGGACGGCACCGCCGCCGGCCGCGGCCTGAAGCCTGGCGACGTGATTGTGGAAGTGCAGCAGGAGCCGGTCGCCAACCCGTCCGACGTGCAGGAGCGCATGGACCGTTTCCGCAAGCAGAACCGGAAAACCGTGCTGATGCTGATCCAAAGCGGCGACGGGCTGCGCTGGGTGCCGGTGCCGCTCGCGGGCGACCCGTCGAAGCAGCCGGGCTGAGCTTGCCGGGCCTGGGGGAAACCCCAGGCCCGCCACCATGCCGCCGCACCCCGAAACCTGGCTCAAGGTCCGGCCAGACGGGCTGTACTGCGAACCCGGCGATTTCTTCATCGACCCGCTGCGACCGGTCGGCCGTGCCGTGATCACCCACGCCCATGCCGACCACGCCCGGCCCGGCCACGACGCCGTGCTTGCCAGCCCCGAAACGCTGGCGCTGATGGATGTCCGCATGGGCGTGGGTCGGGCGGGGGCCGTGCAGCAGGCGCTGCCTTACGGCGAGCCGATCAGCATGGGCGAGGTGCGGCTGTGGATGGAACCCGCCGGGCACGTGCTGGGCAGCGCGCAGGTGGCGATGGAATGGCGCGGTAGCCGGGCCGTGGTCAGCGGTGATTACAAGCGGCAGCCCGACCCCACCTGCTTGCCTTTCGTCCCGATCCCTTGCGACGTGTTCGTGACGGAGGCGACCTTCGCCCTGCCGGTATTCCGGCATCCCCCGGCGGAGCACGAAGTCGCCAAGCTGCTGGACAGCGTGGCGCTGTTCCCCGACCGCACGCATGTCGTGGGCGCTTACGCGCTCGGTAAGGCGCAGCGGGTGATCGCCTTGCTGCGCCGGGCCGGATGGGACCGGCCGATTTTCCTGCATGGGGCGCAGATGCCGCTTTGCGCCGCCTATGAACGCCTGGGCATCCCGTTGGGTGAGCTGCTGCCGGCGACGGTGGCGGGCAAGGACAAGTTGCAAGGCGCGGTGGTCATCGCGCCGCCGAGCGCCATTGCCGACCGTTGGGCGCGGCGGCTCGCCGAACCTGTGGTGTGCAATGCATCCGGCTGGATGCGGGTGCGGCAGCGGGCGCGCAGCAAGGGGGTGGAACTGCCTTTGGTCATCTCGGACCATTGCGACTGGGACGAGCTGAACCAAACGCTCGACGATGTGGGGGCGCCGGAGGTTTGGGTGACCCATGGCCGGGAGGAGGCGCTGATACACGAGGCGGCCAAGCGGGGCATCCGCGGCCGGGCGCTGCGCCTGGTCGGCTACGGCGACGAGCAGGAAGATCTCGCGGAACCCGCGGCGGCATGATCGCCTTTGCCGACCTGCTGGAACGCCTGGTATTCACGCCGGGCCGCCTGGCGAAGATCGCCCTGCTCCGCCGGTATTTCGCGACCCAGCCCGATCCCGACCGGGGCTTCGGCCTTGCCGCGCTGACTGGGGAACTGGCGTTCCAGGCGGCGAAGCCGGCGATGGTGCGGGCCTTGGTCGAGGAGCGCACCGACCCCGTGCTGTTCGCCATGTCGCGCGACTACGTGGGCGACTTGGCCGAAACCGTTGCGCTGATCTGGCCCGCCGCGCCCAGCAACGCCGGGCCGCCTCGCATGACCGAGGTGGTGCAGACCCTGCTCAGCACGCCGAAATCTGAGCTTCCGGCCGTGCTGGCCGGCTGGCTCGATGCGTCCGACGCGTCCGTCCGCTACGCGCTGCTCAAGCTGATCACTGGGGAGCTTCGGGTCGGGGCGTCGGCCAGGCTCGCGAAGGTAGCCCTGGCCGAGGTCGCCGAGGGGCGGATCGCCGCCGACGAGATCGAGGAAGTCTGGCACAGCCTGGTCCCGCCCTACGCTCCGCTATTCGCCTGGATCGGGGGTGGAGGGCCTCGCCCCGACCCGGCGGGAGCGCCGGTGTTCCGCTCCCCCATGCTGGCCCACCCGCTGGAGGCCACGGACATCGCGGCTTTGCTTCCCTCCGCATACCGCGCCGAGTGGAAGTGGGACGGCATCCGCGTGCAGCTCGTGGCGACGCCGCACGGTCGCCGCATCTTTTCCCGCGGGGCCGACGACATCTCGCAGGCGTTTCCCGAGATCGTGGAGGCGATGGAGTTCCACGCCGTTCTGGACGGCGAGTTGCTGGTGATCCGCGACGGCGAGGTGCAGCCCTTTGCCGACCTCCAGCAGCGGCTCAACCGCAAGGCGCCGGGCGCCAAGGCGCAGCGCGACTACCCCGTGGCGGTCCGCCTGTATGACCTGCTGTTCGACGGGGCCGAGGACCTGCGGCCCCTGCCGTTCGACCAACGGCGCGTCCGGCTGGAAGCCTGGCATGCCCGGCACAGCCCTCCCCGCATGGACCTGTCCGAGCTGATCCCGTTCGCCACGGTGGATGAGCTTTCGGTGATCCGCGATGGCGCCCGCGCCGCCAGCATCGAGGGGCTGATGCTGAAGCGCGGCGACAGCGCCTACGTGCCGGGCCGGCCCAAGGGCCAATGGTGGAAATGGAAGCGCGACCCGCTCACCATCGACGCGGTGGTGATGTATGCGCAGCGTGGCCACGGCAAGCGCAGCAGCTACTACTCCGATTACACCTTTGGCCTATGGCGAGAGGACGGAGAGCTGGTGCCGGTGGGCAAGGCGTATTCCGGCTTCACCGATGCGGAGCTGGTGACGCTGGACCGTTGGATACGCAACCACACCATCCACCGTTTCGGCCCGGTGCGCGAGGTGGAGCGCGGGCTAGTGCTGGAGATCGCGTTCGACGCGGCGCAGCGCAGCAACCGCCACAAGTCCGGCGTGGCGCTGCGCTTCCCCAGGGTCACCCGGGTGCGTATGGACAAGCCGGCGGAAGAGGCAGACCGGCTCGACACGCTGATGCGGCTGATCGCCGGGGCCACTCAGGCGTAGCGGCGTAGGCCCACCGCGCCAAAGGCCAGGCTTGGGACGCCGCACAGCGCGACGACGAACGACGTGGGAAGCAGCCCGAGCAGCGCCGGGGCGAGCACCAAGCCGAGCAGGAAGCCAAGCTGGTTCGCCGCGATGAACGCACGGGCGGCGGCCTGGATGTCCGGCCGCGGCAAGGCGGTCTGCCGGAGCACCGCGACCGGGATGTCCTGCATGGGGCCGCCCACCGCGCAGAAGGCGGCGATGGCGGCATAAGCCGGCAGCAACAGCGCTTTCGGCAAACCCGCGGCCTCGATGAGTGCAAGTGCGCTGATGCCGATGCCCATGCACAGGTTGCCAACGAAGATCTGCCGCCCTGGTCGGGCCGGCATCGGGCGGCTGCCGATCACAAGGTTGGCCAGCAGGTTGGTGCAGCCATAGGCCGAAATCACCGCGCCATACGCGGCGACGCCTGATCCGCCCGGCCCTGTCAGCCCGTTCCGCGCCACCATCAACGGCATGATCAGGAAGAACACGGCATACCACGCGCCATTCAGCGGGCTGCTCGCCGCCAGCACGTAGCCCAGCAGGCGATGCCGCCGCACGGCGCGGACCCCGTGCAGCATGGACGCGAGCAGGTTGCCCGGCGACGCCGGCCGGGCGGCAGGCAGCCGGGCACGCCGCTGGATGGCCAGCAGCGCCGCCGCCGAGGCGAGGTACGTCGCGGCATCGACGGTCAGCATGTGGCGGATCGGCAGCACCAGGACCAGCGCGCCGACCAAGGCGGGGCCGAGCAGCCGGGCAATCCGCTCGGTCGCATCCAGCAGCGCGTTGGCGGCCGGCAGCGCGGCCGGGTCCGGGACCAGCGCCGGGATCACTGATTGCAGCGCCGGGCGGAACACGGCCTGGCCCGCGCCGAGCACGGCCACCGCCGTGAGCAGCGCCGAGGGCGACGGCCCGCCGCCGGCCTCCCAAGCCGCGACAACGCCAAGCAGCGCCACCGCCCGGGCCAGGTCCGCGCCGAGCATCGCCCGCAGCGGCGCCCACCCGTCCGCCAGCCGTCCTCCGAACGCCAGCGTCAGCAGCACAACAAGCGGCCCCATCGCCGCGAGCCACCCGGCCGCCGCGCCGAACGCCTCCACCGCGATCCAGGTGAAGGCGACGGCGTAGGCTTGGTCGCCGACCGAGGACAGCGCGAGTCCGCTCCACAGCAGCGCCATCGCTGGCCGCCGCAGCGGGCGCACCAGGCCCGGCCAACGCATCAGCGCACGAGCGACGGGAGCACCGACAGGACCAGCAACGCGGCCATCACGGCGTTGAACGCCCGTAACTCCACGGGCGACCGCAGGACGCGCCCAACGCCCGCGCCCAGCAGCGACCAAAGCAGGGTGCAGGGGACGCACAGCACGGCGAACAAGGCCGCGAAGACCAAAACCTGGCCGGCCAATCCATGCTCAGGCGAGGCATAGGTCGCGGTGGTGGCGACCGCCATGATCCAGGCTTTAGGATTGACCCACTGAAACAGCGCCGCGGCCATGAACCCCATCGGCGTCACCCGTCCCCGGCCGTCCGGCAACGCACCCGAGTCTGCGCGGGCGATGTGCCAAGCGATCCAGATGATCCAGGCCGCGCCCACCCAACGGAGCGCGGCGTGCAGGCCCGGATGGTCGGCGAGCGGTCCCGCCAGGCCCAGCCCAACGATCACCACCATCGCGCCGAAGCCGAGGCTGATGCCCAGTGTCTGCGGAATCGTCGCCCGCACGCCGTTGCTGGCGGCCGAGGACGCGACCATGATGTTGTTCGGCCCCGGCGTCACCGATGTCGCAACGGCGAACAGGGCGAACGCTGGAAGGTTGGGCGGCATGGCAGTCCAGACGGCGAGGTTGACGCCTGAACCCTATCACGGGACCGCACCACGCGCAGGAACCGCGACAGCCTTTCCGGCGGCCCGCAACGCGCAGGCTGCCGGGACTGGGTAGTTACTGGGCGGGCATGGAGGACGCTGCCGGGGTAGCGGCCGACGGGGCCATGCCGCTGCGGGCGCTGTTGAGGCTTTGCTCATTCAGCGCGTCGGTGGCGGCGCTGCCGGACCGGTCACGCATCATGCCCGAACGGGCGTGCGTTGCGTGATGCCCGGCGCGCGCATGGTGCGCCTGCCGGTGGTGCGGCGTGGCCGCGTTGGCCGCAGCGCCGAACGACGCGGCAACAAGGAAGGAAGCGAGAAGCATGGAAGCGGATGTGCGCAGGGTCATGATATGCTCGTCTGATAAGGGCAGGGCTCGGCGGCACCGAACGCGCAACTATTGCCGCTATCGCAAGTTCCAGCAACATCTGCTGTACGTTTGTCACAGTATAGTTTTGTCAGCGGCACGGAAGGCACGTTCGGTTTCCGCTGTGCTGCTTGCGATTGAGGTTGTATCACCCTGACCCTCGGCGTGCCCAGGCCGTCCAGAACCGTGGCGTCACGGATGATCAAGTTTCAGCGCGCGTCATCCCTGCGCGGTGATCAGCCCATCCCGCAGGTCCTGGGCGTGGCGGGCTGGATCACGTTGCTCCGGCGGACCCATGCCGCCGCCGCCGGGCAGCTCCAGGATCAGGCGGTCGCCGGCGGGGATCACCTGATAGCCCTTGGTGCGCAGGGCGCCCCCGCTTTTCAGCCGCACAACGCCGGGCGCGCCGTCCCTGCCGCCGTCCCGCCCGCGCGGCGGGTGGGCCACCCGGTCGAAGATGGCGTTGCAGGCGAACTCCGCATCGCCCTTGGCGCCGATCTCCATCACCTGGCCGAAGCCGCCGCGGGTACGTCCGGCGCCGCCGCTGCCGGGGCGCAGTTCCTTGCGCCAGAACACTACGGGCGCGACGTTCTCCGTCGCCTCCACCGGCATGGTCCGCACGCCGGACGGGAAGGCCGTGCCGTCCAGCCCGTCCTGGCCCGGCCGCGCCCCGGTGCCGCCAGAGTTGAAGGTGATGACCTCAAAATCCACCAGCGGCGAGTTCTGCCCGCTGACGATGGGGCCGCCGCGCAAAGGCGGGTTCCACAGGCAGGATGACCCTTCCGCCGTCACCCGGTCCGGCGCCGCCCCGTGCAGGCAGCCCATCATCAGGTCAGGCAGCAACTGCCCCACCACATGCCGCACCGCGACGGGGCTGGGCCGCGGCGCGTTCAGGATGCAGCCTTCCGGAATCACCATGCGGAACGGCGCCAGGCTGGCGCTGTTGTTCGGGATCTCGGGCGCGACCACGCACTTGATGCCGAAGCTGGCATAGGCGCGGGTGTAGGCGGCAGGCACGTTGATGCCGCGCCCGGACAAGCCGCTGGTGCCGTCGAAATCCACGGTGATCGCGTCCGCGCCGATTACCATGCGGGCGGCCAAGCGCACCGGCTGTTCGTAGCCGTCCGACCAGATTTCCGCGCGATACGTGCCGCCCGGCAGCTTGGCGATTTCCGCCAGCGTCGCGCGGCGGCTGCTGTCCAGGATAAAGGCGGCCAGCGTGTCGATGCTGTCCAGCGCGAACTCGTCCATCATCTGCACCAGCCGGCGCACCCCGGCGTCGTTGCAGGCACAGAGCGAATACACGTCGCCCTCCAACTCCACCGGCAGCCGGGTGCCGGCGCGCAGGAAGTCGAAGAAGGTCTCGTTCGGCCGGCCCGCCTGGAAGCATTTGACGATAGGGATATACAGCCCTTCCTCGAACACCGACCGCCCTTCCGGCCCCATGCCGAGGCCGCCCACGTCAATCACGTGCGCCGTGTTGGCGAACAGCGCCACGAGCCGGCCGCCGTGGAACGCCGGCGTCACTACCGTCAGGTCATGCAGGTGCCCGGTGCCGAGCCATGGGTCGTTGGTGATCAGGTGGTCGCCGGGCTGCAGCGTGTCCGCCGGGAACTTGCGCAGGAAGTGGCCGACGCTTTCCATCATGCTGTTGACGTGGCCCGGCGTGCCCGTGACCGCCTGCGCCAACATGCGGCCTTGGAGGTCGAAGATGCCGGCGGACAGGTCGCCCGCTTCCCGCACCGTGGTGCTGAAGGCGGTGCGGATCATGGTCTGCGCCTGTTCCTCCACCACCGCCAGCAGCCGGTTCCACATCACCTGGCGCTGGATTTGTTCAAGAACCGTCATGCGTCCTCCCGCGCCAGATCGAGGTAGCCGCGCCCGTCCACCGTCGCGCGCCAGCCAGGGCCGACCAGGGTGCTGGTCTCGTCCTCGGCAATGATCGCCGGGCCGGGCACGCTTTGGCCCACGGCGAGCGAGGCGCGGTCGTGCACGGCCCAGCCGCTCACTTTGCCCGTCGCCGTGTCCCGCACCTGCTGCGTCCGCGCGCTGCCGGGCACCGCCTCGGCCGCAACCGTGGCGGGCGCGGCATCCGGCACGGTCGCGACGGTCACGGCGTAGCTCATGATCTCCACGTCTGACCCCGGCACCGGGCGGTCGTAGAACCGGGCGTACTCGGCGTCGAACGCGGCGCGCAGCCCGGCCACCTCCGCCTCATCCAACCGGCCCGGCGGCAGCGCCACGGGAATTTCATGCCCTTGGCCGACGTAGCGCATGTAGGCAAGGCGCGTTTGCCGGGTGGGCGCGCCGAAGCTGCCCAGCGCGACGACAGTTTCCGCTTCCCGCGCCATGTCGGACAGCAAGGCATCCACGGCCACGGCGTCGAACTGGCCGAGGCGTTGATACAGGCTGCGCACGACCTCGTAGCCCACCGGGGCGCGCAGGAAGCCGATGGCGCTGCCGACGCCGGCGCCGCTCGGCACCAGCACGCGGTTGATGCCCACCTTCTCCGCCACTCGGCACGCATGCACCGGGCCGCCGCCGCCGAACGCGATCAGGGTGCGCCCGGCATAGGTCTTGCCGCTCTCGACCGCATGGACGCGGGCGGCATTGGCCATGTTCTCGTCCACCATCTCGACAACGCCCAGCGCGGCCATCTCCGCCTCGATGCCGAGCGGCGCGCCCACCGCGGCCCGCATCGCGCCCTCCGCCGCGTCCGCATGGAGCCGCATCGCGCCGCCCGCGAATCGTTCGGGGTCGTAGCGGCCCAGCAGGAGATTCGCGTCCGTCACCGCCGGGCGATCCCCGCCGCGGCCGTAGCAGGCCGGCCCCGGGTCCGCCCCGGCGCTTTCCGGCCCCACAGCGATCAGGCCCAGCGCGTCCACATGGGCGATGCTGCCGCCGCCTGCGCCGATCTCCACCATCTCGATCACCGGGATGCGCAGCGGCAGGCCCGAGCCGCGCTTGAACCGCCCGACCCGCGCCACCTCGAAGGTGCGGGAGGACTGCGGCTGGCCGTCGTCAATCAGGCACACCTTGGCCGTGGTGCCACCCATGTCGAAGCTCAGCACCTGGTGGAGGCCGCATTGCCGCGCGATGTCGGCAGCGAAGATCGCGCCGCCGGCCGGGCCGCTTTCCACCAGGCGGATCGGGAAGCGGCAGGCAGTCTCGATGGTGGTCAGCCCGCCGCCCGACAGCATCAGGAACACCGGCGCGCGCAGCCCCATGTCCTGCAAGCCCGCCTGCAGCCGGCCCAGATAGCCCGCGATCATCGGCTGCACGTAGGCGTTGGCGGCGGCGGTGCTGAACCGCTCCCATTCCCGCATCTCCGGCGACACTTCCGAGGACAGCGACACCGGAAGGTCCGGCAAGGCGTGGCGGAGGATATCGCGCGCCCGGCGCTCATGCGCCGGGTTGACGAAGCTGTGCAGGAAGCCGACCGCGACGCTCTGCACCGCTTCCCGCCGCAGCACGGGGACCAGGTCCTGCACCGCGGCGTCGTCGAGCGGCAGCAGCACGGCGCCCATGTTGTCCAGCCGTTCCGGCACCGGCAGGCGCAAATGGCGTGGCACCAGCGGGTCCGGCAGGGTGATGTTGAGGTCGTACTGGTCGTAACGGCTCTCGTTGCCCAGGGCCAGCACGTCGCGGAACCCCTGCGTCGTGACCAGCGCGGTGCGCGCGCCCTTGCGCTCGATGATGGCGTTGGTCGCGAGCGTCGTGCCGTGCACCAGAATGCCGACATCCGCCAGCCCCAGTCCGGCGCCGCGCAGGATGGCCGCGACGCCTTCCAGCACCCCGCGCTCCGGCTCCGCCCCGGTGGTCAAGACCTTGGCCGTGCGCCGCCCGCCGCCGTGCTCCAATGCCAAGTCGGTGAAGGTGCCGCCGATATCGACGGCGAGCCGCGCTTGGGTTTGTGGGTCCTGCATGGCGGCAGGGTGCCGCCCCTTTCACATGGCGGCAAGCCCGGGCATGGTAGCGCAAGAGATTGGAGGACGCACCCATGGCCAAGTACCGCCTGGTTGTCGCGCGGCCCGTGCCGCCGGCCGTGACCGACCGCGCCAAGAGCGAGTTCGACGCCGTGCTGTCCGACGGTGCCGACATGCCGCCGGACGCGGTGGTGCAGGCCCTCGGAGATCACAAGGCGGAGGCGCTGTTCTTCAGCAGCAACCTCAAGCTCAACGCTGATTTGATCGCCCGCCTGCCGCCCACCGTGCGCGTCGCTGCGACGTGCAGCGTCGGGTTCGATCACATCGACGTGCCCGCGGCGAAGGCGCGCGGCCTGGTCGTCACCAACACGCCGGAGGTGCTGACCGACTGCACCGCCGACCTCGCCTTCATGCTGCTGCTCTGCGCCTGCCGCCGCGCTTGGGAGCATACGGAGGTGATGCGCGCCGGCTGGCGCCGCAGCTTCGGGATGCGGGACATGCTGGGCATCCAGGCCAGCGGCAAAACCATCGGGATCGTGGGTTTTGGCCGCATCGGCCGGGCGGTGGCGCAACGCGCCCGGGGCTTCAACATGCGCGTGCTCTACACCGACATGGTTCGCGTGGCGCCCGAGCTGGAACAGGGGGCGGAGTACGTGCCCACCTTGCGCGAACTGCTGCCGCGCTGCCCAATCATCTCGCTGCACGCGCCGGGCGGGGCGGCGACGGACAAGCTGATGAACGCCGAGACTATCGGGCTGCTGCCGCGCGGCGCCGTGCTGGTAAACGCTGCCCGCGGCTCGCTGGTGGACGAGGGCGCGCTGATCGACGCGCTGCAATCCGGCCAGTTGGCCGCCGCCGGCCTTGATGTGTTCCGCAAGGAGCCGGATTTCGACACCCGCCTTGCCGCCCTGCCCAACGTGTTCCTGACGCCGCACATGGGCAGCGCCACCACGGAAACGCGCAACGCCATGGGGTTCCGGGCGCTCGACAACATCGAGGCCGTGCTGGCCGGCAACCCCGCCATCGACCCGCTGTGGAGCTGACTGCCATGACCAAGCCCATCCTGCTCGTGACCCGGCGCTTGCCGCCCGCCGTCGAGGCCCGGGCTTCCCGGGATTATGACGCGCGGCTGAATTCCACCGACGCGCCGGTGACGGGCGCTGACATCCTGGAACGGAGCGCGGGCGCCAGCGCCGTGCTGTGCTGCCCGGCGGAGCGGCTCGACGCCACCGTCATCCGCACCCTGCCCGACACCGTCCGGGTGATCGGCACCTTCAGCGTGGGCTTCGACCACATCGACCTGGCCGCCGCCCGGGAGCGCGGCATCGCCGTGGTGCACACCCCGGACGTGCTGAGCGTCGCCACCGCCGAGTGCGCCATGCTGCTGATCCTGGCCGCGGCCCGCCGGGCCGGGGAAGGAGAGCGCCTGGTACGGTCAGGCGGGTGGAAGGGCTGGGCGCCGACGCAGTTGCTGGGCACCGGCGTGTCCGGCCGCCGCCTCGGCATCTTCGGCATGGGCCGCATCGGGCGCGAGCTGGCGCCCATGGCGCGCGGCTTCGGCATGGCGGTGCATTACCGCGACCAGGTGCGCCTGCCGTCGGAGCTTGAGCAGGGCGCGACGTTCCACGACAGCGACGACAGCTTCCTGCCTGTGTGCGACGTGCTGTCGCTGCACGCGCCGGGCGGGGAGGCGACGCGGCATTGGCTTAATGCCGAGCGGATCGCCCGCCTGCCGCGCGGCGCCGTGGTGGCCAACGCCGCCCGCGGCACGCTGATCGACGACGACGCCCTGATCGCGGCCTTGCAGTCCGGCCAGATCGCGGCGGCGGGGCTGGACGTTTACAACAACGAGCCGAATGTGGCGCCGGGCTTGCTGGCGCTGGAGAGCGTGGTGCTGCTGCCGCATCTGGGCAGCAACACGGTCGAGACACGGGATGCGATGGGGTATTTGGTGCTGGATGGGATTGATGCGGTGCTGGCGGGGCGGACGGCGGGGAATTTGGTGGGGTGAGAAAGGACTGCTGCGGCTCTCTGTGGTTGCCAGTGTTCCGAGCCTTCGTCGATCAACTTAACCTAAAAACTGCCACATGCCCTACTGAGTTAAACTCAAATCAACGAGGATGCGCTATTACGAAAGCTCCGGCTGCTTATTCGATATACTGTAATGAGTTTGTGCGGCAGTGATTGTCCATCCAGCCAAACACACCTCCTGCATCTAGTCCGTTCAGTGGATCCAGCCCACTCTCTCCGGCGAAGTCAGCACCAGACAGGAAGCCCAAAACCCATTGCTCATAGCTGAGCGCCTGAAGAAGCACCTGACGTTGCGCAGTCCACGTGCTACACGACGCCGTACCCAATCCGGCCCTCGTAACTGCTTGTGTTCAAGCTAGCACAAGAAGGAATAATTGCAATCCAACAATTAATAAAATCTGCAGTCAAGTAATAGAGTTGCGGATCATGAACTAGAGAATACCATGATGCGGGGTAGCTCATATTAGAAAACTTGATGAAGTTTGTCGTTGGTCTGACTACTCGTCCAGAAACTCCGCCTCACCCCGCTCGTTTTGCCCGCGCCGCCCAGCCTCCAACCGCCGCAACTCCACCCGGCGAATTTTCCCCGAAATGGTCTTGGGCAAGTCCGCAAACTCCACCCGCTTGATCCGCTTGTACGGCGCCAGCCGCGCACGCAGATGCGCAAAGATGCTCCGCGCCGTCGCCGCATCCGGCTCAAACCCCGTCGCCAGCAACACGAACGCCTTGGGCAGCGCGGTGCGCGTCGGGTCGGGGGAGGGGACCACGGCGGCCTCCGCCACCGCTGGGTGCTCGATCAGCACGCTTTCCAGCTCGAACGGGCTGATGCGGTAGCCACTCGATTTGAATACGTCGTCAGCGCGGCCAACGTAGGTCAGCGTGCCGTCCGGGTTGCGCAGCGCCACGTCGCCAGTGCGATACAACCCACCCTTTGGCGGGCGAAGCGTGCCGTCCTCCTGCAGGTAGCCCTGCATGAGGCCGAGCGGCGGCGGATCGAGACCGAGCGCGATCTCCCCCTCTTCGGCCTCGGCCCCATCGGGATCGACCAGGCGCACGTCGTAGCCGGGCAGCGGACGGCCCATCGAACCCGGCGTGACCGCCGCCCCCGGCGTGTTGGCGACCTGCAAGGTGGTTTCGGTCTGGCCGTAGCCGTCGCGGATCGTCACGTCCCAGGCGGCCTGCACCCGGTCGATCACCTCGGGGTTCAGCGGCTCCCCGGCGGCCACGGCCTCCGTCAGGTGAACGGGATGCGCCGACAGGTCCGCCTGCACCAGCATGCGCCACACCGTGGGCGGCGCGCAGAACGTCGTGACGCGGGCCTGGTCCAGCACCGTCAGCAGGTGCTCCGCGTCGAACCGCGGCTGGTTCAGGATCAGAATGGTGGCACCCGCGTTCCACGGCGCGAAAAAGCTGGACCACGCATGCTTCGCCCAACCCGGCGAGGAAATGTTGAGGTGCACGTCGCCGGGCTGCAAGCCGATCCAGAACATGGTCGAAAGGTGCCCCACCGGGTAGCTCTGGTGGCTGTGCAGCACGAGCTTCGGCTTGGAGGTGGTGCCTGAGGTGAAATACAGCAGCAGCGGATCGGTGGCCCGGGTTTCCCCATCCGGCGTGAACGCCGGGTCGGCGGCGTAGGCGTCCTCGAACCGATCCCAGCCCGCGGCGGCAACGCCCACGGCGATGCGGGAATAGCTGCCCGCGATGGAAGCGAAGCGCGGGGCAAGCTCGCCGGCCGCGATCACGTGGCGCACCCCGCCGCGCTCGAAGCGGTCGCGCAGGTCGTCCTCCGTCAGCATGGTGGTGGCCGGGATCACCACGGCGCCGAGCTTCATGGCCGCCAGCATCGCCTCCCACAGCGGCTGCACGTTGCCGAGCAGCAGCAGGATGCGGTCGCTGCGCCGCACGCCGGATGCGCGGAGGTGGTTGGCGACCTGGTTCGACCGGGCCGACAGCGCGGCGAAGCTGATGCTGGTGTCCGGCGCGCCAGGTACTACGAAGCGCAGCGCCGGCGCGTCGTTGCCGGCGGCCATGCGGTCGAAATAGTCCAGCGCCCAGTTGAACCGGTCGAGCGCCGGCCAGCGGAACGCGTCCCGCGCCGCCGCGATGTCCCGGCGATGCCGCAGCAGCAGGTCGCGGGCGGCGAGAAAGGCTTGCGCTGAGTCTGACATGCCGGACGTTCCCTTTTTCGAGACCATAGCCCATTGGCCCGGCATCGTCTCGCTTCGGCTTGTTGCTGCGGCAGCGCCGCCGCTACGGTGCGGCATGGACGTGACCCCATCCCGCCCCGCCCCGCCCGACACCGGCCCGCCCGGCAGCCGCGCCCTGTTCTTCGCGTTTCTGGCGGCGGGCGTCACGGCGTTCGGCGGCGCGCTGCCCATGGTGCGCCGGGTGATCGTGGAGCGGCAGCGCTGGCTGACCGCGGCGGAGTTCACGGAACTGCTGGCGCTGTGCCAGTTCCTGCCGGGGCCGAACGCCGTGAACCTCACGGTTGCGGTTGGCGCGCGGTTCCGTGGGGCGCCTGGGGCGCTGGCGGCGCTGGCCGGGCTGCTGGCGGCGCCCATGGCCATCGTGATGGGGCTGGGCAGCGCCTATGCGCGCTATGGAACGTTGCCCACTGTGCA
Source organism: uncultured Acetobacteraceae bacterium (assembly GCA_937873175.1). GTDB lineage: Bacteria > Pseudomonadota > Alphaproteobacteria > Acetobacterales > Acetobacteraceae > CAHJXG01. The sequence goes on along the minus strand of CALMVT010000540.1, from coordinate 13,356 downwards.
GAACGCCTTTGCCGGACTGGCGGCGGCGGCATCCGGCCTGATCCTGGCGACGGCGTGCAAGATTGCCTGGCCGCTGCGCAGCCGGCCGCTCGACGTGGCCATTGCAAGCGCGGCATTCGCGGCGGTCGCGCTCGCCCACCTGCCGCTGCTGCCGACCATGCTGGCCCTCGTGCCCATGGCCCTCATCCTGCAGCGCCGCGGTGCCGCGTGAGCGGACCCGGCGGCGAGGTTGGGTTGCTGGCACTCGGCTACGCGCAGATGTCCTTGCTGGCCGTGGGCGGGGTCGGCGCCGTGCTGCCGGAAATGCAGCGGCTGGTGGTGCAGCACGGCTGGATGGGGCGGTCCGAGTTTGCGGCGCTGTTCGCGCTGGCCCAGATGGCGCCCGGCCCGAACATGCTGGTCGCGACCGCGGTGGGCTGGCGGGTGGCGGGGCTGCCGGGAGCAGTGGCGGCGACGCTCGGCATGATCGGGCCGAGCAGCCTGCTGACCGGGCTGACCGCCGGCGCGTGGCATCGCTTCCGGGAGCGGCCTTGGCGGCGGCGCATACAAGCTGGGCTGGTGCCGGTCACGGTGGGGCTGGTCATGGCGGGCGCCGGACTGCTCGTGGAGTCCACGGCCAAGGGCTTGCTTACTTTCGGCATCACGGTCGCCGTCGCGGCGGCGGTGCTGGCGACGCGGGTTCACCCGTTGGCGCTGCTCGCCGCCGGCGCCGGGGCGGGCATGCTGTTCGGCGCCGGCTGAGCGGCCTTAGAAGTAGGGGCGGCTGCCGCTCTGCCCGCTTGGCATCAGGACCAGCGGCCGGCGGGGCACGCGGGCCACTGAGGACCGCCGTACGCCCGGCTGCGGCTCCTCGGCGGCTTCGGCGACCTCGATGTCCGAGGTGAAGCTTGCAACGACCCGCTCATTCGCCGGGCGGGTGTCCGCACTCGCGACGGTGGTTGCCGGGGACGGCGTGACGCCGGCGTTGGCAACCATGGCGCCGCGGTCCGGCCGGCCGTAGATGAACCCGTATGTGGGATAAACGCTGCCGTAGTCGTTACCCTGGGCCAGGGCGACTCGCACGGCGGACCAGTCGTTGTTGGGCGACACGTCGACCACGTTGATGTTTCGGCTGATGGCGCCGCGGCTCGACCAGTTTGCGTGGTCGATCTGCACGTTGCGGCTGTCCACCACCCGCGACACGACGGCTACATGGCCCAGCCTCATGCGGCCGGTGGCGCGGAAGTTCAGCACGGCGCCCACCTCGGGCCGGCTGCCGCGCTCATAGGTCCCGGCAGCCTTGGCCCACCAGGTCACGGCGTTGCCGACCAGCGCGATCCCGGAATGCTCGCGCGCAAAGGGCACGCACTGCAGCGCGCTGCCGCCCCGGGCATAGCGCACGGCCGGGTAGCGCGGGCCACGGTTTCCAAAAGCCACTGCGCCAGGCCGCATGGTCTTGGCAGTGACCGTGTCCGCATAGGTGAACCAGTCCTGCGCTGCCTGTGCCGAACGGTTGCCGACCGGGGCGGACAACGCCAAAACAATGCCCATGGCTACCCATCGTCCGCAGGTCAGTGTCGCCATATGCTGTGCCCTCACGCTCGCCAAAACTTGCTCAAATGTGAAGTTTGGTTAGCGGCAGCAGACGAAACCTGACAACCCGCGGCGGCAGATGACACGGTTGTTCGTAGGATTTTCGCAAAATCAGGCTGTGGACAACCGCCGTATAAAGGACTGATATCCTAATAACGGCGCAGTGGCACCATATTACAACAGAAAATGACGTTGCGTGGCCGATTAGATACAGGGAGGATCATCAGCCACGATTCGCACGTTGCGGCTTTCTATTCCCGTGTCGCCGCAATTGCCGGTCGCTTCATCTAGTGACCAGAAATTATTTACATGTTGTAACCATAATCTCGACCAGATGCCGGGCGTCGGCCATGTGCGCCTGGACGCAGGCGCGAGCCGGCGCGCCGCCTTCGGGCAGCCAGGAAGACCAAACCGCATTCATCGCCTCGCGGTCGCGGATATCCTTGAGCCAGATCTGCGCCTGCAGCAGCCGGGTCTTGTCGGTGCCGTGGGTTTCCAGGATGGCGTCGATCTGGGACAGCACCTGCTCGGTCTGCCCAGTGATGTCTTGGCTGAGATCCGACGCGGTGACGCCTTGGCAGTAAACGAAGCCGTGATACTCCACGGCTTTGGACATCACCTTGTTGGGCTCAGTGCGGATAATTCTGCTCATGCGGCGGCTCCTTGGATGGTTAATGCCGAGGTTGGTGGGGGTTTACGGCCCGAGTCGCCGTCCGGCAACCGCCGGGATCAGCGCACGGCCGGCTCGAACGTCGGGCCCGTGCCGGGATCAACCGACGCCCCGGCCGTGGCTGAGTTGGTCGAGTTGCTCACGCAGGAGGACACCTGGTTGTTGAAGCCGAACAGCGTGCCTAGGCCGCGTGACGTGATGCCCGAGTTGTAGCTGCCGGCGAACGGCGTGTCCCGCTGGTCGCGCCGCGACAGGTCGGCGCGGTTCTGCGCCGCGTAAACCCGGTCCGCCTCCGCCCGGCACGCCGCCGCCGCCGCGGCGTCCGCCCGGGACCGCGGCGCGGACTGGCACCCGACCGCCAGCATCGGCAGCAGCATGGCGGCGACGGCGACGGCCAGCCGCCCGTTCGGGAGGCCAGTGGGGATGGGCGTCATGCGAGCACTCCTGTGGAGGGGGGACCGGGCAGGCCGGCCAGCCGGGCGCGGAATCCGGTTTCGTCGAATCGTGCGTCGGCGGTCAACTGCGCCGTCGCGGCGGCGCTGAGCAGGGCCGGGTGAAGCGCGGTGCCGGTGCGGCCGATGCGAAACAACTCCGCCGTCCACGACGCCCGCGCCAACAGGTCCACCAACGCCAGCAGCCGCAGGCACAGCGACAGGCCGTAGCTGGTCTGCATCCCCACCGTCCCGTCCACCGCGCCCGCCCAGCACCGCGCGTCTTCGTCCGACAGAACGAGGTCCGTCACGCTGCCGTCCGGCCGGCGGAAGCGGAACAGCCGGGCGGTGCCCCAGGCCGCGTCCGCCGCGGCGTCCCGCGCCGCTTCCCAGGCCGCTGCCAGGTCGCGCCCAAGCACTGGGGGCAGCGCCTCGGGTGGCAGGTTCACGAAATAGGCCACCGTGCCGTCCCGGGTGCGGCCGACCTTGATGGGGGCGGGAGCATGCTGCATCACGCGATAGAGATGGACCCATGCGCGGTCCTGCGCCAGCCTGGCACGAGCAGAACATCGGAGGAATCATGGCTGACCCCGCCGAGCTGACCGCGACCGATGCCGCCCGCGCCATCCAAGCGGGCACCCTGGCGCCCACGGCGCTCCTGGATGCCTGCCTCGACCGCCTCCTCGCGCGGGAGGCCGTGGTGCAGGCCATGGCCTATGTCGATCCCGCGCAGGCCAGGGCCGCCGTGCCGCTGCCGGGGCCGCTGCACGGCTTGCCGGTGGGCGTGAAGGACGTGATCGACACCGCCGACATGCCCAGCGAGTACAACTCGGCGATCTGGCGCGGGCACCGGCCGCGGGCCGACGCCGCCTGCGTCGCCTGGGCCAAGGCCGCCGGCGCCGTGATGCTCGGCAAGACCGTCACCACGGAGTTTGCCACCCGCACGCCCGGCCCCACGACCAACCCGCACGACCCCGCCCGGACGCCCGGCGGGTCCAGCAGCGGATCGGCGGCGGGCATTGCGGCCGGGTTCTTCCCCCTGGCCTTCGGCACGCAAACCGCGGGCAGCGTGATCCGCCCGGCGGCATACTGCGGCGTGGTCGGTTTCAAGCCGAGCTTCGGCCTGATCAACCGCATGGGCATGAAGCTGATGTCGGACCGGCTGGACACGGTGGGCGTCATGGCCCGAAGCGTCGCCGATTGCGCGCTGTTTGCCGGTGCGGTGTCCGGCCGCGACCTGGGCGACCCCGACACCCGGGCGCCGTCCAGCCCGCGGATCGGGCTGTGCCGCACCCCGGTGTGGGACCGCGCCGAGCCGGAAACGGTGGCGCTGTTCGAGGGGATCGCCGGGCCGCTCGCCCGGGCCGGCGCGGAGGTGCGCGACTTCGCGCTGCCCTCCGAGTTCGACGCGCTGGAAGCCGCCCACGCCGTTATCATGAACCACGAAAGCGCCCGCGCCATGGGCTGGGAAATGTGCACCGCCCGCGACCAGATCAGCCCCATGCTCAGGGAACGGCTGGAATGGGGCCTGGCGCAGCCCGAGGCGGCGATCATTGAAAGCCACGCGCTGTTCCGATTCCTGCAAGACCGTTTCGAAGACATGCTGGACGGCACCGACATCCTGATAACGCCGGCGGCGCCGGGGGAAGCGCCGGTCGGGCTGGCCTGGACCGGCGACGCGGCGTTCAACTTCATCTGGACCAGCCTTCACGTGCCCTGCGTCACGGTGCCCGCGGGCGTCGGCCCCAACAGGATGCCGCTGGGCGTGCAGATCGTCGCCCCGCGTGGGCGGGACCGGGAAGCACTGGCCTGGGCGGCCTGGGTCGCGGCGGCGCTGGCCTAAGTCTCCGGGCGCAAGTGCGCGGGCAGGGTCGCCAGCGATTCAACGGTGTCGAAGTCGCGCAGCACCGCATCGGTGCCCAACTCGACCTGCACCACGTACTCGCCGTGGCGCTCCAGCAGCGGCCGTGCGCCCACGTCGCCCACGAGGCCCGCAATGTCCGGGAAGAAGCGTCGATCCCACAGCACGGGGTTGCCGATCTTGCCGCGGCAGGTCGGCACCACGACCGAGCGGCCCTCGTCGGGATCGTAGGCCTCGATCAGCCGCTCGATCATCCGTCCTGTGACCAGCGGCATGTCGCCCAAGCACACCAAGGCCGCGGAGGCCTTGGCCGGCACCGCCGCGATCCCGGCGCGCAGGCTGGCGGACAGCCCATCCGCGTAGTCCGGGGCGTGCACCAGCAGCACCGGGCGGCCCGCGACAGCGGCGCGGACTTCCTCCGCCCGGTGCCCGGTCACGACGATCACCGGGCGCGCGGCGCTCGACAGCAGGTTGTCCACCACCCGCGCCACCATGGGCCGCCCGGCGCGGTCCGGCACCAGCAGCTTGTTGTGCGGCGCCATGCGGCTGGACCGCCCGGCCGCCAGCACGATCCCGGCCACCCTCGGCATCGCCGTAGCGGCAGGCGCCGTGGCAGCGGCGGGCGCCACGGCCTTGGCGCGGTGCAGCGGACGGGCGCCGGTGTCCTTCAGCAAGCCGCCCACGCCCATGCCGGCGATCACCGTCCCGTCGGTCGGCAGCCCGGCGAACAAGCGCGACAGCACCCAATCGATGCCGTTCAGCTTGGGGCTGCGCGCGCAGCCCGGGAGCACCAGCGCCGGGCGTTCGCCGATCCGCCCGAGGCAGATCAGGTTGCCGGGATCGACCGGCATGCCGAAATGCAGGATCTTGCCCCCTGCCGCCACGATCCCCGCCGGGCCGACATCCCGCCGGTCCACCACGGCGCTAGCGCCTGCCACCAAGAGGATGTCGGCATCCTGCGCCATCAGCGTCCGCAGCGCCTCGGCGATGGGCGCTTCCGCATGGGCGCATTCCAGCGGCGGCAGCAGGGTGCCGGTCAGCCCGGCGACCCGCGCCGCCGTCGCCTCCGCGGTGCCGGCCAGGATGCTGTGCTTCATGCCGGGCAGGCTGGTCATCACCAGCCCGACACGGAGCGCGCGGAATGGATGAAGGCGCAGCACCGGGCGCTGCCGGGCGACGCGCTCCGCCTCGGCCAGCACGTCCTCCGAAACGGCAAACGGGATGACCTTGATGGTGGCCAGCATCTCGCGCGCAGCGACGCCGGCGGCGTCGGGCAGGGTGCCGACTGTCAGCGCCTCGTGCACCGCGTTCACCGCGTCGAGCCTGTCCCGGTTTACCTGCAGCAGGCCCGGAACTTCTGCCACCAGATTTACCCGGCCCGTGCTGGCGCGGGACGCCGCGACCGAGGGGGTTCCCAACGCCCGCGCTAGCCGGGCCGCGGCAGCGTCCTCCGCCACGTCGCCGGGTTCGAGCCGGGCTGCGATCACGTCTTCAATGCCTGCGCTGCGCAGCGCCGCGATGGCCGCCGCGTCCAGCACCGCGCCCTTGCGCAGCACGAGGCTCGGCAGGCGCTGGGTATGGGCCAGCACCGCGCCCTCGGCCTCTGTAAGCGCGACCCGGCCGAAGATCACCCGACGAGCGCCGCCCCGCGCCGGACAGCCACGATCTGCGCCAGGATCGATAAGGCGATCTCCGGCGCCGTCACCGCCCCGATGTCCAGCCCGACCGGACCGCGTATCCGCGCCAGTGCCGCGTCGCCGTGGCCCAGCTCCCGTAGGCGCCCGAGCCGCGCGGCGTGCGTCTTGCGCGAGCCGAGCGCGCCCACATAGAACGCCCGCGAGCGCAAGGCCCGATCCAGCGCCGGGTCGTCGAGCTTGGGGTCGTGCGTCAGCGTCACAATCGCGGTTCGGCTGTCGGGCCGCAGCGCGTCCATGGCTTCGTCCGGCCAATCCGTGCTGACGGTCACGCCCGGAAACCGCTCGTCGGTGGCGAAAGCCCGGCGCGGGTCGGCCACCATCACGCCGTAGCCCAGGCCGGCCGCCATGGGCACCAGCGCCTGCGCGATGTGCACCGCGCCCACAACCACCAGGCGCAGCGGCGGGTTGTAGGCGTGCAGAAACCACTGCGCCCCGTCCGCCTCCACCGTTTGGCTACGGTCCGCCTGCAGCGCCGCCTCCGCCGCGGTCGCCAGCCCGGCCGACGCGTCGCCGTCGCCGGGCAGCAGGATCTGCTCGCCGGAAGGCAGGCGCGTCGCCAGCACCACCGGGCGCCCCGCCGCCCGCGCCTGCTCCAGCCGGGCCAGCAAGTCGGGCGTCATCCCAGGCGCTCGACGAACACCTTGAGCTTGCCGCCGCAGGCCAGGCCGACCTCCCAGGCGCGCTCGTTCGTCACGCCGAAGTCCAGCAGTTGTGGCGCACCGGTTTCCATGGTGCGCTTGGCCGCGTCGGCCACCGCGCCCTCGATGCAGCCGCCGCTGACCGAGCCGGCCATGCGACCGCTCGCCGTCACCGCCATTTGGCTGCCTGGCGGGCGGGGCGAGCTGCCCCAGGTTTCCGTGACGGTCGCAATGGCCACCTGCTCGCCCGCCTTTGACCAGGCGGCGGCGGTGCCCAGCACGTCTTCGGCTTCGGTCATGCAGCCTTCTCCACACTTTCAATCTTCGATCTGTCGCGTCCGCGCGGCGGGGCCGGGCGGGACAGCAGGTTCACCAAGTCGCGCAGGCTGTCGAGGCTGTGAACCGTCCGAAACTCGTCCACGTGCGGCAGCATGGCCCGGATGCCCCCGGATTTGGGCTGGAACCCGTCCCACCGCAACAGGGGATTGAGCCAGATCAGCCGACGGCAGGAGCGGTGCAGGCGGTCCATGTTCTCCGCCAAGCCCGCCGCGCCGTCGCGGTCCAGCCCGTCCGTCACCAGCAGCACCACCGCGCCCTGGCCGAGCACGCGCCGCGCCCAGCGTTGGTTGAACTCCTGCAATGCCTCGCCGATGCGGGTGCCGCCCGACCAGTCGGGCACGGCGTGCGACACCATCTGGAACGCGACCTCGGGATCGCGGAAGCGCAGTTGCCGGGTAATGTTGGACAGCCTTGTGCCGAACAGGAACACGTGCACCCGGTCCCGGTCGTTTGCCACCGCGTGGAGGAAGTGCAGCAGCACCTGGGCATAGCGCGCCATGCTGCCGGAGATGTCGCACAGCACCACGAGCGGCGGCGGGCGGACCACCCGGGCGCTGCGGGACAGGTCCGTGAGTTCCCCGCCCCGGCGCAGGCTGCGGCGCAGCGTGGCGGCGAGGTCGATGCGCGGCCCATGCGTGTCCGGGCGCAGCCGCCGGGTGCGGCGCGCGTCGAGCGGCAGGGACAGCCGGCGAACTTCCGCCTTGGCCCGGGCGACCTGCTCCGCGCTCATCTGCTCGAAGTCCATGCTGCGGAGCTGCTCCTGCTCGCTCACCGTCATCACGGCATCGAGTTCGGGCGGCGCGTCCTCGGCCTTGGGCGGCTGGGCGCGGGGCGGGGACATCGCCTCGGCGATCCGCCGGGTGCCGGGTTGCGGCGGCTGTTCCGGGGGCGTGCTGCCTTCCAGAAGCGCCAGGGCGGCGGCATGCTGCCCGGCGTTGGGGTCGCGCCAGAACAGGTCAAAGGCGTGGTCGAACAGGTCGATGTGCTCGTGCCGGTGCACCATGAGGCTGCGCAGCGCCGACCGGACCTGGCGGCGGTCGCCCAGCTCGACCAGCCCCAGCGCCTGCCCAGCGGCGATCACCTCCGCCGGGCCGACCGGCAGCCCGGCCCGGCGCAGCAGACGCGCGAAGTGCATGACGTTCGCGCCCAGCAGGCCCGCGGCAACGGTTGCAGGTGCGGGGGTCATAGGGGCGGCTGGGTTTTCGCCTTCGCCTCCGCGATCAGACGGCCGGCCTCCGCGCCGCGCATCTTGGCGATGTCGTCCTGGTATTTCAGCAGCACGCCGAGCGTCTCATCCACCGCCTCGGCGCTCAGTTCTTTCTGATCCAGGTATTGCAGCGCACCCGCCCAATCGATGGTTTCGGCGACGCCTGGTAGCTTGAACAGGTCGGTTTCGCGCAGCCGCTGCACGAATTCCACAACCTCCTGGGACAGCCGCAGCGGCAGGCCCGGCGCCTTGGCGGCGAGGATCGCGCGCTCGCGCGATGCGGACGGGTAGTCCACCCATTGATACAGGCAACGCCGGCGGATCGCGTCGTGCACTTCCCGGGTCCGGTTGCTGGTCAGCACGACGACGGGCGGCACCGCGGCGCGCACGGTGCCGTATTCCGGCACGGTGATCTGGAAATCGGCCAGCAGTTCCAGCAGGAACGCCTCGAACGGCTCGTCGGCGCGGTCGAGCTCGTCGATCAGCAGCACGGCGGGCGGCTGGTCCGGGTCGATAGCGGACAGCAGCGGCCGGGCTTGCAGGAACGGGCGGGAGAAGATGCTCTGCGCCAGGCGGTCCTGGTCGCGGTCGCCCCCGGCCTCCGCCAAGCGGATCGCCATCAACTGGCGCGCGTGGTCCCACTCATAGGCCGCCGCTGACAGGTCCATGCCGTCGTAACATTGCAGCCGCACCAGGCGCCGGCCCAGCCCAGCCGCCAGCACCTTGGCGATCTCCGTCTTGCCGGTGCCGGGTTCGCCTTCCAGGAACAGCGGGCGGCGCATGGCCAGCGCCAGGTGCACCGTGGTGGAAAGGCCCGTGTCGGCGATGTAGCCGCCGGCCGCCAGCAGCGCGGCGGTGTCGGCGACGGTGCCGGGCAGCGTGCCGGCCAAGTGCCCGTCAGCCAAAGACGTAGCTTTTGAAGATCATCACGAAGATGACGAGGTAGAGCGCCGCGCCGACAAAGGCGATGCGCGGGAAGCCGAACGGCTCCTTGGGGATCAGCGAGAAGATGCTGATCGCGGCGGGGGCCGCATTGGGCAGGTGCAGCGGCGGCTGCAGCTCCGGCGCTTCGCCCGGCGCGGTTGGGGTCGCGACGCTTTGGGACAAAGGGGTTTGCGGCACCGCGGCCGCGGCGTTGGCCGCCGCGTCCCTCGCCCGGGCACGGTCCACTGCCGGCTGGGGCGCTTCCACGGGCGCCAGCGGATCGGCCCCGGCGGGAGGCAGCACGTTGGCGGGCACAGGCGCCGCCGCGGTGGCAGGGGCGTCCGGCGCGGGGACTGCCACCGCCGCCGTGAAGCGGTCGAAGAACATGTCGGCCATCTGCTTGCTGGTGGCATCGATCAGCCGCGCGCCGAGCTGGGCGATCTTGCCGCCGACCTGCGCCTTCACGTCATACTGCAGCAGCGTGGCCGCGCCGTCGTCGGACAGCCGCACGTTGGCGCCGCCCTTGGCGAACCCGGCGACGCCGCCCTGGCCCTCGCCGCTGATGCGGTAGCTGTCGGGCGGGTTGAGGTCGGTGAGCTGCACCTTGCCGTTGAAGCGCGCGCTGATCGGGCCGATCTTGACCGCGGCCGTCGCCTTCAGGTCGGTGTCCGACGTTTTTTCCAGGCTTTCGCAGCCAGGGATGCAGGCCTTCAATACCTCAGGGTCGTTCAGCGCGTCCCACACCTTCTGCCGGGGCGCGGGGATACGCCGCTCGCCTGTCATGTCCATGTCGTCACCTCATTCAGTGCGCCGAACGTTAATGGCACGGTGCCAGCCGTGCAACCGACCCTACCTGACGCGCCTATCTGGACCTGATAAACGGTCCACCATCTCAAGCGTTCCGGAGCCGCCCCATGTCCTACCTGGTCGCCGCCGACATCCCCGCCGAGCCTGCGGGCGCCCGATTCTGTGCGCTCTTGGACCGCGGCGGCATCTTGCAGATCCCCGGCGCGCACAACGGCATGGCAGCGTTGCAAGCGAAAGCTGCCGGGTTCGAGGCGGCTTACCTGTCCGGCGCCGCCATGACCGCAAGCATGGGGCTGCCGGACCTCGGCATGATCACGGTGGACGAGGTGTGCTTCTTCGTGCGCCAGGTTGCACGCGCCAGCGCGTTGCCGGTGCTGGTGGACGGCGACACCGGCTACGGCGAGGCGCTGAACGTCATGAGCATGGTCCGCTCCTTCGAGGATGCGGGCGCGGCTGCGGTGCACATCGAGGACCAGTTGCTGCCCAAGAAATGCGGGCACCTGAACGACAAGAAGCTGGCGGACCCGCAGGACATGGCCGCCAAGGTCGCGGCGGCCCGCAAGGCGCGGCGGCATCTCTACATCCTGGCCCGCACCGACGCCGCCGCGAGCGAGGGCATGGACGGCGCCGTGGCGCGTGCCAAGCTGTACATGGAGGCCGGCGCCGACGCGATCTTCCCGGAGGCGCTGCACTCCGCCGAAATGTTCCGCGAGTTCGCGCAGCGGATGCCGGGCGTGCCGCTGCTCGCCAACATGACGGAGTTCGGCCGCACCCCATTCTTCACCGCGGCCGAGTTCGAGGCCATGGGCTACCGCATGGTGATCTGGCCAGTCAGTTCCATGCGCGTATCGGCCAAGGCGTCGGAAACCCTGTATGCCGCGATCCGGCGGGACGGCGGCACGCAAAACATGATCGACGCCATGCAGACCCGGGCCGAGCTGTACGCCACCATCGACTACGCCGGCTACGAGGCGCTGGACCACAGCATCGTCAGCACCGTCGTGCCGCGCGGCATGCCGCAACGGGATTGAGCGTGCTGCACGACCCGCGGCGGGGCGTTCCGTTCCCGCTGCTGCGCCCGACCTATGTGGGCAGCGAGATTTACCGCCGCTCGACCTACGGCCCGCTGCACCCGCTGGCGATCCCGCGGGTGACGACCTGCACCGATCTGTGCCGGGCGATGGGCTGGCTGCCGGACGACGTGTTCGTCACCGCGCCGATGGCCGACCTCGCCGCCGTGACCCGGTTCCACGACCCCGACTACGTGGCCGCTTTGGCGCGGGCGGAGGCGGCGCAGGCGGTGTCCGACGAGGACCGCGCCCGCTACCGCATCGGCGCGGAGGGCAACCCGGTGTATGCGGAAATCTACCGCCGCCCCATGACCTCGGCCGGCGGAGTGATGCTGTCCGCGGCGCTCACCGCGGCGGGCGGCATCGTGCACTGCCCCGGCGGCGGCACGCATCATGGGCGCCCCGACCGCGCCAGCGGCTTCTGCTACCTGAACGACCCGGTGCTGGGCATCCTCGCCTGGCTTGACCAGGGATTGGAGCGGATCGCCTACCTCGACATCGACGCGCACCACGGCGACGGGGTGCAGGACGCCTTTCACGACGACCCCCGCGTGCTGACGATCAGCGTGCACGAGGCGGGGCGGTGGCCGTTCACCGGCCTCGCTTCCGACCGTGCCGGGGGGACGGCGCGCAACCTGCCGGTACCCCAAGGATTCAACGACAGCGAGATGGCCTGGCTGCTCGACCACGCGATCCTGCCGGTGATCGCGGCGCACCGGCCGCAGGCGATCTTCCTGCAATGCGGCGCCGATGCGCTGGAGGAGGACCCGCTGGCCCGGCTGTCGCTGTCCAACAACGCGCATTGGTCCGTGGCGGCGGCGGTGCGCGACCTGGCGCCGCGGCTGATCGTCACCGGCGGCGGCGGCTACAATCCCTACACGGTTGGGCGGTGCTGGGCCGGGGTTTGGGCGACGCTGAACGGCATCCCCATCCCGGACCGCACCACGCCGGAAGCGGAGGCCGTGCTGCGCGCGTTGACCTACAAGCGGGCCGCAGGGCGCAACCCGCCGGGCCACTGGTTCACCACGATCCGCGACGCGCCGCGGGACGGCCCGGTGCGGGACGCCGTCAAACGCCTCGCCGAGCAGACGCTTTCGGAGCACCCCGCATGAACCGCCGCTTCCTATTCGCCTTTTTGATGGTGACGCCCCTGATGGTCGCATCCCCGGACACCGACGCCCAGACCACGGCCCAGCCGCAACTGCCCAAGGAACCGCTCTCGATCACCACGCGCGACGGCAAGCGCCACGATTTCCAGGTCGAGATGGCGCTGACCCCGGAGCAGCAGACGGTGGGCCTGATGTTCCGCCCCAGTGTGCCCGCGGATGGCGGCATGCTGTTCGATTGGGGGGCGCCGCGGGATAGCGGCATGTGGATGCGCAACACGGTCAGTTCGCTCGACATGCTGTTCATCAACGCCGACGGCACGATCCGCCGGGTGGCCGAGGACACCGTGCCCGGCAGCCTCGCCACCATCGAGAGCCGCGGCCCGGTCCGCGCCACGCTGGAGCTTGCGGCCGGCACGGCGAAGCGCTTGGACATCCGGGTGGGCGACAAGGTCCAGCAGCGTATCTTCGGCAACGCTTCGTGAAGCTGGCCTTGCGTTGCGCAGGGCTGGAACCTAGGTTGCGCCCGGGTCCGGGGCGTGGCGCAGCCTGGTAGCGCGCTTGTTTTGGGTACAAGAGGCCCCCGGTTCGAGTCCGGGCGCCCCGACCAGCCAATCAAAGGGATCAACCATGCGTGCCCGCATCTTCCAGCGCCCGAAAACCGCCACCCAGTCCGGCCATGCCGGCGCCGGCAACTGGGTATTGGAATACCAGCCGACGGAGCGCGAGAAGAACGACCCGCTGATGGGCTGGTGGGGTAGCAGCGACACGCTGGGCCAGGTGCGCCTGCGGTTCGACACGTCGGAGGCCGCGGTGGCGTTCGCCGAGCAGAAGGGCGTCGCCTTTGACCTGGAAGTGCCGCCCGCGAGCCGGCCGATCAAGCCGAAAGCCTATGCCGATAATTTCCGCTACGGCCGGGCTGAAAACTGGACGCATTAGCTGTATGCAGGGTGCAACGCGCCCTTAGCTCAGTTGGATAGAGCGGCGGCCTTCTAATCCGCATGTCGGGGGTTCGAATCCCTCAGGGCGCGCCA
>CALMVT010000539.1 GCA_937873175.1 uncultured Acetobacteraceae bacterium | reverse complement strand
GGCCGAAGGCCAAGCCGAGCAGGGCAGCCAACGGCAACGGCCCACTCGTCAGTCCGGCGAACGAGGCTGCGGCGCCGAGTGCCATGGCCCAGCTCTTCGGATGGAGCCGGAGTAGGCAGCCCCTGCCGAGGAAGTTCGTGGCAGCGCCCTTGTCTGTTTCCATTCTTGGCGGCCCGTTCCGCGCGATTTTCCACCCGGGCCAGAGTAAGTCGACCGACTTGGCCAGCCGCATGGCCGTCTACAGCGCCGGTGCAGCTAACAGGAGCCCAGCCAGTCCCGCACCCGCCCCGGCAGCCAGAAAGGCGAGCCCGGCGACGATGCCCGCCATCTGCGCCTTCCGTCCAGCTGTGCTTGCAGCTCTGCAGAATTACGGCGTCGGCTGGAGAACGGTGTTCGGAATGCGCCTCAAGCCTTCTCGCACGCTGATTGTTGTTGATCCTGGGCTGAGAGCAGAACGGCCGCTTGAGAGTGGACAATTTCGGTAAGCGGGCCTTCGCCGTTGAGGATAAACCGCGGTTCTCACCTTGTGGCAAGGGTCGCCTTGCGCCAGTGCCCGGCATTAACCGAGCCCAGCGGCACCTGCCCGGCCAGGATCGCCTGGACCTGTTGCACCGTTTCCACGGCTTGGTGCTCGACCGCCGGCCGGGTCAGCCCGCCGATATGGGGCGTTGCCGCCACATCCGGGCGTGCGGCGAGGGCGAGTGTGGGCATCTGGTCGGAACCACGCCCGACATCCAGCGCTGCACCGCCCAACTGGCCGCTGTCCAAGGCCCGGGCCAGGGCTGCCTCGTCCACCAGCTCGCCTCGAGAAGCGTTGATCAGTAACGCACCCCGGCGCATGCACCCCAGGGCTACTTCGTCTAGGAGGTTCTCGGTCGCGGCATTGGCTACAGCCAGGCACACGACGATCTCGGCCCGCCCGAGCAGGTCCGTAAGCGAGAGCAGCGTGATCCCGTTCCGATCCATTGACGCATGGGGGTCGGCGGCGAGCACGGTCGCCCCCAGCGCCTGCATGACCTGCGCCAGCCGCCGTCCGATCGTGCCGTAGCCGATGATGCCGACGGTGGAGCCTGCGATCTGCCGCCCTATCTGCAACAGTGGGCGCCGCCCGGCCCGGTGCTCCGCGACCGACGCGGAGACCGAGCGGCACAGGTCGATCGTGAGCCCGAGGATCAACTCGCATACCGCATCCACGAAACCGGGCGATGCATGGGTCACCAACACCCCGGCCGCGGAGGCCGCTGCCACGTCCACTGTGCGGATGTCCACCGCGCCGCGCACGAAGGCAACCAAGTTGGGAAGTGCGGCAAATAACACTGCCGGGGCGGGCACCGCACGATCGGCAACGATGATGCATGCACCCTCTGCCGCCCGGATCAGCGCCTCACCCTCGAGCGGGCGACCGGTCTTGTTCAGCCGCACCGGCCCCAGATCGCGCAGCCCTGACAGCGCACGGTCGCCGTAGTAGAGCCCTCGCGCCTCGTCCGTGTGGGTCAGCAGAATCAGGGCTTGGCTCCGCTCACCTCGGCCAGCCACCCGGCGGCGGTCAGCGGGAACTTTCCCACGCTGTCGCGAACCGCAACCTGGTAGATCGGTTGGAACAGGATCACCAGATTTGCCTGGTCGACCATTTTCTCCTGGAACTCGATCCACAGCTGCGCTTGCCGGGCCCGGTCGGGTTCGGCCGTGGCGGCGCCCACCAGCTTCAGCATGTCGTCAGACGGCGTCCAGTGCACCCGCTTGGCCACGCGCTGAGTCGCCGCCCCGGCCCAAAGATAGTTGTTCACGGCCGGCGGGTTCCAAAAGGTGATCACCGACGTCGCCTTGCCGCCGATGTACTGGGTCCGCATGTTGACTTGGTCCATTGGGTTGAGCTTCACGCGGATTCCTATGCGGGCCAGGTCCGACTGCAGCTTTTGCGCGATGGTGCCGTAGCTGATTCCGTTGACCACCGCCTGGCCGTAGCTCAGCTCGAACTCGAACCCATCCGGCAGCCCGGCCTTCTGCAACAGCTGTCGGGCCAGGTCCAGGTCCTCCTTCGGCGCCAGCCGGTCCGCATCCGCCTGCGTGGAGCCCAGCACGCCGACCGGCAGGAACGAGGCCGGCCGCGTCGCCTCACCGCCCAGCAGCCTTGTGCGGATACCGCCATAGTCGATCGCGTGGGTGATCGCCTGCCGGGCTTCCTTGACGGCCAGCGCCTTGTTGAGCTCCGCCTCCTGCGTCAGCGCCAGGTAGACGAAGTCGAGGCTTGCAAGCTTCTCGACCCGGATCTGCTTGTCCGCCTTGAGGCTGCTGATCTGCTCGGGGATCAGGTTGAACGCCACGTCCACGTCGCCGCGCTGCACCGCCAGCAGCTGGGCGGCGCTGTCCGGGATGTGCCGGATCACCACGCGGGCGTAGGGCGACGCCCCGCGCCAGGAGTGCGGGTTGCGCACCAGCTGGATTTGCGCGTTGCGCGCCCAGGCAGTCACCGCGTAGGCGCCGGTGCCGGCCGTGTGCGTGTTCAGCCAGTCCGTCGCCTTATCGGTCGCGTCGGTGGTGCCGCCCTGAGCCATCACCGTCTTGCGGTCCAGGATGCCGAAGCCGGGTGCGGCCAGGATGTCCAGGATGGGCTCGGCCGGCATCCTCAGCATGATGTCAACCGTGTACGGGTCCACCACGTTCACCGCCGTCACATTGCCGATGTAGAACGCCGTCTGATCCTTGATCCCGGCAATTCGGTCGAAGGTCCACTTCACGTCGTCGGCGGTCATGGGATTGCCGCTGAAGAACTTGACGTCCGGGCGCAGGGTGAAGCGCCAGCCCTGGCCGTCTTCCGTGCGCGCCCATTTCGTCGCCAGCATCGGCTTGGGCGTCGAGTAGTCGCCGGGGTCAAGCGTCACCAGCGTGTCGCAGCAGGCGGCGAGCGTCAGCGGCGGCGAGTAGTTGTTCTGCTTGGC
>CALMVT010000538.1:18943-70264 GCA_937873175.1 uncultured Acetobacteraceae bacterium | reverse complement strand
GTGCGGCTTTCGGTGCCGCGGTCCGGCCTGGCGGCGTTCGCCGCCGCGGTGGCCCGCGGGGCCGAGCCTGCCCCGCGCCACCTTGGGCCGGCCGCCGTGGCGCCGGGTCAAACGGCGAGCGACGGCGCCGCCCTGATCATCGGCCAGCTTCTGGACGCGATGCTGCATTGGGCGGGGAGCGCCGGCGCCGGGGACACGCCCGTGCCGGTGCACCAGATGCGTGTCGCGACCCGGCGGCTGCGGTCCGCGCTCGCCACCTTCAAGCACGTCGCGGACTTTCCGGAGCGCAAGCCGTTGAGCGCCGGGCTGCGCGCCACCGCGACCCGGCTGGGTGCCGCGCGGGATTGGGACGTGTTCCTCGGTGACACGGCGGACCGCGTGCTTGCGGCGTTCCCGGATGACGGGCGGTTCCGCGTCCTGCTCGCGGCGGCGCGGCGACGGCGGCAGGCCGCCTATGCCGAGCTGCGCGCCCACCTGGGAAGCGCGGAGTTCCGCGAACTGCAGATCGGCCTGGCCTGCGCGTCCGTGCTGCGGCCCTGGGAGCATGAGGCGACGCCCGACCCGCGGCTGCGCGAGGATACGGCCACCTTCGCCGCCGCGGCGATGGCGCGGCAGGTGAAGCGCGTGCGGCACGCCGGCCGGGACCTCGCGGCGCTGCCGCTGCCGGCGCTGCATGAGCTGCGCAAGGACTGCAAGCGGCTGCGCTACGCGGCGGAGTTCTTCCTGCCGCTGTTTCCCGAGAAGCCGGCGCGCCGCTTCTTCAAGCGCCTGTCGGCCCTGCAGGAGGAGTTGGGCATGTTGAACGACGGCGCGACGGCGGCCGGGCTGATGGCACATTTGGGCCGGGCGGAGCGCAGCCATGCGGCCGGGCTGATGGAGGGGTTCGCCGCGGCTGGCGTCACGGCGGCCCGCGTGCGCGTCGGCCGTGCCTGGAAGCGGTTCCGCAAGGCGGAGCCATTTTGGAACTGAATCAGGCGGTTGACGCCGTGCGCTGTTTGCGAGGTCCGGGGATTGCTGCAACAGCGAAGGTTGCACCGAGGGCACCTGCGCCCTTATTTTGCCTTGCAGCAGAGTTCCGGCGGCGGACTCGGCAGCGCAGGATCGCAGGGCGGCGAATTCCGCCTGGTCAGAACGGGATAACAGCATGAGCAGCACGGCAAACGGGTCGGTCACCATGACCCTGGACGGGTCCAACAAGTCGTTCTCGCTGCCGCTGCGGCCCGGTACCATCGGCCCGTCGGTGGCCGATGTCAGCAAGCTCTACGGCAACTTGGGGATCTTCACCTACGACCCCGGCTACGGCATGACGGCGTCGTGCGAAAGCAAGATCACCTACATCGACGGCGACGAGGGCGTGCTGCTGCACCGCGGCTACCCGATCGACCAGTTGGCGGAGCAGTCCACCTTTCTTGAAGTCGCTTACCTGCTGCTGAACGGCGACCTGCCGACGACCGCGGAGCGGGACGAATTCGAGCACGGGGTCATGCGCCATACCATGCTGCACGAGCAGCTTCGCCGCTTCTACGACGGTTTCCGCCGCGACGCGCATCCCATGGCGGTGCTGTGCGGCGTCGTGGGCGCGCTGTCGGCGTTCTACCACGACAGCCTGGACATCAACGATCCCGAGGTCCGCCGCATCAGCGCGTTCCGGTTGATCGCCAAGCTCCCCACCATCGCCGCATGGGCCTACAAGTACTCCATCGGCCAGCCGTTCATGTATCCGCGCAACGACCTCGGCTATGCCGAGAACTTCCTTTACATGATGAACGCCGTCCCGGCGGAGCCGTATCACGTCAGCCCGGTGCTGGCGCGCGCTATGGACCGCATCTTTATCCTGCACGCCGACCACGAGCAGAATGCTTCAACCAGCACGGTGCGCCTGGCCGGCTCCACCGGCGCCAACCCCTTTGCCTGCATCGCCGCCGGGATCGCCAGCCTGTGGGGGCCGGCGCATGGCGGCGCCAACGAGGCCGTGCTGAAGATGCTCGGCGAGATCGGCCACAAGGACAACATCCCCGGCTTCATCGAGAAGGTGAAGAACAAAGACAGCCACGTCCGGCTGATGGGATTCGGGCACCGGGTGTACAAGAACTACGATCCCCGCGCCAAGATCATGGAGCGCACCTGCCACGAGGTGCTGGCGGAAATGGGCATCAAGGACGACCCGTTGCTCGACCTTGCCATGGAGCTGGAGCGGATCGCCCTGCATGACGACTATTTCATCAGCAAGAAGCTTTACCCAAACGTCGATTTCTATTCGGGCATCATCCTGAAGGCGATGGGCTTCCCGACCAGCATGTTCACCGTGCTGTTCGCGGTCGCCCGCACTGTCGGCTGGATCAGCCAGTGGAAGGAGATGATCGAGGACCCGTCCCAGCGCATCGGCCGCCCGCGGCAGGTTTACACCGGCCCGGTGCGCCGGGACTTCGTGCCTCTCGACGCGCGCGGGTGATCACGGTTGCCCGGCTTCGGCCGAGCGGTCCGCGAGCGCCGCAAAAGCGCGGTCCGGCCAATCGGTGATCAGGCCGTCCACGCCCCAGCCGATCAGCCGGAGCATGTCGGCGCGGGCATTCACTGTCCATGGGACCACGAGCAGGCCGAGGCCGTGCGCTTCGGCCAGCAGGTCCTCGGTCAGGTCCGTATGCTCCGGCGTCCAGGTGCCGCCGCCTTCCTTGGCAATGGCGTTCGGCACGTCCTCCATGTCCGCGACGTCCCGCCCCAGCCAAAGCGCCGCGTCTGCCACGGTGCGGGCATCCGTCAGCCAGCCGCGGGCGACGCCGGGCCGGATGCGGCGGGCGTGGCGGGGGGCGCGCCAGTCGAAGGATTGGATGGTGATCCGGCTCAGCGCCGCGGCGGCGCTCGCGACGTGCAGGACGCGCTCCACCATCTCCTCCGCGGGCACGGTCCAGCCGGGATGCGTGGGGATTGATTTCAGCTCGATGTTCCACCGGGTCGCGTCATCGAGCGCCAGCACCTGGTCGAGCGTCGGGATGCGGGCGCCGTCCCGCGCGGCCTGTTGCGGGAAGCGCTCGGCGTAGTCCGTGCCGGGGCGGATGCGTCCCACGTCATACTCGGCAAGCTGCGCCAGCGTCAGTTCCCGCAGCAATGGGCCGCGGGCCGGCAGCCAGGCGCCGGCCCGGTCCCGGGTGGTGTCTGGGTTCAGCGCCGGGTCGTGGTGGACGACCACCGCGCCGTCGCGCGTCACCCCCACGTCGATCTCGATGGTCCGGAGGCCCAGGGCGATGGCGGCCCGCAAGCCCTCCAGAGTGTTTTCGGGATAGAGGGCACGGGCGCCGCGGTGGCCTTGCAGGTCGAACATGCCCACCGCTCTGGCCCCCGCCTGCCCCGGCGTCAAGGCGTTGCGTCCCGACCGGGATCGGGCACACTGCTGCGATGAGCGGGGCGAGGCCGGATCGGGTGCTGGGCGTGCTGGGCGGCATGGGGCCGCTGGCCAGCGCGCAGTTCATGCTCCGGCTCACCCTGCTGACCCCGGCGGGGCGCGACCAGGACCATGTGCCGGCGGTGCTGTGGTCCGACCCGCGCGTGCCCGATCGGGCGGCGGCATGGAGCGGGACCGGGCCGGACGCGCTGCCGATGCTGGTTCGCGGCCTGCGCGGGCTGGAAGCCGCCGGGTGCGGCGCCGTGGCAATCCCATGCAACACCGCGCATGTCTGGATCGACGGGATGCGCGCGGCAACGGGTTTGCCGATCCTGCACATCGTCGAGGCGGCGGCGGCCGACCTGCAGCGCCAGGCGGTGCCGAAAGGTTTAGTCGCGGTGATGGGCACCGCCGCCACGCTGGCGATGCGGCTGTATCAGGCTCCCCTCGCCGCCGCCGGCTGGCCCTGCATCGAGCCAACGGGCGAGGAAATGTCGCGGCTGGTGCTCCCGGCCATCGCCGCCGTGAAGGCCAACCGCGTAACGGACGCCTACGCGCCGCTGGCAGAAGCCGTGCAGAGGCTACAGGTCCGCGGCGCGCAGGCGGTCGTCTTGGGATGCACAGAGATCCCGCTCGGCCTCCAGGCCGGGCCGCATGGGGAGTTAAGCGTGCCGTTGGTGGACACGATCGACGCGTTGGCCTGGGCGTCCATCGCCTGGGCGCGCGGCGGCTAGTCGCAGTCGCAGCCCGGCGTAGGTCCGGACTTGGCCTTGACCACATGATGGTCGATCCACTCGGCGACCAGGCGCCGGGCCTCGTTCAACGAGGATTCAGGATGGTGAATCCGATACAGGGTGATGCAGGCGCGGAATGAATCAAGGTCCGCGTTGCCGTGCACCCGCAGCTCGCGATAGGCCGTCACGACGGCACGCTCACAGCGGCGAGCGATGGTGCTGGTGTCACGGCCCAATGAAAACCCCTATTTGCGACTCGTTCGCAGATAACGCACTAATGTAAGGGCAGCCGCGATCCGGCGCAAGCACGGCCTACCCAGTCCCTATGATCTCCGCCAGCGCCCGGCCGACCTCGGCCGTGCCGGCCTGGCCGCCCATGTCCCGGGTGCGCGGGCCGCCGTCCCGCAGCAGCGTTTCGATGGCGGACACGATGGCCGCCGCGGCGTCGGTCTCCCCCAGGTGCTCCAACATCATCGCGCCGGACCAAACCTGGCCGATCGGGTTGCACACATGCTGCCCGGCGATGTCCGGGGCGGAGCCGTGCACCGGCTCGAACATGCTGGGATGGGCGCGCTCCGGGTTGATGTTGGCTGAGGGGGCAATGCCGATGCTGCCGGCGACGGCAGGGCCGAGGTCGCTCAGGATGTCGCCGAACAGGTTGCTGCCGACCACCACGTCGAACCAATCGGGATGCTGCACGAAGTGGGCGCACAGGATATCGATGTGGAACTGGTCGGCCGTGATGCCGGGGTAGTTCGCGGCCATGGCGCGGAAGCGCTCGTCCCAATAGGGCATGGTGATGGTGATGCCGTTCGACTTGGTGGCCGACGTGACCTTGCGGCGAGGCCGGGTCATGGCGAGGTCGAAGGCGTATCGCAGGATGCGGTCGGTGCCGTGCCGGGTGAACACGCTCTGCTGGGTAGCGAACTCGCGCTCCGTGCCCTCGAACAGCCGGCCGCCGATGCTGGAATACTCGCCCTCCGTGTTCTCGCGGACCACGTAGAAGTCGATGTCGGCCTCCGTGCGGCCGGCGAGCGGGGTTTTGGCGCCGGGCATCAGCTTGCAGGGGCGGAGGTTGACATACTGGTCGAAGCCGCGGCGGATCGGGATGAGCAGACCCCACAGCGAAACGTGGTCGGGCACGCCGGGCCAGCCGACCGCGCCCAGGAACACCGCATCGTGCGGCCGGAGCTGGTCCATGCCGTCCTCCGGCATCATGGCGCCGGTGCGGGCGTAGCGCTCGCAGGACCAGTCGTAATCCGTGGTTTGCAGCGTGAAGCCGAAGCGCGTGGCGGCGGCGTCCAGCACGCGCAGCCCTTCCGGCACCGTTTCCTTGCCGATGCCGTCGCCGGGTACTGCCGCGATCCTGTAGGTCCGGTCCATGAGTTTCCTCCCCTCCGCTTCGCGCCAGAATGGACGGTGGACCCGCCGCGGTCTAGGAAGCGCAGGCAAAGAAATCGGAACGGGCCAGATGACGGCGCAGCACATGACGGATTGGGACCGGGACGCCGCGCTGACCACCGCGCGCATCCTGTTGGAGATCAAGGCGGTGAACTTCCGGCCGGAGGAGCCGTACACCTTCACCTCCGGCTGGAAATCCCCGGTTTACATCGATTGCCGCAAGATCATCTACTTCCCGCGCGCCCGGGCCAAGGTGTGCGAGATGGCGGCGGAGAAGGTGTCGCGGCACGTCGGCTACGAGTCGATCGAGGCCGTGGCGGGCGGGGAGACCGCCGGCATCCCCTTCGCCGCCTGGATCGCCGACCGGCTGATGACGCCCATGGCCTACGTCCGCAAGAAGCCCAAGGGCTTCGGCCGCAACTCGCTGATCGAGGGCGACGTGCCGGAAGGGCTGCGCACCCTGCTGGTCGAGGACCTCACCACCGACGGCGCGTCCAAAATCCAGTTCGCCCAGGCGCTGCGCGACGCCGGGGCGCTGGTGAACCATGCCTTTGTCGTGTTCTTCTACGGGGTGTTCCCCGGCAGCTTCGAGAAGCTCGCCGCCATGGACATCACGCTGCACCACCTGTGCAACTGGTGGGATGTGCTGGAAGCCTGCCGCGACCGGCCTTACTTCGCGGAACCGGCCCTGGCCGAGGTGCGGCGTTTCCTGGAAAACCCTGTCGTCTGGTCGGCCGCCCATGGCGGCGTGGCCTCGGCCGAGGAGGCGGCAGAGCGCAAGGCGGCCGGATGATCCGATTGGTGTTCCAAACCGGGGGCATTGCAGCCTAGAATAGCAGGACCGCCCACAGCAGGTTCCTTCATGACCCCTCCCCCTTCCGCCGTCCGCGCCAACTCCGCCGCCGCGCGGGACATCGCCCACGCGCTGCACCCCTACACGGATTTGGTGGCTCACCAGGAAGCGGGGCCGATGATCATCAGCCGCGGCGAGGGCGTGCGGGTTTGGGACGAGTCCGGGCGCGACTACATCGAAAGCGTCGCCGGGCTATGGTGCGCCAGCCTCGGCTTCAGCAACGAGCGCCTGGCGCGCGCCGCCTACGACCAGATGCGCAAGCTGCCGTTCTACCACGCCTTCACCGCCAAATCGCACGAGCCGCTGATCGACCTCAGCGAGATGCTGATCGAGCGCGCGCCGGTGCCGATGAGCAAGGTGTTCCTTGCCAACTCGGGGTCGGAGGCGAACGACAGCGCGGTCAAGATGGTCTGGTACTTCAACAACGCGGTGGGCCGGCCCCGGAAGAAGAAGCTGATCGGCCGGATCAAGGGCTATCACGGCGTTACGGTTGCCGCGTCCTCCTTGACGGGCCTGCCGTATAACCACCGCAGCTTCGACCTGCCGCTGCCAGGCTTCCTGCACACGACCACGCCGCACCATTACCACGGCGCCGAATCCGGCGAGAGCGAGGAAGCCTTCGCCACGCGCTGCGCGGAGTCATTGGACCAGCTCATCATCGCGGAAGGGCCGGACACCGTGGCCGCGATGTTCGCCGAGCCGATCATGGGCGCGGGCGGCGTGATCGTGCCGCCGCGCACCTATTTCGAGAAGATTCAGGCCGTGCTGCGCCGCCACGACGTGCTGCTGGTGGCGGATGAGGTAATCTGCGGCTTCGGCCGAACCGGCAGCTACTGGGGCAGCCAGACGTTCGGGATCGAGCCGGACATTATCACCTGCGCCAAGGCGTTGTCGGCTGCCTACCTCCCGATCTCGGCCGTCATGGTGAACGAGCGGGTGTTCGAGGGCTTGGCGCGGGAAAGCCACGAAATCGGCACCTTTGGCCACGGCTACACCTACTCGGGCCATCCGGTGCCGGCAGCCGTCGCCGTGGAAACGCTGAAGATCTACGACGAGATCAACATTGTCGATCACGTGCAAACCGTGGGCGCGCACCTGCAGGCGGAGCTGCGCCGCCGCTTCGCCGGGCACGAACTGGTGGGCGAGGTCCGCGGCGTCGGCATGATCGCTGCCATGGAACTAGTGGCGGACCGGGATGCGCGCCGCAACTTCGACCCGAAGCAGAAGGTGGTCGGCCGACTGACCAAGCTGTGCGAGCAGCATGGCGTGATCGCCCGCGGCTTGTCTGGCGACACCCTTGCGTTCAGCCCGCCGCTGATCATGACCACGACCGAGGTTGACGAGATGCTGGACCGGGTGGAGCCGGCGCTCGACGAGCTGACGGTGCAGTTGCGGCGGGAGCGGCTGACGGTCGTCTGACCCGTCAGCTCACCCGGCTCACGGTGTAGTCCGCGACATCGGCCAGCACGCGGCGCATCGGACTATCGGGGAACACCGCCAGCGCGCCCTTTGCCGTGACGGCGAATCGGGCGGCGTGGGCCAGGGTCGTGCGGATCGCGCCGGTCCGCTGTACCAGCAGCATGGCGCGGTCGAGGTCGGCGTCCGTTTGGCTGCTGGCCTCGATGGTGCGGACCCAGAACTCGCGCGCTTCGGCGTCCCCGGCCTGGTAGGCGGCCAGGACCGGCAGAGTGATCTTGCCCTCCCGGAAATCATCGCCGACCGTCTTGCCCAACGTCACTTGGTCGGCCGCGTAGTCCAGGGCGTCATCCACCAACTGGAACGCCATGCCGAGGCTCATGCCGTAGTCCGCCAACGCCGCTTCCTCGGTCGCAGGCCGCTCGGCCACCACAGCGCCGACCTGGCAGGCGGCGGCGAACAGGGCGGCCGTCTTGCCGCGCACCACGTCAAGGTAACGCTCCTCGGA
The DNA here is from genome assembly GCA_937873175.1 of uncultured Acetobacteraceae bacterium. GTDB lineage: Bacteria > Pseudomonadota > Alphaproteobacteria > Acetobacterales > Acetobacteraceae > CAHJXG01. Next base: position 61,973 of record CALMVT010000538.1, on the reverse strand, counting down.
CGTGGACAGGTCGTTCTGCGTAGCAAGCTGTAGCACCTCGCCCTCCGCGATGGTGGCGGCGGCCTGCGACAGGATGGCGAGAACTTTGAGCGACCCGTCCTCGACCATGAGCTGGAAGGCGCGGGCGAACAGGAAATCGCCGACCAGGACGGACGCCTTGTTGCCGAACACGGCGTTGGCGCTGGACAGGCCGCGCCGCAGCAGGCTTTCGTCTACCACGTCGTCATGCAGCAGGGTCGCCGTGTGGATGAACTCGACGCAGGCGGCCAGGTGGACGTGGCGCGGCCCGGCATAGCCGCACATCCGCGCCGCCGCGAGCGTCAGCAAGGGCCGCAGGCGCTTGCCGCCCGCGGCGACGATGTGCGCGGCGAGCTGCGGTATCAGCGCCACCGGGCTGTCCATCCGCGCGACGATGGTGCGGTTGCAGGCGGCCAGGTCGGGGCCGACCAGCTTCACCAGTGCCGACAGGGCGTCAGGCTCCGCCGATGCCACGGCGCCGCTGATCGGGGGCGCCGGCACTCGATTCGCGACAACGCCCAAGCTGAACTCCTGATCTATCACGCAGGCTCCATGGGCAGCATATCGGCGGCCCAGAAAATGGATCAAGGCGAACAATTCGGTCCCTTGTCTCGCCGGGCGTTGTTGTCCAGCATCCCGGCCCGTCCGTCCAGGCGTCATCGCCGCACGCAGCCGAAAGCATCCATGCGAACCGTCCTGATCTCCAACGACCTGGTCCGGCTCAGCTTCCTCGCCGCCCTGCTGCGGGATGCCGGCATCGAAAGCGTCGTTCTCGACGGCCACGTGAGCGCCATCGAGGGCAGCATCGGCGCCATTCCCCGCCGCCTCGCCGTGCTGCCGGAGGACGAGCGCCAAGCGCGGCGCGTGCTGAGCGAGGCCGGCGAGATGCGGTGCTGACCACCGAAGGGCATCTGCTGGATGGGCGCGTCCGCTACGCGCAGCCGCTCGACGGCTACCGGACGGGGATCGAACCCGTGCTGCTGGCGGCGAGCATCCCGGCCCGCGCGGGGGAGCGGGTCCTGGAGGCCGGAACGGGCGCCGGGGCCGGCCTATTGTGCCTTGTGGCCCGAGTGCCGGGCATCGTGGGCGTGGGCGTCGAGATTGACCCGGCCATGGCCGACCTCGCCCGGCAGAACGTCGCGGCGAACGGCTTTGACAGCATCTCCGTCGCGACTGCCGACATCGCCGGTTGGCATAGCGGTGGCTTCGACCACGCTTTCAGCAATCCGCCCTGGCATGACCCGGCGGATACGCTGCCGCCCGGCGCCCGGCGTCGCCTCGCCACGCATGAGGGCACGGTGTCGCTGGAACGGTGGGTCGCCGCGCTGCGCGGAGCCTTGCGGCCCGGGGGGTCGCTGACGGTGCTGGTGCCGGCGCGCCAGGCCGTGCGGGTGATGGCGGCGTTGCAGGCCGAAGGGGTCGGGCGGCGGACCCTGTTCCCGCTATGGCCGAAGCCGGGCCGTGACGCAAAGCTGGCACTCCTCCGCGGCCACGCGGCGCAGGACGGCCTGGATCGCATCGCCCCGGGCCTGGTGCTGCACGATGCCGATGGCACGTTCAGCCGCCCGGCGCAGTCCCTGTTGCGGGACGGCGAGGTGCTACCGATCTGAGGCGCCTTACGTTTCGACCGTTGGATGCCGCAGGTGCCACAGGCGTTCATGCGCCGCCACCAAACCCTCGATGCTGCGGCGGCGGTTGCCGTCGGCATGGGTGGGACGCCGGGTCAGCATGAGCTCAAGGATATTGAGGAGATGCTCGGCGATCTCCAGGTCGGACGTGTCGCAGGCATGGTGGAACGCGACCAGCACCTTGTCCGACAGCCGGCGGGTATGCCGCGGCAGGCCGGTCGGCGTGGTTTCGCGGGCAACATCCCTGGAGGCGACCAAATCTTCTACGTCGTCTTCAATATCGTGTTCCACATCACGCCTCGCATTGCCGAATTCAAAAACTACACGATAATGCGAGGGCGTGTCGATTGGCCAATTTGCATCAACGTGACGATAAAACTTTGATGCAAGCGGCCAATCGCCAAGGATCATGTGGGGCACGCTCGAACTAGGCGCGAACACCCATGTTCAAGCGCGTCCCATCGAAGTAACGAGCATTCAATGCTTAAACGACGATACGCCACCAGCACGTTCAGCTTGGGAGGGGGATCACGCCCTGCGGTTGTTCCGACTCGAACACGTTGCTGGCGAACGCTTCTTCCCACGTCCCCAAAGTCGAGGCGCGGCTGTATTCCGTTGACCTGTTCTCAAAAAAATTCGCGTGCTCGACCGCGTTCAGCATGTCGTCGAGCCAGGGCAGCGGGTTGTCCTCAACGTGGAACAAGGCATTCAGCCCAAGCTGCAGCAGGCGGCGGTCGGCGATGTAGCGGATGTAGCGCTTCACGTCGGAGGCAGCCAGCCCCTCGATCGGCCCTTGCTCGAAGGCGAGGTCGATGAAGGCGTCCTCATGCTCCACGATGGTTGCGCAAACCTCGTAGATTTCCTGCTTGAGCGCCGCAGTCCAGATCTCGGGATTCTCCTGCACGAAGGTGCGGAACAGCCGGATGATGGACAGGCAGTGCAGCGTCTCGTCCCGGACCGACCAGGATACGATCTGGCCCATGCCCTTCATCTTATTGTGCCGGGGAAAGTTCAGCAGGATCGCGAAGGAGGCGAAAAGCTGCAGCCCCTCAGTGAAGGCGCCAAAGGCCGCGAGCGTCTTGGCGATCTCGTGCTTGCTGTCCACCCGGAAGGACTGCATGTAGTCGTACTTGTCCTTCATCTCCTTGTACTTGAGGAAGGCGGTATACTCGATCTCCGGCATGCCGATGGTGTCGAGCAGGTGGCTGTAGGCCGCGACGTGGATCGTCTCGATGTTGCTGAAGGCCGACAGCATCATCAGCACTTCAGTCGGCTTGAACACCTGGCTGTAGTGCTTCATGTAGCAGTTGTTCACCTCGACGTCCGCCTGGGTGAAGAAGCGGAAAATCTGGGTCAGCAGGTTCTGCTCGGCCGGCGTCACCGCCTTGTGCCAGTCCTTCACGTCGTCCGCGAGCGGCACCTCTTCCGGCAGCCAATGCACGCGCTGCTGGGTCAGCCAGGCTTCATAGGCCCACGGGTAGCGGAACGGCTTGTAAACCGGGTTTTCGGTCAGAAGGTCCAGGTATGGCTTGTCGCCATGGGGGGTCATGCCGTCCATCGGTTGAGTCCTTCTGTTGCCGGATCGCTCGCAGCCGCTACTGGCAGGCGAGGCATTCCTCGTAGTTGTTTGGCTTGGTGGCGCCGGCCAGCGACAAGCGCCCGGCGTCGCTCGGGGCGGCGGTCGCCATCTCGGTCGGGCGCACCACCTTCTCGCTGACGTTGTCCGCCCGCTGGATCGACAGGCTGCGGCAGTAGTAAAGCGACTTCACGCCCCGCTTCCACGCCAGGAAATGGATCTGGTGCAGGTCGCGCTTGTGTACGTTGGCCGGCAGGAACAGGTTCACCGACTGGCTTTGGCAGATATACGGCGTGCGGTCGGCCGCGTGCTCCACCACCCAGCGCTGATCCAGCTCGAACGCGGTGCGGTAGACCGCCTTTTCCTGCTCGGTCAGGAAATCGAGGTGCTGCACGCTGCCCTTGTTGATCGTAATGCTCGACCAGATGGCGTCGGTGTCCATGCCCTTGGCAGCGAGCAACTGCTGCAGGTGCCGGTTGCGCACGGTGAAGCTGCCGGACAAGGTTTTCTGCAGGAACACGTTGGCGGCGATCGGCTCGATGCCGGGGCTGGTGCTGCCGGTGATGACGCTGATGCTGGCGGTGGGCGCGATGGCCATCTTGTTGGAGAACCGTTCCATGACGCCGTACTCCTCGGCGTCCGGGCACGGCCCCCGCTCCTCCGCCAGCATGCGGCTCGCGGCGTCGGCCTGGGCGCGGATGTGCTTGAACATCCGCTTGTTCCACACCTTGGCCACCACGCCCTCGAACGGCACGTTCTGCGATTGCAGGAAGCTGTGGAAGCCCATCACGCCCAGGCCCACCGAGCGCTCCCGCATCGCCGAGTACTTCGCCCGCTCCATCCCCTCCGGCGCGCGGTCGATGAAGTCCTGCAACACGTTGTCGAGGAAGCGCATCACGTCCTCGATGAACAGCGGGTGGTCCTTCCACTCCAGCCAGCTTTCCAGGTTGAGGGAGGCCAGGCAGCACACGGCGGTGCGTTGCCGCCCGTGCTGGTCGATGCCGGTGGGCAGCGTGATCTCGCTGCATAGATTGGAGGTCTTGATTTCCAGCCCGGCCAGCTTCTGATGCTCCGGCCGCGCGTTGTTCACATGGTCGGAGAACACGAGATAGGGCTCCCCCGTCTCGATCCGCGCAGTCAGGATGCGTATCCACAGGGCGCGCGCGCTCACCAGCCGAACCATCGCGCCGTCCTTGGGTGAGGTCAGCGCCCATTGCTCATCCGCCTCGACGGCGCGCATGAACGAATCCGACACCAGGATGCCGTGGTGCAGGTTGAGCGCCTTGCGGTTCGGGTCGCCGCCGGTCGGGCGGCGCAGCTCCACGAACTCCTCGACCTCCGGGTGCGAAATCGGCAGGTACACCGCCGCCGACCCGCGGCGTAGCGACCCTTGGGAGATCGCCAGCGTCAGGCTGTCCATCACCCGGATGAACGGGATCACCCCGGAAGTTTTGCCGTTCTGCCCGACCTTCTCGCCGATGGAGCGCAGGTTGCCCCAATACGAGCCGATGCCGCCGCCCTTGGACGCCAGCCACACGTTTTCGTTCCACAGGCCGACAATGCCGTCCAGGCTGTCCGACGCTTCATTCAAAAAGCACGAGATCGGCAAGCCGCGCGTGGTGCCGCCGTTGGACAGCACCGGGGTTGCCGGCATGAACCACATCTGGCTCGCGTAGTCGTAGATGCGCTGCGCATGCGCCGCGTCGTCGCCGTAGAAGCTGGCCACCCGGGCGAACAGGTCCTGGTAGCTTTCGCCCGGCATCAGGTAGCGGTCATCCAGCGTCGCGCGCCCGAAATCCGTGAGCAGCCGGTCCCGAGACCGGTCCACCCGCACAAGGTGGCGGCCCTGCATCTGCACTGCGTCAAGCACGGTGGACACTCCTGCGTTGTTCAGCTTCTGCCACGCAGGCTACAACATCTAGGTGACGAGTCGCAATGCGAACCACTAGGCGTAGTGTTCTCCCCCCTAAAGGGAAGCACGTGACCGTGGCAACCATGCCACGGTTGCGGGCACACGCCGGCGACTCGGCCAGCGCCCGCGGCAGTGTCTCAGGCCGCGGCGAGCCAGTCCATCGCCGCGTCCACCCCGCCCTTGCCGTGCGGCACGCCGTTGATCCGCAGGCTCATTTCCACCGCGCCGAGCGTGCCCAGCATCATCGGCTCGTTCAGGTCGCCCATGTGCCCGATGCGGAACAGCGTGCCGCCGAGTCGTCCTAAACCGCCGCCGGTCGAAACGTTGAACCGGTCCAGCGCCGTGCGCCGCACGGTGTCGGCGTTGAAGCCCTCCGGCATCAGCACGGCGGTGATGCTATCCGACATGCGGGCCGGGTCGAGGCAATACAACTGCGGGCCATCGTTGCCGGACCAGACGCGCACGGCCCGGCGCGTGGCCTCGGCCAAGCGGTGATGCCGGGCCACAACCTGCGCCAACCCCTCCGCCTCGATCAGCCGCAGGCTTTCGCGCAATCCGTAGAACATGGCGGTGGGAATGGTGCCGACAAAGCTGCGCGATGGGCGGCCGAGCATGGTGGTCCAGTCGAAGTAATGGCGCGGCAGCCGGGCGGCCGCATGCGCCTGCATCGCCTTGGGCGACGCCGCGGTGAAACTGACGCCGGCCGGCAGCATCAGGCCCTTCTGGCTGCCGCCCACGACGGCGTCGATGCCCCAATCCGCCATGTGGAACTCAAGCGAGCCCAGGGACGAGATGGTATCGACCAGCAGCAGCGCCGGGTGAGCGGCCTTGTCGATGGCGGCGCGGATCTCCGGCAGCGGCATCGCGAGTCCCGTTGCCGTTTCGTTGTGCACGGCCAGCACGGCTTTGACCGCGTGCCCGGCGTCGGCCCGCAGCGCCGCCGTCACCGCCTCCGGATCGACGCCGCGCCGCCAGTCCGCCGCGACCGTCTGCACCCGCAGGCCGAACTTCTCCGCCATTGCCGCCCAACCCTCGCTGAACCAGCCGGACTCCAGGATCAGCACGGTGTCGCCGGGCGACAGCAGGTTCACAAGCGTCGCTTCCCACGCGCCATGGCCGGACGCGGTGTAAAGGAACACCTCCCCGGACGTGCCCAGAACCCGCTTCAGCCCGGCCACGGCGGCGTCGAACACCTCGATGAACTCGGGGTCCAGGAAGTCGAGCGAGGAGCGGTCCATCGCCCGCAGCACCGAGTCCGGGATGTTGGTCGGCCCGGGGTTGGCGAAGAAATGGCGGCCGGTCTTCCTGGTCATCGTTGTTTGTTCCAATCAGTTGAGCGTCGAGTGGCGGCGCGAAAACGCGGTGCCGTGCCGGAATCCAACCGGCAACAGCCCTTCACGTCACTCCCACTCGATCGTGCCCGGCGGCTTGCTGGTGATGTCATACGTCACGCGGTTGATGCCGCGGACCTCGTTCACGATGCGGGTCGCGGTACGCGACAGGAACGCCATGTCGAACGGGTAAACCTCCGCCGTCATGCCGTCCACGCTGGTGACGGCGCGGAGTGCGCAGGCGTTGTCGTAGGTGCGGCCGTCGCCCATCACGCCCACGGTGCGCACCGGCAGCAGCACGGCGAAGGCCTGCCAGATCGCGTCGTACAACCCGGCGGCGCGGATCTCCTCCAGGAACACCGCGTCGGCCCGGCGCAGGATGTCCAGCCGCTCGCGCGTGACGGCGCCGGGGATGCGGATGGCGAGGCCCGGCCCGGGAAACGGGTGGCGGCCCACGATGTGCTCGGGCACGCCCAGTTCGCGGCCGAGTGCCCGCACCTCGTCTTTGAAAAGTTCCCGCAGCGGCTCCACCAGCGTCATGCGCATCCGCTCCGGCAGGCCGCCGACGTTGTGGTGCGACTTGATGGTGACGCTCGGGCCGCCGTGGGCGCTGATGCTCTCAATCACGTCGGGATACAAGGTTCCCTGTGCCAGGAAGTCGGCGCCGCCGATGCGGGCGGCCTCCTGCTCGAACACTTCGATGAACACGCGGCCGATGGTTTTCCGCTTGGCCTCGGGGTCGGTCACGCCGTCGAGCTGCGACAGGAACAGGTCGCTGGCGTCGCGGTGCACCAGCTTGATGTTGAAGCGGTCGCGGAAGGTCCGCACCACCTCCTCCGCCTCGCCCTGCCGCAACAGGCCGCTATCGACGAAGATGCAGGTCAGTTGGTCGCCCACGGCCTCATGGATCAGCGCGGCGGCGACCGAGCTATCCACCCCGCCGGACAGGCCGCAGATCACCCGGCCGGCGCCGACCTGGGCGCGGATGCGGGCCATCTGCGCGTCGCGGAAGCCCGCCATGCTCCAATCGCCCGACAACCCGGCGACGCGGTGGGTGAAGTTGTGCAGCAATTGCCGGCCGTGCGGAGTGTGCACCACCTCCGGATGGAACTGCACGCCGTAGAAGCGGCGGGCATCGTCGGCAATGGCGGCGAACGGCGCGCCCTCGCTGCGGGCCACGGCGCGGAAGCCGGGCGGCAGCCGGGTCACCCGGTCGCCATGGCTCATCCAAACCTGCTCCCGCGCGCCGAGGGTCCAGACGCCGTGGAACAACTCGCAGTCTTCCGTGACCTCGGCAAAGGCGGAGCCGAACTCCTGGTGGTCGCTGATGCTGACCTCGCCGCCGAGCTGCGCGCACATCGCCTGCTGGCCGTAGCAGATGCCGAGCACCGGCAAGCCGGCGTCGAGCACCATCTGCGGCACGCGGGGGCCGGCGGCCTCCGTGACGCTGGCCGGGCCGCCGGACAGGATGAACGCACGGGCGCCGAAGGCGTCAATGCGCCCAGGGTCGGCGTCGGCGGGCAGGATCTCGCAGTATACCCCGGATTCGCGCACGCGGCGGGCGATCAACTGGGTGAACTGGCTGCCGAAGTCCAGGATCAGCACCCGGTCCTGAACCGGAATCGCGGGGGCGGGCTGGGTCATGGCGCGGGTTGCAGCACGGCGGCAACCGGACGGCAAGCGGCGCGCGTCACGGCACATGTCACGCTTGAGGCGCCCCGGCGAGCAGCGGGTCGATCGGGTCCCACACGAAGGCCACCTGCGGGATCGCGACGCCCGCCACCCGCGTGTCCGACTCTGCGGCCTGACGCCCGCCCAGGCGCTGGTAGAACCAGCGGCTGGGATTGTCGCGCAGCACCCACAGGAACGCGCTGCGGCACCCGGCCGCCTTGAGGTGGGCCGCGCCTGCCGCCAGCAGCCGCCGGCCCAGGCCGTGCTCCCGCCAATCGTCGAGCACATACAACGTCTGCACCTCGCCATCCGCCAGGCCGCGGACGCGGGGACGGCCGACGGTGACGAAGCCGACCACCCCGGCCGAAGCGCCGGGCCGCGCGGCGATGGCGACGTAAACGCCCTGGCCGGCCCGGATCGAAGCGTCGTACTGCGCGGCGTGGCGCGGCATGGACAGCCGCGTGAGATACCCGCTCGGCAGGATGCCGGCGTAGGCGTTGCGCCAGGCGGTGACGTGCACCGCGCCGATGGACGGGGCATCGGCAAGAAAGGCGCGGCGCACCCGGATCATGCGGCGCGCTCCAGCACCGCCGCGAAGAAGCCGTCCGTGCCGTGGCGCAGCGGGGTCAGCGACAGATACGGCCCCGGGCCGGGCGCGGGTGTCGGCAGGGTCCACGCAACCGGGAGCGGCACGGCGGCGAAGCCCGGGGTGCGGGCGAGAAAATGGTCCACCTGGGCCTCGTTCTCCTCGGAAAGAAGGGAGCAGGTCGCATAGATAAGCCGTCCGCCAGGCTGCACCAGCCGGGCCGCGTCGTCCATGATCGCCGCTTGCTTCGGCACCAACTCTTGGAGATCAAGCGGGCGCAGGCGCAGCCGGGCATCCGGGTTGCGGCGCCAGGTGCCGGTGCCGGTGCAAGGGGCATCGACCAGCACGCGATCAAACGCCCCGGCCCGGCGCTTGGCCCACTTGTCGCCGGGCGTAACCAAATGCCGCTCCGCATTGTGCACCCCGGCCCGGCGCAGCCGGCGCACCGCGCCGTCCAGCCGCGGGGCGGACACGTCGCAGGCCATCAGGTGGCCGCGGTTGCGCATCAGCATGGCCAGCGCCAGCGTCTTGCCGCCAGCGCCGGCGCACCAATCGACCACCCGCATCTCCGGCGCCGCGCCCACCAGGGCCGCTATGAGCTGGCTGCCCTCGTCCTGGATCTCCACCAAGCCCCCCTGGAACGCCGCACCGGCGGTGACCGCGCGGCGGCCGTCGATGCGCAGGCCCCAAGGCGAGAGCGGCGTCGGCTCGCTGTCCAGCCCTTCGGCCAGCAAAGCGGCGCGCGCCTCCTCCCGGGTCGCTTTCAGGATGTTCACCCGCAGGTCGAGCGGCGCCGGGTCGAGGGTCGCGGCCATCTCGGGGGCGAGCCGCTCGCCGAAGCGGGCTTGCAAATGCGGCAGCAGCCAGTCGGGCACTTCAAGCGCCACGGCTTCCGGCATGTCCGGATGGTGCAGCGTGTGGCCTTCCAGGGCGCGGGTGGCGTCGGCCTCCATCCGCAACAGGGGCGCCGGGCCATACTGGCCGCCGGAGTAGGACTGCTTGACGCCGGCCAAGGTCCAGCCTTCCAGCAGCAGGGAGGCCGCGACCAGCATGCGCGGCGTGGGCGCGGTCCCGGCCCGTTCGGTCCACCAGCCGAGCCGCCGCCGCGCCCGCAAAACCCCCCACGCCCGGTCCGACACCGCCCGGCGGTCGCCGGAGCCGATGAAGCGCCGCGCCCGGAAAAAGTCGTTCGCCACGGCGTCGGCGGGTCGGCGGGGAAAGGTGTCGATCTCGGTCAGCAGCTCGATCGAGGCCGCCAGGCGTGCGGCCGGGGTCACGCCGGCAGGGTCATTTGAGAAGGTTGGGCAAGGCGTCGAGGCCGGACACCGCCGTCGCCACGGCGCGGAGGCCGTACTCATCCGGCTGGCCCTTGCGGTTGCACCAGAACACCCGGGCGCCGAACGCCGCCGCGGCCTGCGCATCCCAGGCGTTGGACGACACGAAGGCGATCCGGCCCGGCTCCAGCCCGAAGCGCCGGGTCATCAAGGCGTAAACCCGCGGGTCCGGCTTGAACACGCCGACATCCTCGGCGCTCAGCACGGCGTCCAGCAGCCGCGCCAGGCCCCCGGCCTGCACGGCGGCGTCCAGCATGGCCGGGTCGCCGTTCGACAGGATCGCCGTTTGCAGGCCCTGGCCGCGCAGGGCTTGCAGGGTGGGCGCCGCGTCGGGATACGCCGGCAGGCGCCGGTAAGCGTCGCGCAGCAGGTCCAGCACCGCCGGGTCGGTGATGCCGTGCCCGGCAGCGACAAAGGCCAGGGCGTCCTGCGTGACCTGCCAGAAGGTGCGGTGGTGGCCGGGACCGGTCAGCGAGCGGACCCAGGAGTATTCAAGCTGCTTGCACCGCCACTCCGCGCTGATCCGTTCCCAATCGGGCGGCAGGCGGTCGGCATGGCGCTGCATGGCGGCGTGCACGTCGAGCAGGGTGCCATAGGCGTCGAACACCGCGGCGCGTATGCCGCCCCCACCCTTGTCGCTTGACGCCGCGGCGCTCATGGCTCCTGCCGGTAGTTCGGCGATTCGCGGGTGATCGCCACGTCGTGCACGTGGCTTTCGCGCAGCCCGGCGCCGGTGATGCGTCGGAACCGGGCGTTGCGCTGCAGTTCGTCGATGGTGGCGCTGCCGGTGTAGCCCATGCCCGCGCGCAGGCCGCCGACAAGCTGGTGCACCACGGCGGCGACCGGCCCCTTGTAGCCGACCCGGCCCTCGATCCCTTCAGGCACCAGCTTCAGCGTGTCCTTGATCTCCTGCTGGAAATACCGGTCGGCCGAGCCGCGCGCCATGGCGCCGATGCTGCCCATGCCGCGGTAGCTCTTGAACGACCGCCCTTGATACAGGAACACCTCGCCCGGCGCTTCCTCCGTTCCGGCCAGCAGGCTCCCGACCATGGCGCAGTCCGCCCCGGCGCCGATCGCCTTGACCAGATCGCCCGAGGTGCGGATGCCGCCGTCGGCGATGGCCGGCACGCCGCGCTCCCGGCAGGCGGCGGCGGTTTCCAGCACGGCGGTGAACTGCGGCACGCCGACGCCGGCGACGACGCGGGTGGTGCAGATGCTGCCAGGGCCGATGCCGATCTTCACGCTGTCGGCGCCCGCGTCGATCAGCGCCAGCGCGCCTTCCGGAGTCGCCACGTTGCCGGCGATGATCTGCACGGCGTTGGACAGCCGCTTGATCTTCTCCACCGACCCCAGCACGCCCGCGGAGTGCCCGTGCGCCGTGTCGATCACGATCACGTCCGCCTCCGCCGCCACCAGCGCCTGCGCACGGGCCAGGCCGTCCTCCCCCACCCCGGTCGCCGCGGCGGTGCGCAGACGGCCCAATTCATCCTTGTTGGCCAGCGGGTGCGCTTGCGCCTTGTCCATGTCCTTCACGGTGATCAGGCCGATGCAGCGGTAGGCGTCATCGACCACCAGCAGCTTCTCGATCCGGTGCCGGTGCAGCAGGTGCCGCGCTTCCTCCCGGTCCACGTCGGCGGGCACCGTGACCAGGCGCTCCCGGGTCATCAGCTCGTATACGCGCACGCCGGGGTCGGTGGCGAAGCGCACGTCGCGGTTGGTGAGGATGCCGACCAGCCGCCCGGTGTCCCGCTCCACCACGGGGAAGCCGCTGATATGGTGCTGCGCCATCATCGCCCGGGCTTCCGCAAGCGTCTGATCGGGATGGATGGTCAGCGGGTTCACCACCATGCCGGACTCGAACTTCTTGACCCGGCGGACCTGCGCCGCCTGCTCCGCAATATCAAGGTTCTTGTGGATCACCCCGATGCCGCCGAGCTGCGCCATGACAATGGCCATGGCCCCTTCCGTCACCGTGTCCATCGCCGACGAGATCAGCGGGATGTGCAGGCTGATGGTGCGGGTCAGCTTGGCGCGGGTGCTGACACTCGCCGGCAGCACCTTGGAGTAGGCGGGCGCGATCAGCACGTCGTCAAAGGCCAGTGCCTCCTCGATGCGAAGGGAGGGGGCTAAAGGTTCGATGGGGTTGGTGTCCGGAGCCATGGTGGGGACCTTTCATCCGCGGGCGGCCCGCCTGCGGGTCCCCATCCTTGGCGGTTTGACATAGGCCCCGGCGGGGGTCGGCGCAAGCGCGGCGTGATCGCCAGCGGGCGTTGTGGCCCGTTCCCTGTTAACTCGCCGCGCGAGAGCGGAACCCGGTCGCCACCACATATAGCTCGCTCGACTCTTTGCGGCTGGACGGCGGCTTCGCATGGCGGACGCTGGCGAAGGAGCGCTTCATCTGCTCCAGCATCGCCCGCTCCGACCCGCCCTGGAACACCTTGGCGACGAAGCCACCGCCGTCCGCCAGCATCTCCAGCGCGAAGTGCAACGCCAGATCGGCCAGCCCCATGATGCGCAGGTGGTCGGTCGCGTTGTGCCCGGTGGTGTTGGGCGCCATGTCCGACAGCACGAGGTCCGCCTTGCCGCCCAGCAGCGCCGCGAGTTGGCCGGGCATGGCGTCGTCGGTGAAGTCGCCTTGCAGGATCGTGGCGCCGGGCACCGGGTCCATCGGCAGCAGATCAACGCCCGCCACGGTCGCCGCGCCCCGCTTGACCGCCACCTGGGTCCAGCCGCCCGGCGCGGCGCCCAGGTCCACCACCTTCGCGCCCTTGCTGACCAGGCGGAAGCGGTCGTCCAACTCGATCAGCTTAAAGGCGGCGCGAGATCGCCAGCCTTGCTCCTTCGCCGCCCGCACGTAAGGGTCGTTCAATTGCCGCTGCAGCCACTTCTGTGACGCCGTGGTGCGGCCCCGCGCCGTTTTCAGCGACACCGTGAGGCCACGGGACGGGCGCGCCCCAGTGCCTTTGGGCGTGTCGCTGCTCATGCCGGCAAGGCCGTGCGGGGGAACGCCCGGCCGCGCCCGTCCCGCGGCGCGGACGACCGGTATGGATTGCCGTGCCGCTGGCGCATCATGCGCAGCAGCATGCCTTCCCGCAGCCCGCGGTCCGCGACGACCACTTCGCTGGCCGGCCAGGTCCGGCGGATCGCTTCAAACACCGCGCAGCCCGGCAGCACGAAATCCGCCCGCTCCGCGCCCACGCAAGGATGCAGGGCCAGGCCGTCCCGCCCCAAGCCGCGCAGCACGTCCAGCGCACCGTCCGCCGCCGCCGCGCTCAGCACCCGGCCATCGACCAGCGGACGCCGGTAGCGCTGCAATCCCATCGCCACCCCGGTCAAGGTCGTCACCGTGCCGCTGGTGCCCAGCAGCCGCACGCCGCCCATCCGGCCCTCATGCGCGATGCAGTGCACCCGCTCAAACGGCGCAAGCCGGGCGGCCACGTCATCCACCATGGCGCCGAAGCCGTCCGTGGTGAACGCCGCGGGACCGTATCGCTCAGATAAGTTGACCACGCCGACGGGCAGGCTGTCGTAGCCGATCAGCTCCGGTCTGGCGCCGGCGCCAAGGCGCACCCAGGCCAGCTCGGTCGAGCCGCCGCCGATGTCGAACAGCAGCGCCCGGCGGCCCGCGCCGGTCAGCAGGGTGGCGCAGCTTTCCAGGGCAAGCTCCGCTTCCTCCCGCGGCGAGATCACGTCGAACCGGATGCCGGTTTCCGTTCGCACCCGGGCCAGGAACTCGCCGACGTTGGCGGCGCGCCGGCACGCCTCGGTGGCGATGGCCCGCATCGCCCGGATCGGCCGCCGGGCCATGCGGGCCGAGCACGCCTGCAGCGCGTCGATGGCCCGGTCCATGGCGTGGGCGCTCAGCTTTCCCGTGGTCTGCAGCCCTTCGCCCAGCCGCACGATCCGGCTGAAGCTGTCCAGCACCCGGAAGCCGCCGCCATCCGGTGCGCCGATCAGCAGCCGGCAGTTGTTGGTGCCGAGGTCGAGCGCGGCAAAGGCCGGGCGGCGCCCATCGCGGTCGCTGCCGTGGCTTCGGGCGGGGTTGGATTGCAGCGCATCGACCATCCGGGGTCCCTTCAAAGGTCCCATATGGCGTCAGTGTCCACGCCGTTCGATAGCGGGTGCAAGCTGAATGTTCACAATCATCTGCGGATGGTTGCTCAGCCCGGGGCGGCATGGTATCTGCCAGGCCGCACCGCGTTGCGGCGTTGGGGGATAGTTTAGCGGTAGAACTTCCGACTCTGACTCGGAAAGCCTTGGTTCGAATCCAGGTCCCCCAGCCAAACCGTCACCACGGAATTGCCTCACCCCGCTGGTCGTAGAACCCGCCGCTGTGCTCCGCCCCCATTTCGCCCAACATGGCAAGCAACTCGCCGGCCGCCACGTCGGGCGGGCGGACATCGAGGCCGGTCTTGGCGAAGGGCGCGGACAGCGCCGTATCCACGGTGCCCGGATGCAGCGCCACGCATACGCCCGCCGGGTTGTGCCGGCGCAACTCCACCGCGGCGGTCCGCACCAGTTGGTTGAGCGCGGCCTTGGACGCGCGGTAGCTGTGCCAACCGCCCAGCCGGTTGTCGCCGATGCTGCCGACGCGGGCGGACAGCGTGGCGAACATGGCGCGGCTCTCACGCGGGAACCGCGGGCAGAAGTGCTTCATCAGCAGCGCCGGGCCGATGGCGTTCACGGCGAAGGCGTGTGCCATGTGGGCGGGGTCGAGGTCGCGCCAGCCGCGCTCGGGCCGGAAGCGGGCGTCGTGCAGGAAGCCGGTGGCGTCCAGCACGAAGCGGATCTCGCCTTGAGCCGCCGCCCAGGCCGCCGCGGCGGCAACGCTCGGCTCTGACAACAGGTCGAGCGGCGGGGTGCTGCCGCGGCCGAGGCGCAGGATGGAGCCGTAGGAGCCCGCCGCCTCCAGCGCCGCCGCGAGCGCACGGCCCAGCCCGCCGCCGGCGCCGATCACCACCGCCACCGTCATGCGCCTGGCGCTACGCCGGCCAGGGCGAAACCCCGACAAGGTGCGCATGGCCGCCCAGCATCAGCGCGTAGGCCGCAACCCCCGCAACCGGCCGCCACCATCCCATTCCCCGAACGTCGAGGCTGTTGCGCCCGGCCAGGATGGCGGCGAATGGCACGACCGAAGTGCGGGAGGCGAAACGGTCCCAAGCCTCCGCCCCTAGTGCCCGGCGGCGCTTCGCGTCAATGGACACCGTGCCAACCAAGGCGGTGATCGCCAGCGCTGCGAAGAACAGCAAGGAGGCCACGTCGCCGTTGCCGATCAGGTGCAGGCCCGACCAAAGGGCCACGCCCATCAGGAACGGATGCCGGGTGATGCGGACGATGCCCTGCGGCGCGCGGTTCACCAGGCCCTCCTGCGCCACCGCGGTCGGGTTCGGCGTGGTGAGGCCGATCACCACCAGCAGGAACGCCGGCAGCATCAGCACGATCATGACCGGCTTCCACCCTTCAAGCTGGCCCCAGGTCGGCACGTAGGGCGCGGACTGGTAGGCCAGCACCAGCCAGACAATTGCGCCGACCGAGGCGACGGAAAACGCCAGCATGTAGCCGCGCAGCCCGACCGCCGCCACCGCCCGGTCGCGCAAGGTGGTGCCGGACACCCCAAGGTGGATGCCGAGGAAAGCCAGGGCGGCGAGCGCGAGGGAGACCATGCCTGACCCTAGAACGGAGACGCGGGACGGCAAAGGTCATTCATGCCCGGCCAGCAGGAGCGCGACCAGGGCGGTCCAGCCGGTTTGGTGCGCAGCGCCGAGGCCGCGGCCGGTGTCGCCGTCGAAATACTCATGGAACAGCACGGCGTCGTCACGCGGCTCGCCCGGCATCGACGGCCGGCGGCCCTGCGCATCGGGCAGGAATAGCCGGGCCAGACGGCCGGACAACTCGTCCGCCACCTGGCCGAGATCGCGCCGTTCGCCGGAGCCGGTCGGGCACTCCACCCGGAACTCCGGGCCGTAGTAGCGGTGGAACTTCCGCAGGCTGTCAATCAGCAGCATGTTGACCGGCATCCACACCGGGCCGCGCCAGTTGGAGTTGCCGCCGAACTCGCGCGTCTGGCCGTTGCCGGGCGCATACGCAATGGCGAAGCGCTCTCCGCCCCGCTCCAGCACGTAGGGCGCGGCCGCATGCGCCTTGGACAGTGAGCGGACGCCGTGGGGCGACAGGAACTCGGATGGGTCCAGCATGCGGCGCAGCAGCGCCTTCATGCGGTGGCCGCGCAGCAGGGACAGCAACTGCGTCTCGCCCAGGCCCGGCTCGGCCCAGCGGGACACCTGGGCGGCCAGCTCCGGGCGGTGATTCAGCACCCATTGCAGGCGCCGGGCGAAGCCCGGCATGGACGCGACTTCGCCGGCCTCCAGCACCTCCACCGCGAACAACGGGATCAGGCCGACCATGGAGCGGACGCGCAGCCGTTCCGCCGATCCATCCGCCAGGCGCAGCACGTCGAAGTAGAAGCTCTCCGCCTCATCCCACAGCCCGCCCTCGCCCAGGTTCGACATGGTTTCGGCAATCAGCAGGAAGTGCTCGAAGAACTTGGTGGCGATGTCCTCGTATACCGGGTCCTCCCGGGCGAGCGTCAGCGCAATGCGCATCAAGTTCAGCGCATACATCGCCATCCAGGCCGTGCCGTCCGCCTGGTCCAGCGTGCCGCCGGTCGGCAGCGGCTTCGACCGGTCGAACAGGCCGATGTTGTCGAGGCCCAGGAACCCGCCCTGGAACAGGTTGCGCCCGTCCGGGTCCTTGCGGTTCACCCACCAGGTGAAATTGATCATCAGCTTGTGGAACACCCGTTCCAGAAAAGCCCGGTCCGGCGTGCCCGTGAGTTCCGCGTCCCGCTGATACACCCGCAGCGCCGCCCACGCGTGCACCGGCGGGTTCACGTCGCCGAACGCCCATTCATAGGCCGGCAACTGACCGTTCGGGTGCATATACCATTCGCGGGTCAGCAGGATAAGCTGATCTTTGGCAAATGCCGGGTCCAACTCGGCAAAGGCGACGGCGTGGAAGGCGAGGTCCCAGGCGGCGTACCACGGGTACTCCCAGCTATCCGGCATGGACAGCACGTCGGCATTGTTCAGGTGCCGCCAATCCCGGTTGCGCCCGCGCTTGCGGCTTTCGGGCGGCACAGGCTGCGCCGGGTCGCCGTCGAGCCAGCGCGCCACGTCCAGGTGAAACACCTGCTTGGTCCACAGCAGCCCGGCGAAGGCTTGGCGCTGCACCAGCTTGCGCGCGGGGTCGGCGATACCCCGAGACAGCGCCGCGTGGAACTCCTCCGCTTCTGCCCGGCGCGCCCGCATCGCGGCGGCGCCGTCCGGGGCCGGCTCGCCATCATCGAGGCGCAGCCTGGCCCGCACCTGCACCTGCTCGCCCGGCGGCACCAGGAATTGGGCGTGGGCCGCGCACTTGGTGCCGCTGTCGTCGCGGGACACCGCCGCGTGGTCGCCGCGCACGACGAAATCGTTGATCCCGTCCTTGAACGGCCCACCGCCCTCCGCGCCGAACAGGCGGCGGGTGTTGGTGTCGTTCTCGCAGAATAGCCAGGGATAGCCGCCTTCCACCTCGAACCGCCGGGGACGCCAGTTCTCGTGCACGGCCCGCACCGACCCGTCAGCCGCAAGGCGCAAGCCGGGGCGCGACCCGTTTGCCCAGGACCAGGTGTTGCGCGCCCAGAACTGCGGCAGGATGTGCAGGGGTGCCGCCGCGGCGCCGCGGTTCAGCGCCGTCACCTGCATCAGCACGTCGTCCGGCCCGGCTTTGGCGTATTCCACCGTGACGTCGAACCAGCCGGCGTCGAACACCCCGGTGTCCTCAAGCTCGAACTCCGGCTCATCGAGGCCGCGGGCGCGGTTGCGGTCCACCAGTTCCCCATACGGGAATGCCCCCTGCGGGTAGCAGTAAAGCATCCGCATGTAGGAGTGGGTCGGCATCCCGTCGGTGAAAAAGTAGCGCTCCTTCACGTCCTCCCCGTGGTTGCCCTGCTCGTTGGTCAGGCCGAACAGCCGCTCCTTGAGGATGGGATCGCGCTCGTTCCACAAGGCGAGCGCCAGGCACCAGGTTTGCTGGTCGTCGCTGAACCCGGCCAAGCCGTCCTCGCCCCAGCGGTAGGCGCGGCTGCGCGCGTGGTCGTGCGGCAGGTAGTCCCAAGCGGTGCCGCCAGGGCTGTAATCCTCCCGCACCGTGCCCCATTGGCGATCGCTGAGGTACGGCCCCCAGCGGCGCCAGCGTGCGCCAGGCCCGGCGGCACGCAGGCGGCGGCCCTCGGCCGTGTCGAACAGGCTCACGATGTCACCAGCCGTTCCGCGCGCAGCAGTTCGCCCAGCGACCACGCTTGGAACGGGCAGCCGCCGGGCGTGTGCGGGGCGTCGCCGTCCGCGACCTCCGAGACGTGGCCCAGCCCGGCCTCGTTCAGGTGGGAGCGGAGCGGCTCCAGGAAGCGCGAAGCGGCCTCGGCGCGGGCGGCGGCGGCGTTGCCGCGGACGCGGAGCCATGCCTCGACAAAGGGACCGATCAGCCAGGGCCAGGCCGTGCCCTGATGGTAGGCGCCATCCCGCTGCGACAGGCCGCCGGCGTAGCGACCGACGTAATCGGGGTCGTCCGGCGCCAGGGTGCGCAGGCCCATGGGGGTCAGCAAGCGTGCCTCCACGAGAGCAACGACTCCCCGCGCCGCCGGGCCGGACAGCAGGGGAAACGGCAGGCCGCCCACCGCGAAGATCTGGTTTGGGCGGACCCGGCGGTCCACGCGGCCCGGCACGCCGTCAGCATCGAGCACATCGGCAAGCCCGCCGCTGTCCGGATCGGGAAAGCGCCGCAGGAATGACGCCTGCGCCCGGTCGGCGAGCGCGCCCCACGCCGGCCGCCACGCCGCGCCGATCCGCAGGGCGTTGATCCACAGCGCCTGCACCTCGACCGGCTTGCCGACCCGCGGCGTCACCACCCAGTCGCCGAACTTCGCATCCATCCAGGTGAGCTGCTGCCCCGGCACGCCGGCGCGCAGCAGCCCGTCCGCGTCGGCCGCGATGCCGAACCGCGTGCCGCCGGCGTAGCCCGCCAGGATCAAGCCCACGGCATCCTGCAACGCCGCGCGGGACGGGGTTCCGGGCGCGGCGCAAAGGAGGTCATGCACGGCCACCACGAACCAAAGCGAGGCATCGACCGAGTTGTATTCCGGCGGCCCGGCGTCGTCGGGGAAGCGGTTGGGCAACATGCCCTTGCTGACCAGGCCCGACCAGGCCAGCAGGATCTGCTCCGCTTCCGCGGTCCGGCCGGTCGCCAGCAGCAGGCCGCGCAGCGCGATAAAGGTGTCCCGCCCCCAGTCGGTGAACCACGGGTAGCCCGCGACGATTGTTCTCCCCTCGCCCCGGCCCACGACGTAGGACGGCACGGACCCCAAGGGCGGCGTGTCGCCGCGTCGGTCCCGCTCGTCCGCCTCGATCTCCGCCGCGTCTTCCAGCGCGGGCAAGCCGGGCGCCTCGCCCGCCCGCAGGACGAGCACCGCCGGGCCGGCGGCCAGGTCCCAGGTGAAGATGCCCGGCGTCGCGAGGTCCTCGATATCGTCCATGCCGCGGTCCCGCTCAACCGTGTAAAGGAAACGGCGATACCAGTCGGGCGCTGCCGTGTAAGCGGCGTTGGCCGAGGCCGTGATATGCGGCAGGGCGGCATAGGGCTGCCAGGCCACGGTCGTGCCGGCCGGGCCTTGCTGAACCGCGCCGCCGAACTGGAACGCCGGGTTCTCGCGATGCAAAGCGTGGTAGTCGCGGCCCGACAGCAGCGGGCGGACACTCAGGCGGCAGGCGCCCTGGCCGGCCACCCGGCGCCAGCGCAGCAGCGTCGCGCCGGACCGGCGATGCACCAGGATTTCATGGCAGAGCTCCGTCCCATCCGGCAAACGAAAGCCCCAGGCGGGCCAGGGCACGGCGGCGAAGGACGCGATCAGCGGGCGCGCATCGTGGTGCACGAGGTCCGGGGCGTAGCGCTGGCTGGTAAGCGGAACCGGCCCGCCGTCCATCTCGGCCCACGCCTCGATTCCGTTCACCAGCACCACGCGTCCGGCCGGAGGATGCGTCGCGGCCAGCAACAGCGCGTGGTAGCGCCGGGTGCGCAGGCCGGACACGGTGCCGGACGCGAAACCGCCCCGCCCATCGGCTTCCAGCCACTCCGCGTGGAGGTCCAGCCCGGCCATGCCCTGTTCCCCTCGGCCCCGGATCGTACGGGCAAGGGGTCCCGCTTGTCTAGCGCGCGGCCTCGCCCCGGCACGGCACGATGCTGGCCGGCGCCGGCGCCTGGGATGGCGGGGCGAACACCGCGAGGTATGTCGCGCCGCCCTCCAGCGGGTGGAACGCGACTTGGCGGAAGCCGACGGCGCGCAGCTCGCATTCCAGCAGCGCGGGCGGGGTGCCGTGCTGGGAAGTCACGCGGTCAGCATCCAGGATCGCGACCCGCGCGCCGGGCCGCAGCGCCGGAAGCAGGTTGGCCAACAGGCCGAAGGGCTGGTCGATCTCATGATACATGTGCACCAGCAACGCCACATCGACCGAGGCCGGCGGCAGGCGCGGGTCGTGCGCCTCTCCCCGCGTCAGCGTCACGTTGTTCAAGCCCTCCGCCGCGACCCGGCGCTGCAAGCCGGCCAGGTAGTCCGGCATGATGTCCTCGGCAAACACCCGGCCGGCGGGGCCGACGCGCTGCGACAGGCGCACCGTGTAGTAGCCAGACCCCGCGCCGATGTCCGCCACCGCCAGGCCGGGCCGGATGCCGAGCAACTGCATGACGCGGGCTGCTTCCCCCACCCGCTCGCGCGTGTCCTCGCTCGACCATTGGTCGGAGACGATGCCGGCGATCGGGCGCAGCGGCTTGGGAAAGCGGTCAGCGGGGATGCTCGGCGGCGCGGCCTGTTGCGCGGCGGCGGACGCGGCGCACAGGCACAGCAGCGCCCCGGCCAGCCAGGCGTGGGCGGTCCGCCCCACCATTCTCCGCCCCACCATTCATGGAGTCCCTTGGCTTTGGGATTGCGACTGGGTGCCTTCAGGCCCGCTTTGCGACTGGCTCTGATCCTGGCCCGGCCCGTCTTGCGACCCCTGGCTCTGGGATTGGCTCTGCTTCAGCGGGCGCCAATCGCGGAAGAACATCGTGCCGATCAGCTCGCCCAGCTTCGCCAGATCGCGCTGCATGCTGTCCAGGAAGTCATGCAGCCCGTCCGGCAGCATCCGCAGCACCGGCTCGCCCAACGCCACGCGCAGGTCCTCGATCCGTTCCAGCACCGGCGCGGTGTCGCGCAGGCCGTAGCGGGAGCGGAGCGTGCCGAAATGCCAGTCCATCTGCTCCACGCACAGCGCGACGCTGCGGGCGAAGGAGGTGTCGCCCAGCAAAAACGCGACGACATCCGCCGGCACGAAGCCCGCCTGCGCCACGCGGCGGAACCCGTGGTAGCCGGCCGCCGCCCGCAGCAGCGAGTTCCATTGGGTCAGCTCGACGACCCGGCGCTCTTCCACCGTGCCGGGGGTCAGCAGGTGGTACTTGATGTCCAGCAACCGGGTCGTCTGGTCGGCGCGCTCGATCAGCCGGCCGACCTCGTAGAAGTGCCAGCCCTGGTCGCGAAAGAACGTGCCCTCCGTGATCCCGGTATGCGCCTGCACGCCTTCCTTGATGCGGCGGCACAGGCGGGACAACGCGTCGCCGTCCAGCTCCCAAGGCTCGATGGCCAGCAGGTCGTGGTGGAACACGTTGAGCTGCATCCACATCTCGGTGCTGATCAGCGGGCGCAGGGTGCGGGCGTTGGTGCGGGCGGCCTCGATGCAGGCGGGAATGCCGGTCGGGTTGGTGGGGTCCAGCAGGTAGAAGCGCTTGACGTTCATGGCGTCCATCGCGAGGCCGCGCTCCTGCAGCCCGGCGTAGTCCGCCATGATGGCAACCAAAGCCGACCAGGACTCGGCTTCCCGCCCCGGGCTTTCAAACGTCTGCGTCACGTCGATCAGCCGGGCAAGGTTCTCGACCCGCTCGACGTAGCGGGCCATCCAGAACAGGCCCTCCGCATCGCGGGTCAGCAGCGGCGTGCGGCGCTGGAGGCCGCTCATTCCGCCAGCACCCAGGTATCCTTGGACCCGCCGCCCTGCGACGAGTTGACGATCAGGCTGCCCTCCTTCAGCGCGACGCGGGACAACCCGCCGGGCAGCACCCAGGTTTCCCGCCCGGTGATGGCGAAGGGCCGCAGGTCCAGGTGCCGCGGGCGCAGCCCGGCCTCCGTCAAGGTGGGCGCGACGCTGAGCGAGATCATCGGCTGGCTGATCCAGTTGGCAGGGTCGGCGGCCAACTGGGCCCGGGCGGCGTCAAGCTCCGCCCGGCTCGCCCGCGGGCCGACGGTGATGCCGTAGCCGCCGCTTTCCCCCACAGGCTTGACCACCAGCCTTTCAAGGTTGGCCAGGGTATAGGCCAGGCCTTCCGGCTCGCCGCATATGTGGGTTTCGACGTTCGACAGGATGGCGTCCTCCCCCAGGTAGTAGCGGATGATGCGCGGCATGTAGGCATACACCGCCTTGTCGTCCGCGACCCCGGTGCCGACGGCGTTGGCCAGCGTCACGTTGCCGTGCCGCCAGGCGCCGATCAGGCCGGGCACGCCCAGCAGGCTGTCGGGGCGGAACACGGTGGGGTCCAGGAAGTCGTCGGCGATCCGGCGGTAGATCGTATGGACCCGGCGCAGCCCGGCCGTGGTGCGCATCCAAACCTTGTCGTCCTCCACCGTGAGGTCCGCGCCCTCTACCAGCGGCACGCCCATCTCGCGCGCCAGGAACACGTGCTCGAAGTAGGCGGAGTTGTAGATGCCGGGCGACAGCAGCACGACTTGCGGGTTGTCGATGCCCTCCGGCGCGATCTCGTCCATGGCGCTGCGCAGCCGGCGGCCGTAATCATCGACCGGGCGCAGCTTCATGCCGGCCACCAGGTCCGGAAAAGCGCGCAGCATCAGGTGCCGGTTCTCGACGACATAGGACACCCCGGACGGCGTGCGGGCGTTGTCCTCCAGCACGGCGAAGCGGCCGTGCTCGTCGCGCACCAGGTCGATGCCGCAGATATGGACGTAGGTGCCGAAGCGGACGGGAAACCCCTCCATCTCCGGCCGGTAGTTGACGTTGCCGTAAACAAGCTCGGGCGGAATCACGCCGTCGCGGGTGATGTGCCGGGTGTTGTAGATGTCGGCCAGGAACAGGTTGAGCGCGCGAACCCGTTGGGCCACGCCGCGCTCCAGCACGGCCCACTCCTTGGCGGCGATGATGCGGGGCACGCAGTCGAACGGCAGGATGCGGTCGATGGCGGTGGATTCGGAATAAACCGTGAAGGTGATGCCGAGATTGAACAGGTCGCGCTCCGCCGCCCGCGCCCGCAGGCGCAGGGCATCAAGCCCGATCGCGCTGATCCGATCCCGCACCAGCCCCGCCGAGCCGCCGTCGCCGTCACGGGCCGTGAGTTCGCAATAGTAGGCGCCGGGGTCATACGAGGAAAACGGGGTGGCGCTGTTCGGCTGCATAGGGCGGTCGAGCTTTCGTGGCAAACGGCTTCAATGGCGGCAATGCTGGGGCGGCAGTGCTGGCGATCTTGAATGGGCTGCGATTTCAGGTGCGCTTGGGCTGGCGGCTCACGGCGCTTATGGCGCGATTGTTATGCACAGAGCGTGCCTAACCGCAACCTTCTTGCCTCCGTCACGACGACGGCACCAAGGGCTGCGATTGCGTCATTCTGGCAACAGTAGCCGCATCCGGAGGCAGCGCTGCAAATGCTTGTTGCGCTTCCGTCCAAGAGGCGGTTTACCTCGGCCGCCGCGCGACGTGGCCGCTGCATGCGGCGCGTCCGCGTTCCAAGAATCGAGGAGATTGTCGTTCATGCGCATGCTTGTGTCCGGGCTGCTTGCCATCGCGTTGACCAGCAATATCGCCGCAGCGCAGTGCGTGCGGCCAGCCGACTACCCTGCCTTCGACGTGGCGGCGCTGAAAACAAAACTGATGGTGACCGCGCTGACCTGCAGCGCCGATGAGAAATACAACGCGTTCATCACGCGTTACCGTCCTGAGTTAACCTCCCAGGACAAGGCGCTGAGCAGCTTCTTCAGCCGCGCCAACAGCCGCCGTGGCCGCCAGCAGCAGGACGACTACGTGACCCAGCTTGCCAACAGCCAGTCGCGGAGCGGGTTGGAACAGGGCAGCCTGTTCTGTCGCTACAACCTCAGCATGTTTGACGAGGTGATGGCGCTGCGCAGCGGGGCAGAGCTGACGGACTTCGCCGCGGGCAAGTCGATCCTGCAGCCGGTTGTCTCGCCCGAATGTGCGGCCGCACCGACGCCGGCCGCACGCTCGTCGCGGGCACGCCGCCGACCCTAGCCGGGACGTGGCGCTTCGGCTAACGCAGAACGATCTCGACCCGGCGGTTTTGCGGCTCGCGCACGCCGTCGGCGGTCGTCACCAAGGGCTGGCGCTCGCCGAAACCCCGGGTGGTGATCAACTCGCGCGCCACGCCGTCGCGCATCAGCTCGTCGGCCACTGCCTGCGCCCGGCGGATTGACAGGCCCATGTTGAAGCGCTCGCTCCCGGACCGGTCGGCATGGCCGGCGACCTCGATCCGCGTCACCTGCACGCGGGTGGAGGCGCTCGCGGCCTCCGCCACGATCTGCCGAGCGCGGGTGGTCAGGTTGGCGCGGTCCCAATCAAAGAACACCATGTAGCTGCGCGCCACCGGGGAAGCGGCCTCCGGCGTCGGGGCGGGGGGCGCCGGCGGCGGGGGCACATTGAAGGCGTAGCGCAACCCGAGCAGCAGGCTGTGGTTGTAATTGTCCGCCGTGCGCACCTGGCTGGAGACGGTTCCGCCAGGCCCGGACACCGCCCGGCCAAACTCCCGCTCGCCGGCCAACGCAAAATATCGGTACTCGGCCGTCAGCGACAGGCCAACCACCGGCGGGATCGGGAACGACACGCCGGCGATGGCCTGATACGCGAAGCTGTTGTCCGTGCCGCCCTCGTTAACGAGCGTGCCGTTGGCATTCGCCCCCCTGAGCCGGCGGGCGACCCAAGACACCCCGGCGCCGGTGCCGATGTAGGGGAACACGTAGGGGCTGCCGACATCGAGGTCGAACAGCACGTTGACCATGGGACCGTATTTCTGCTCCCGCCCGCCCACGGAGCGTGCACCGGGCGTGGTGCGGATCGAGCCGATCCGGTTGTAGCGGTAGTTGCCTTCCAGCTCGACGCGCACGCCGTTGCCGAACCCATATCCCAGGCTCCCGATGCCGACGATGCCCGTATCGAGACGGGCACGCGCTCTGGACGCCACCGTGACGCCACCGGCGGTGATGCTGGTGATGCGCTCGTCTTGCAGAAAGTTGGCGCCGCCGCCCGCACCGATGTAAAGGCCGCTGACCGGCTGGGCGCACGCGATGCCGTGGAACGCCGGGGCGGCAAGCAGCGTAGCGGCCAACAGGGTCAGGCGCATCAGCAGGAACTCCGAACATGGCGAGGGCCGGTCCATGCGCGGACCGGCCCCACCTTCGTTAGCCAGTTTTCAGCAAGCGGTCGTGCCGGTCAGCGCAGCACGATCTCGACGCGGCGGTTCTGCGGCTCGCGCACGCCGTCCGCGGTCGGCACCAGCAGGCGAGTCTCGCCGAAGCCCTGGACCGTGATGGCCTGACGCGGCACGCCAAGGCGGACCAACTCAGACGCGACGTTCTGCGCGCGCCGGACCGACAAGCCCTGGTTGTAGCGCGGCGTGCCGGACGTGTCCGTGTAGCCGGACACCTCGATGCGCGTCACCTGCACGCGGGTGGTGGCCTGCGCCGCCTCCGCGATGATCTGGCGCGCACGGTCCGTCAAGTCCGCGCGGTCCCAATCGAAGAACACCAGGTAGGTGCGCGCGACTTCACGCTGCGGAGCCGCGACCGGCGCAGGCGGCGGGGGCGGGGGGGCGGTGTTGAACGCATAGCGAATGCCCAGCATCGCGCTGTGGTTATACTCCTCGTTAAACCGGACCACCGCCCGCGTCGCGACGCCCGGCGCGAAGTACTGGTAGTTGTAGTCGCGGTCGCCCACCATGCCGAAGAAGCGGTACTCGCCCGTGATGGACAGGCCCGGCACCGACGCGATGGGGACGGCCACGCCGGCAATGCCTTGGTAGGCGAAGCCGCCCTGTCCCGCGTTGGTGCGGGCCAGCTCACGAACGCCGCCCGGGAAGCCGGTCAGGCGCACGTTCTGTTGCTGTGCCCAGGCGTAGCCTGCGCCGACGCCGATATACGGGGACACCGGGAACGGGATATAGCCGAAGACGTTGGCGAAGCCGAGCACGTTCGGGTCGAAGTCATAGAGGACGTTGACCATCCCGCCATACTTCCGCTCGTCGCCGCCGGCGCTGGTGAAGCCTTGCAGCCCGCCGCCCTTGATGCCGTTGAACTTGTTGGTGCGATAGTTGCCCTCGACCTCGACCCGTAGGCCGTTGCCAAAGCCGTAGCCGACGCTGAACAGGCCGACAAAGCCCGTGTCGGTCTTGATCTTCGTTTCCGAGTCGTTTGCATTCAGCCGGGTCTGCGGGATGCCGGCCTGCGGAAAGCCGACAGACTTGATCTTCTCGTTCTGCAGCCAGTTGGCACCGGCGCCGGCGCCGATGTACAAGCCGCTGATCGCCTCGGCCTTTGCAGCTATGGGGGCGGCCAGGACGGTCGCGGCCAGTAGCGCGCTGCGGAGCTTCATACTTTCTCTCCTCAAAAACAAACTGCGCGTTCAACGCATCCGGGGGCCTGCGGGACTGTTCCCCCGCCTCTCGGTATCCATACAATAACACCGATGAATGCGAGTGCGATAAGGCGTCGGTACTTTAGCAAGGGTTGTATCTGAAAAGCCACATAGGGCTGAGCAGATATACCACACACCGGCGCGAAAACCTAGGGTGGCAAGCCTTAATCGTTTCAACCTGTTGATTTTCCTAGATGATGCGCGCCTCGAACGGCGGCAGCAGATCCGGCGCCTCGAACTCCAGCACCCAAAGATCGGGATCGCGGCCGACCTGCCGGGCCACGTAGGCGTCGGCCGTGTCCTGGGCCACCTGTCCCGGCCCGGTGGCCCGCATCCAGGCGACATCGCCCTCCCCGGCCCGCACCTGGGACAGCACGCACAAGCCTTCCCGCCCGCGCAGCACGACCAGGACGCCGCCCGCGTCCGGATCGCCGCTGCGCAGCACGGCGCCGGGCCGCCCGTCCACGTCGCCCATGCGGAGCGCCATCTGCACCCACAGCTTCGCCTTGACCCGCGCCGCCATGCCATTCTCCCTTGCCACTGCCCGAAGCCCATGTGGCCCGCGTCGCGCCCGATCCCAGCGACGCCGGTCGCTGAGGGGGGGGGTCTTGGTGCCTCCATCCCTTGAAGCCGGCGCGCGGCGCTGCCACAAATAAAGGAGGAGACCGCAATGGCTGATCCCAAAACCCTGACGCCGGCGCAGCGCGCATATGAGCAGAAGCGCGCCGCAAAGGCTGGCAAGTCGCTGGAAAGTTGGCTGGACGCGAAGCAGAAGCGCGCCGTCGCCGAGGCCCGCGCCGCCGCACCGCCAGCGCCGAAAAAGAAGCCCGGCTTGATCTCGCGCTTGTTGGATCGCGCGCACAAGCCGCTCTGACGCCACCTTCCCTCGGGATCGTCGCCGCCCACGCGGATTGGAGCGTCGACCCCGGCAAGCGGTGGATGGCGCTCGCGCTGCCAAATGGTGTGGGTTGGGCGCTGCGCGTGGAGCCGGTGGGCGAGGTTTCGACGCTGCTCGCCCGGCTCCGCGCCCAGGCCCGAGGTGCGCCGGTCGCGTTGGGCGTGGATCTCCCGATCGGCCTGCCGCGCGCCTACGTCGCCCGGCACTTGGGCGCCGGCTTGGCCGCGCCCCCTTTTCCAGGTTTCCCGGCATTCCTGCGCGGGCTGGCGGAGCAGCCCGGTTTTCTGTCCGTGTGCGGCACGCTCGACGAGGTTGCGCCAGCGCGGCCCTTCTATCCCATGCGCGGCGTGCGCGGCATGACCCGGCTGTCGCACGCGCAGGCGCTGGGGCTGGACAGCACGGCCGGCTTGTCGCGGGCCTGCGATGCCGCGACGCCGCACCGTCCGGCGGGTGCGCCCTTGTTCTGGACGCTCGGCGCCAACCAGACCGGCAAGGCGGCCATCGCCGCCTGGCGCGACCTGCTGCTACCGGCGCTGGCCGGGCCGCAGCCGCCGGCGCTGTGGCCGTTCGACGGCGCGCTGCGGCCGCTGCTAGCCGGCGGCGGAACCGTGCTGGCGGAAACATACCCTGCGGAAGCGATGCGGCAGCTTGGCTTGCGCATGAATGGCAGCAAGCGGCGCCACGCCGACCGCCTCGCGCTGGTGCCGGCCCTGCGGCGGTCCGCGGCCGCGCTATTCGCCAAGCCGGACCCGGCGCTCGACCGCTTGATGACGCAGGGCTTCGGTCCCGACGCGGCCGGCGAGGACCGCATGGACTGCGTGCTGGGCCTGCTGTGCGTGCTGCAGGTGCTTGCGGGAGGACGGCCCGACACGGCGCCCGACGACCCCTGGATACGGCGCTGGGAAGGCTGGGTGCTGGGCCAGGCGCCCGCCTAACCGGAATACAGCCCGGCCTGCCGCGCCCGCGCCCGGACGGCGGCCACCAGCAGGTCCAAGGTCGGCGTCGCCACGCTGCGCATCCGCGCGAAGTCGAGCGGCACCCCATACAGCGCGTCGATCTCCATGGGCCGGCCGCCCTCCAAATCCTGCAGGATACTCGGCTTGTGGTGCGATTTCGCGCCATGGGCGATCTGGCCCTCGGCGTTCGGCTCGACCGGGCAGCCCATGGCCGCCGCGATGGCCGCGCCCTCCGCCAGGATGCGCCGGGTCGCGTCGCGGCAAGCGTCCTCGGCAAAGACCTGGGCCGGGGCGCAGCCGGTCAGCACCGCGAGCGGGCCGCTGCCGAGGTTCAGCAGCAGCTTGGCCCACACCGCATCGCGGATGCGGTCGCTCACGTCGATGGCCAGCCCGCCGGTGCGCAGGATGGCGGCCAAAGCGTCCACACGCCCGGACGATTGGCCGTTCGGCGTTCCCAGCACGATCCGGCTGCGCGGGTTCTCGACATGCACCACGCCCGGCTCGATGATCGTGCAGGCAGAATACACCACGCCGCCGATCACCCGCGCCGGGTGCACGGCCTCCTGCAGCAAGCCGTCAGGATCGAGCTTCGGCAGGCGCCGGCCCTCCTCGGCGTCGCCGGTGCCCAGAAAATACCACCACGGGATGCCGTTCATCGCAAAGGCGACCGCGGTGTCCGGACCCAGCAGCGGGCCGATCCCGGCGGCGACAGAGGGCAGCGACGGCGCTTTCACGGTGACGACCACGAGGTCCTGGCGCCCCAGCCCCTGCGCGTCGGCACCTGCGGCCACGCGGGCGTGGATCTTGCCGTCCGCCGCGTGCACCCGCACCCCGTTCGCTTCGATGGCCGCGAGCTGCGAACCGCGGGCGACGACGGACACCGCGGCGCCGCCCTTGGACAGCCGTCCCGCGACGTGGGTGCCGATCGCGCCGGCGCCGAACACGCAAACCTTCATGGACCCCCTTGCGACCGAGCCGCCGCATCATGCCGGACGCACGCGCCCCGCGGCAACTGGACAGCGGCGCGGCCCGACTGTACGGATAGTGCCACGCTCCCGCCTCTGCATCCAAGGCCCCCATGACCGCGCCTTCCGTCCCGTCGGCCCCCCCGCCCGGCGCCAGCATCGTTCCCGTGATCCTGTCAGGCGGCACCGGCACCCGGCTGTGGCCGGTTTCGCGCGAAAGCTTCCCGAAGCAGCTTTGGCCGCTGATGTCCGACCGCACCATGCTGCAGGACACGGCGCGGCGCGGCATGGGGCCGGGCTTCGCGCCGCCGATCGTGGTCTGCAACCACGAGCACCGCTTCCTGATCGCCGAGCAGTTGCGCGCCACCGGCATCCCCGATGCCGAGATCGTTCTGGAGCCGGTCGGCCGCAATTCGGCGCCCGCGATCACCACGGCCGCGCTGCTGGCGGCGGAGGCGGACCCGGACGCCGTGTTGTGGATGATGCCGGCCGACCATGCGATCCAGCGGATGGACGCACTGTATGCCGCGTTGGGCCGCGCCGCCGTTGCTGCCCGCGCCGGGCGCATCGTGACCTTCGGCATGCAGCCGCACCGCGCGGAAACGGCCTACGGCTATATCGAGGTCGGGGCGGAGCTGGCCGAAGCGCCCGGCGTGCACGCCCTCGCGCGCTTCGTGGAGAAGCCTGACGCGGCCACGGCGGCGCGGCTCGTGGCGTCGGGTGACTTTCTTTGGAACTCCGGCATGTTCGTGTTCACCGCGGCGACCCTGCTGGCGGAGATGGAGCGCCACGCCCCCGATGTGCTGGCCGCCGTGCGCCGCGCCGTCGAGGGCCGGGTACGCGACCTTGATTTCACCCGGCTCGACCCGGCCGCCTTTGCCGCCTGCCCGAACATCAGCCTGGACTACGCGGTGGCCGAACGGACGACGATGGCGGCCGTGGTGCCGGCCGACCTCGGCTGGTCCGACGTGGGGAGCTGGGACGCGCTGTGGGAGCAGTCGGCGAAGGACGGCGCCGGCAACGCCACCGTGGGCGACGTGCTGCTGGAAGGGACGGACAACTGCTACGTCCGCAGCGACGGCATGCTGACGGCGGTGGTGGGGTTGCAGGACGCCGTGGTGGTGGTCACCCGTGACGCCGTGCTGGCGATGCACCGCGACCGGGCGCAGGACGTGAAGCGGGTGGTGGACCGCTTGCGCCAGGCCGGGCGGCACGAGGCGGTGGCGCACAACCGGGTGTACCGGCCCTGGGGCTTCTACGAGAGCCTGATCCTCAGCGACCGCTTCCAGGTGAAGCGGATCGTGGTTTCGCCGAGCCACAAGCTGTCGCTGCAACGGCACTTCCACCGGGCGGAGCATTGGGTCGTCGTCAGCGGCACCGCGCTGGTCAGCCGCGACGAGGAGGAGCTGATGGTGCGGGAGAACGAGAGCGTTTACCTGCCGCTCGGCTGCACGCACCGCCTGGCCAACCCCGGGCGCATCCCGCTCACGCTGATCGAGGTGCAGTCGGGCAGCTACCTGGGCGAGGACGACATCGTCCGCGTGGAGGATACTTATGGCCGCATGTAGAACACGGAGCGTCCTTTGCCCAAGGCCCTGATCACCGGCGTCACCGGCCAGGACGGCGCGTATCTCGCCCAGCATCTGCTGGACCGGGGCTACGAGGTCATCGGCCTGATGCGGCGCTCCGCATCGTCGGACGTGATCGGCGAGCGGCTGCGCTGGCTGGGCGTGCTCGACCACGTGCAGCTCGTGGACGGCAACCTCGTGGACCTGTCGAGCCTGATCCGCATCATGCAGGCGCACAAGCCGGACGAGGTTTACAACCTGGCGGCGCAGAGCTTCGTCGCGGCCTCGTGGCAGCAGCCGCTGCTGACGGGATCGGTCACGGCGCTCGGCGCCGGCAACATCCTGGAAGCGGTGCGCCTGATGCGGCCGGAAGCGCGGTTCTACCAGGCGTCCTCGTCCGAGATGTTCGGCTTGATCCAGGAACCCAAGCAGTCCGAGCGCACGCCCTTCTACCCGCGCAGCCCCTACGGCGTGGCCAAGCTGTATGCCCATTGGATGACGGTGAACTACCGGGAGTCCTTCGGACTGCACGCCAGCAGCGGCATCCTGTTCAACCACGAAAGCCCGCTGCGCGGCATCGAGTTCGTGACCCGCAAGGTGACGGACGGGGTGGCGCGTATCAAGCTGGGCCTGGCCCAGGAGCTGCCGCTCGGCAACCTGGACGCCAAGCGCGACTGGGGCCATGCGCGCGACTACGTGCGGGCCATGCACCTGATGCTGCAGCAGGAGGAAGCGGACGACTACGTGATCGCGACCGGCACCACCACCAGCATACGCGACCTGTGCCGCATCGCCTTCGCCCATGTCGGCCTCAGCTACGAGGACCACGTCCGCACCGACCCGCGCTTCATGCGTCCGGCGGAGGTGGACGTGCTGCTGGGCGACGCCGGCAAGGCCCGGCAGCGGCTCGGCTGGGCGCCGGAGGTGCCGCTCGACGCCATGGTGGCGGAGATGGTCGATGCCGACCTTGCCCGGCACCGGGCACGCATGGCGCGGTAGCCGGTGCCGCCCCGCCGCATCCTGGTCACCGGGGCCGGCGGCTTTGTCGGCCGGCACCTGCTGCCGGCGCTGGAAACGGCGTTCCCCGGCGCGTCGTTTCTGACCGGCCTCTTCGACGTCGCCGACCCGGCGGCGGCCGACGCGGCGGTCGGGGCCGGGCAACCCGATGCCGTCGTCCACCTGGCCGCCGTCGCCGCGATCCCGGCCGCCCGGTCCGACCCCGGCCGGGCTTGGCAGGTCAACCTCCAGGGCACGCTGAACGTCGCGCGGGCGGTGCTGGCGCACGCACCGGGCTGCACCTTGCTGTTCGCGTCCAGCGCCGACATCTACGGCGCGTCGTTCCGGGCGGGCACGCCGCTGGATGAGCACGCGCTGCCGGCCCCGCTCAACACCTACGGCGCGACCAAGGCGGCCGCCGACCTGGCGCTCGGCGCGATGGCGGCGGAGGGTTTGCGCGTCCTGCGCGTGCGCCCGTTCAACCACACGGGGCCGGGCCAGTCGTCCGAGTTCGTGGTCGCGGCCTTCGCCGAGCAGGTCGCCCGCATCGCGGCCGGGCTGCAGCCGCCGGTGCTGCGGGTGGGCGCGCTCGATCCGTTGCGGGACTTCCTGGACGTGCGGGATGTCTGCGCAGCCTATGCCGCGTGCCTGGCCCGGGCGGACGCGCTGGCGCCGGGCACGGTGCTGAATGTGGCGTCGGGGCAGCCGCGCCGGGTGGGCGACGTGCTGGCCGGGCTGATGCAAGCGGCGGGCGTGCAGGCGGAGGTTGCAACCGAAGCCGGGCGCCTGCGCCCGACCGACATTCCCATCGCCGCCGGAAATGCCGCGCTGGCCCGGCGCGTGCTCGGGTGGGCGCCGGCAATCCCTTGGCAACAGACCCTCGCCGACGTGCTCGCGGATTGGCGGGCGCGGGTGGGGAACGGGTGATGCGGCGGCGCCTGCTGCTTGTCTTGGCGCTGCTGGGCGCCCCGGCCTGGGCCGCGGCGGCTCCGGCGGCCGACCCTTATTTGGCCCCCGGCCAACTCGACCTGATGCGCCTCCTGCCGCCGCCGCCCGCGGACGGAACCGCGCAGGCCGCCGCCGAGATGGCCGAGGTCGTGGCGCTCGAAGCAGCCCGCACGCCGGCGCGCGCCGCCCAAGCCCTTGCCGACGTGGCGGACGGGCCGTTCGACATGTTCGGCGCCGTCCTGGGCCCGGCACCCACCCCTGAGCGGCTACCGCTGCTGACCGCGCTGTTCGAGCGCATGGCCGAAACCGAGGAAATCGCGACCGGCCCGGTCAAGCGCGCCTATGCCCGGCGGCGGCCCTACCAGGCCAACGCCGCCCTGCGCCCGGCCGCCCCGCCGTCGCGCAGCGGCAGCTACCCGTCCGGGCATGCCACGCGCAGCCGGCTGGCCGCCATCGTGCTGGCCGCGATGCTGCCGGAGCGGCGCGACGCGCTATTCGCCCGCGCCGCGGATTATGCCGAAAGCCGGGTGATCGCCGGGCTGCATTTCCGGTCGGATATCCTGGCGGGCATGGCCGCCGGCACGGCCGTCGCCGCGGTGCTGTTCAACGACCCGGCCTTCGCCGCCGACTTCGCCGGGGCGCGGCGCGAGCTTCGTGATGCCTTGGGAATGCCGTGACGCCTTGCGGCGCGGCGCCGGGAATGGGACATGGCCCGCTGATCAAAGGGAATGCCATGCCTGACCTCACCTTGTTCCAAGCCCAAGCCATTGTCGCCGCCGCCCTGGCCGAAGCCCGCCGCCTGTCGCTGAAACCGATGGTGGTCGCCGTGCTGGATGCGCGCGGCGCCCCTAAGGCACTGGCCGCCGAGGACGGCACCAGCCTGAAGCGCGCGGAGATCGCCCACGGCAAGGCGCACGGCGCGCTGTCGCTCGGCATGGGGTCGCGCGCCATCGCCAAGCGCGCGGCTGAGCAGGCGTATTTCGTCGCGGCCGTCACTCACGTCGCGGGCGGGGCGCTGGTCCCGGTGCCCGGCGGCATCCTGATCCGCGATGCCGCGGGCGCGCTGCTGGGGGCTGTCGGGCTGTCGGGCGACACGTCCGACAATGACGAGGCGGCGGGGCTTGCAGGCGTCGCCGCGGCCGAGCTGGCGGCCGATCCCGGCTGAGGGCGGGCCGGGCGGCGGGGCTAACCCAAAACCTCCGCCACGAACGGGTTGGCCCGGCGCTCCACGGCGATGGTCGAGCCAGGACCGTGGCCGCAGATGAACGACACGTCGTCGCCCAGCGGCAGCAGCTTGCCGCGGATTGATTTTAGCAGCGCGGCCCCGTCGCCGTAAGGAAAGTCGGTACGCCCGACCGAGCCGCGGAACAGCACGTCCCCCACCAAGGCGAAGCGCGACGCCTTGTTCACGAACACGAGGTGGCCCGGCGTGTGCCCGGGGCAGTGCAGCACGTCGAACCGGTGGCTCCCCAGCGTCACCGCGTCACCTTCCCGCAGCCAGCGGTCCGGGTGGACGTTGCGCGCATCCGTCATGCCGTAGGCCCGGCCCTGCTCCGCCAAACCGTCCAGCAGAAAGGCGTCGCGCTCGTCCGGCCCGTCCAGCGGCACGCCCAACGTTTCACGCAGCTCGGCGGCGCCGCCCGCATGGTCGATGTGGCCATGGGTCAGCAGGATGCGCTCCACCGCAAGGCCCAGGGTCGTGATCGCTTCCCGAATGCGCGGCACGTTGCCGCCGGGGTCGATGACCCAGGCTTGCTTGCTGCCGTCGTCCCAAATCAGCGTGCAGTTCTGCTGGAACGGCGTCACCGGGATGATGGCGGCCTGGAGTTCGGCCATGACCGCTACTTCACCGTGGAGAACGCTGTAGGCTGCAGCAGCGAGCTTTCGATGTTGGCGACGATTTGGCCGTCCCGCTCGGACTCCGCGCGCTTGCTGATCCATTCCGGGTCGGACTGGAAGGCGGTCCATTTCCCTTCCCGCTCGGCCAGGCTTTCCCAGGCCAGCAGGTAGGTCAGCTCCTGGTTCGACGGGCCGATCAGCGTGGTCCAGAACCCGGCCGGCCGGATGCCGTGGCGCTCCCAAAGGGCGAGCGTCGTGTTCTCGAACCGGGCCAGCAGGTTGGGCAGCTTGCCGGGCAAGCAGCGGTAGATGCGGAGTTCGTGAATCATCGGGGTGCTCCTTGTCGCGGCCGATCGGGTGCAGGATGGCGGGCCGTGGCGTCGCGGGCAAGCCACCGGCAGGGAAACCGGACAGCCCGCGCGTCGTTGGAGCTGCCATGAGCGAAACAAAACGACGCCGCCGTTGGCCGTTCGTGCTGGGAGGGTTGGCGCTCGCCTTGGCTGTGTTCCTCCTGGTGTTCCGCTGGGACTGGCTGATTCCCCTGGTGAATGCGCAGGCGTCCAAGGCGCTGGGACGCCAGGTCACGGTGACGCACCTTCACGTGCGGCTGGGCCGGGTGCCGCACATCGAGGCGGAGGGCGTCACAATCGCCAACCCAGCCGACTGGCCCGGCGGCGGCAACTTCGCAACCGCGGACAAGCTCAGCGTCGATGTGGACGCCATGGCTTACATCCGGTCCCGCGACATCGTGATCCCGGGCATCGCCATTGACCACCCCCAGGTCGATGCCCAGCAACTGGACGACGGCCGGGCAAACTGGACGCTGGCCGGTGGGGGCGGCACGGGTCCCAGCCCGAAGATCGGCAACCTCCGCATCAACGACGGCCACGCGCACGTCGTGATGGCCAAGCTGAAATCCGACTTCAACGTGGACGTGGCCACCAAGGACGCGGAGGGCCAGCCCAGCCAGATCGTCGCGTCCGCCAAGGGCACCTACGCCAAGGCGCCCATCGACGCGCAGTTCACCGGCGGCGCGCTGCTGTCCCTGCGGGACGAGTCGCAGCCCTACCCGGTCGATCTCCAGGTGGCGAACGGGCCGACGAAGATTTCCCTGGTCGGCACGGTCAAGGACCCGCTGGCCTTTGCCGGCGCCGACCTGAAGCTTGACCTGTCCGGGCCGGACATGTCGCTGCTGCTGCCGCTCACCGGGGTGTCCATCCCGAAAACGCCGCCCTACCGCGTCACCGGCGGCCTGGACTATGCGGACGGCGCCGTGAAGTTCACCGGCCTGAACGGCAAGGTCGGCAGCAGCGACCTCCAAGGCGACCTGCAGGTGGACACCAAGCCGCAGCGCCCGGTGCTGACCGCCGACCTCAAATCAAAGCGAGTGGACCTAAAGGACCTCGGCGGCTTCATCGGTGCCGAGCCGGGCGATGCCAACAAGGGCACCAAGAAGGCCGCGCCGCCCTCCAACGGCCGGGTGTTGCCGGATGATCCGGTGAACCTGCCGAAGCTGAAAGTCGCCGACGTGCACCTGAAGTATCATGTCGACCGGATCGAGGGCCGCTCGCAGCCGCTCGACAACATGCGGGCGGACCTCGACATCGTGGACGGCGCGGTGTCGCTGTCACCGTTGAGCTTCGGTATCGGCCGCGGCCAGATCGTGTCGGACATCAAGCTGGCGGAAGCGGGCCAGGGGGTGCATGCCAAGACCACCATCGACTTCCAGCGCGTGGACGTGGACAAGCTGCTGGCCGCCACGGGCGCCGCGCGGGGCGCCGGGGCGATCGGCGGGCGCGCGGTGATCGACGGCACCGGGCGGTCGATGGCCGAGATCCTGGCCCACGGCAACGGCGAGCTGAAGCTTTACATGGGCGCCGGCGGCAACGTGAGCGCGCTGCTGGTCGATCTGTCGGGCCTGCAGTTCGGCAACGCGGTGCTGTCGGCGCTCGGCGTGCCGCAGCGCGCCACCATCCAATGCCTGATCACCGACTTCGTGCTGCAGCAGGGCGTCGTGGATGCGCGCACCTTTCTGCTGGACACCGACGAGGCGCGGGTCGGCGGCAAGGGCAGCATCAACCTGCGGGACGAGTCGTTGAAGCTCGTTCTGGAAACTGACAGCAAGCATTTCAGCATCGGCTCCCTGCCGGCGCCGGTCGATATCACCGGCACCTTTGCGAAGCCCAGCGTGTTGCCGGACCTGGCCGTGGTCGGCGCGCGCGCGGGCGCCGCGGTGGGCTTGGGCATCCTGCTCACGCCCCTTGGCGCCCTGCTGCCGACGATCCAGTTGGGCACCGGGGAGGACAACGCCTGCGCCGGGCTGCTGGCCGACGCCAAGGCGCCCCCGCGCGTGCCGCCCCGCGCGCCGGCCCGGGCCAGGGCCAAGCGCTAACCGTGCCGGCCCGCCCGCCGCCACGCGAGGCTTTGCGCGTTGAGGTCCGGCAGCGCGGCCGGATCGGCGGCGACGCGCTCGGCCACCGCGACTGCCCGCCGCAACTCGTCATCGCCGAGGTGCCGAATCGCCGGGCGACGCACCCGTCGGTGCCAGGGCTGGCCGACCGCGTGGTCCAGGCAAACGCGCATGAAGCAATGGTCGAGGCGGATCGGCCAGTCTTCGGCCTGCGCCATGCCCGGCAGCACGCGGCGCGTCAGGTCGAGCCAGCGGGCCACCAGTTGCTCCCGCGTCACCGGCGGCGCCCGTGACCGAAGCGCCGCTCATCTTGACGCTGGCGTTGCACGGGGACGACCAGGCGCGGTTCGAGCGGCTGCGCCAACTGCACTTCCCGGTCGGGCGCAACATGATCCCGGCGCATGTCACCCTGTTCCACCATTTGCCGGGCGAGGAGGTTGCGGCGGTTTCGGATGCCGTCGCGGTGCGTTGCGCGGTGCCGCCGTTTCCCGTGGCCGTGCCCGGCCTGCGGTTCCTGGGCCGCGGCGTGGCTTATGCCTTGGAGTCGCCCGCGCTGTCCGCCCTGCGGGCCGGCCTCGCCCGGGAATGGGACGAGTGGCTGACCCCGCAGGACCGCCAGGGCTGGCGCCCGCACGTCACGATCCAGAACAAGGCCCCGCCCGAGGCGGCGCGGGCGCTGCATGCCAGCCTGCAAGCCGCCTTTGCACCATTCGCAGTGCGGGCGGAAGGGCTGGACCTGTGGCGCTACCTCGGCGGCCCTTGGGAGCTTGTGGGCCGCCATCCGTTCCGCGGCTAACTCTCTTCCAGCGCCGGCGTGCCCGCCGTGACGCCGCCGTCGATCACGATTGTTTGCCCCGTCATGAAGCGGCCTGACGCCGCCGCCAGGAACACCGCGGCACCGGCGATCTCGTCGGGTTCGCCGATCCGGCCCAGCGGAGTGCTGAGCGTGCGCTTCTTGAGGTTGGCCGGGTCTTCCCAAAGCGCGCGGGCAAAGTCGGTGCGGATCAGGCCGGGCGCAATGCAGTTGGCGCGGATGCCTTGGGCGCCCCATTCCACCGCGAGGTTGCGCACCAACTGCATGTCCGCCGCCTTGCTCACGCCGTATGCGCCGAGCGTCGCCGATCCGCGCAGCCCGGCGATGGAGGACACCACCGTGACCGACCCGCCCCCGCGCGCCGCCATGCCGGGCAGCACCATGTTGGCCAGCCAATGGTTGCTGCGGATGTTGCTGCCCATGATGCGGTCCCAGGCGTCGTCCGGGATGCCGGCCGACGGCCCGTAGTACGGGTTGACCGCCGCGTTGCAGACCAGCGCATCGACGCCGCCCCATTCGGCGGCCGTGCGGTCCACCAGCGCCTGCAATTCCTCCTTGCGGCCGATGTTGCAGGGCACGACGAGGGCTTCTCCGCCGCGGCCGCGTATGCCCTCCGCCACCGCCTCGCAGGCATCCGCCTTGCGGCTGCTGACGACCACCCGGGCGCCGTGCTCGGCCATGCGCTCGGCGATGGCGCGGCCGATCCCTTTGCTGGACCCGGTGATGATCGCGACCTGGCCGGTCAGGTCGAACAAGCTCGCCATGGGCGCCTCCCTGCAAACCGTAAGCCTGCCGTTTCGGCCGCACCGCGGCAAGTCGGCGTCGCGTCCGGCGTGCGTGGCGGCGCCAAGATCGGCCTCGAACATTTCCGGTATCGAACGCATAATGCCGCTCGCGGCGCCGAGTGCCGCGGCCAAGCTGGAGCGTGCCATGGCGCAGTCCGCCGATCCCGACCCGTTTCACCGCCCCGCGCCGGGCGGGAGCCTTCCGCGGTGCTGACCCGGCGGCTGGCGCTTACCGCCGGGACCGCGACGCTGCTGGGCGGCGCCGAGCGCGTCCCGGTCGCGGCGCTGCCGTTGTCCCGCCTGGACACGGCGTGGTGGCGCATCCGGCACCAGGACAAGTTGGCGGAGCTGCGCAGCGGCCGGGTGGACCTTCTTTGGCTGGGGGACAGCATCACCCAGGACTGGGAAAAGCGCGGGCCGCCGGATTGGCAGGACTTCGCCCCGGTTTGGCAGCATTTCTACGGGGACCGCCACGCGGTCAACCTGGGCTTCCGCGGCGACAACACCGGGCACCTGCTGTGGCGCATGCAGAATGGCGAGCTTGACGGCATCCGTCCCAAGGCGGCGGTGGTGCTGATCGGCGCCAACAATTTGGGCCGCGTGCATTGGAACGCGCCGCAGACGGTGGCAGGCATCGTGGCGGTGGTCGATGCCCTGCATCGGCGCACGCCGGGCACGCATGTCCTGCTGTTGGGCATCCTACCGAGCGTGCGGTCCAAGTATGTGACGAAAACCAGCGGAGCGGTGAACCGCGACCTCGCGCTGCGCTATGCGCCCGGCAACGAGGCGGGCGCGGACGAGGCCGGGACCGGCCGGGTTGTGTTCATGGACCTGGCTCCTTTGTTCTTGCGCGACGGCCAGGTGGACCGGACGCAGTTCTACGACGACCTGCTCGACCCGCCGGACCCGCCGCTGCACCCTACGGCACAGGCCCAGGCGCACATGGCCGAGGCGATCGAGCCGACTTTGGCAGCAATGCTGGGGGATCGGCCGAAGACGGGTTGAGCGGATGGTGGTGCTGTCACAGGGAATCGAACCCTGGGCCTCCTCATTACCAATGAGGTGCTCTACCGCTGAGCTATGACAGCCTGCGTAGCCCGTCTCAAGTATTGGACAGAAACCAAGCCGCACGTTGCAGCGACGTAGCCCGGTTGTGGAGCGAGGTCAATATTCCGCGCCGCGGCTGCTTGGCCCGCTGAGGGCCTGAACCGGCCCATGGGCGACCCAACGCCCTGCTGTGGTGCTGCCGTCGCCATGCTGATGCTATCGGATCGCTTCTGAGCTTGCGGCCAGACGTCCTGTCAACCTCCATGGTCATCCGCGAAACGAACCGCAGTAAGAATATGTTTTGATAATCAAACGTTATTCTGCTAAAAGTTTAGACAGTTCGCGTTGTATCACACGTTCCAGCATCGGATCGGGGCAGGGGCAGGCTTGCTGGCAGGATGTGCCGGAACGCCTGGTGTGCCCCCTCGGTCCCGGTGGACGTGATCATGGAGGTGAGCGTTGGGCATCGGAATGGAAGCGCCGGGTTGGCCGTCAACGGACGTGCTGTCGGTGGAAGAGCGGATCGCCCCGCGCAACACCTCTATGGCCCGCGCCGGCGATGCCGGCATCCGCGTCCGGGTCATCGTTTCGGGGTGGGCTTATCGCTACCGCACGCTGCATGACGGCCGTCGGCAGATTCTCAGCATCCTGCTGCCCGGGGACACTTTCGGACTGGAAACGCTGTTCGAGCAGCCTTCGCAGGCTTCGGTCCAAACCTCGACGGCGCTGACCTACTTCGCCCTGTCGTCCACCGACCTGATGAGCGCGTTTGAGCGTTTGCCGGAGTTCCGCCGGCAGGTTTGTCGGCTCGTCCTGACCGAAAAGGCGTCAACGGAGGATTGGCTGGTCCGACTCGGCCAGTTCGACGCAGAGGAGCGCACCGCCGCGCTGCTGACGTCCTTGCATCGCCGGCTGCAGCAGTGCGGACTTGCCTCCGACTCGAGCTTCGTGCTTGAACTGACGCAGCAGGAGATGGCCGACACGTTGGGCCTGCACGTCATCCACGTCAACCGCGTGCTTGGGCGCCTGCGCGCCCGCAAGCTGCTTTCCACCCGGGGCAAGACTGTCACCCTGCATGATCTGCCGCAGTTGGCGGAGTTGGTGCCGCCGCTGCACCAGCCGGGTGCGCTGCCCCTGCTCGCTGCGGGCGATTTCCTGAACGCCAACGGTCCGGCGCTCCCCAATGCTTGCCGCCCGGGACCCCTGGGCGCTTGACGTTGCGGCGAGACCGGCATCTCCTTCCGCTTATGACCGAGCCGAAGCCGACCGCAGCACCCGCGTCCCGCGCCGACACTCCGCGCGAGGCCCGGCTGGAGCGTGAGGCGGCCGCGTTGCGGGAGAACCTGCGGCGCCGCAAGCAGCAGGCCCGCGCACGGGCCGAGCCAAGCGCGCCGGCGCCCAACCCGGCGCCGCCCGGCGCCGATGGAGGCTAGACGCGACTCCCAACGGTCGGGTTAGCTGCGCCGATGTCCGTGATGCCCGACCATTGGATACGCCGCATGGCGCAGGACCACGCCATGATCGACCCGTTCGTCGAGACCCAGCGGCGGGACGGGGTGATCAGCTACGGCCTGTCCAGCTACGGCTACGACGCCCGGGTGTCCGACGAGTTCAAGGTGTTCACCAACGTGGACAGCGCCGTGGTCGATCCCAAGGCGTTCAGCGCCGACAGCTTCGTGAGCCGCACCGGCCCCACCTGCACCATCCCGCCCAACTCCTTCGTTCTGGCCCACACCGTCGAGTACTTCCGCATCCCGCGCGACATCCTGGTGATCTGCCTGGGCAAGAGCACCTACGCTCGCTGCGGCATCATCGTGAACGTGACGCCGTTGGAGCCGGAATGGGAAGGCCAGGTCACGATCGAGATCAGCAACACCACCCCGCTCCCCGCCCGCATCCACGCGCATGAGGGCATCTGCCAGTTCCTGTTCCTGCAAGGGTCCAGCCCGCCCGAGGTCAGCTACGCCGACAAGGCCGGCAAGTACATGCGGCAGCGCGGCGTTTCGCTGCCGCGGTTGTAGGGGAAAGCCGAATGGACCGTATCCTTATCCGCGGCGGCCGGCCGCTGCACGGCGCGCTGCCGATCGGCGGCGCCAAGAACGCGGCCCTGCCATTGATGACGGCGGGCATGCTGACAGACGACCGCCTGCTGCTCGGGAACGTGCCGCAGCTTGCGGACATCGCCACCATGTCGGCGCTGATCGCGCAGCACGGCGTGGCCGTCGTGCCGGACGGGCGCACGCTGTCGATCGGCGGCCCCATCTCCAACACGGAAGCGCCGTACGAGATCGTGCGCAAGATGCGCGCCTCGATCCTGGTGCTCGGCCCCCTGCTCGCGCGGGTGCGGGAAGCACGGGTGTCCCTGCCCGGTGGCTGCGCCATCGGCACGCGCCCGGTCGATCTCCACCTAAAGGGGCTGGAGCAGATGGGCGCGGTGATCCAACTGGAAGGCGGCTACGTGCACGCTTCCGCGCCGCGCGGGCTGCGCGGGGCGGTGATCGTGCTGCCCTTCG
The DNA here is from genome assembly GCA_937873175.1 of uncultured Acetobacteraceae bacterium. Lineage (GTDB taxonomy): Bacteria > Pseudomonadota > Alphaproteobacteria > Acetobacterales > Acetobacteraceae > CAHJXG01. The sequence continues at coordinate 19,415 of CALMVT010000538.1, read as the reverse complement.
CCTCCGTGGGCGCGACCGAGAACCTGCTGATGGCCGCCACTCTCGCGGACGGCCGGACGGAGATCGCCAACGCGGCGCGGGAGCCGGAGATCGGCGACCTCGCGGCCTGCCTCCTCGCCATGGGAGCGCAGATTGATGGCATCGGGTCCGGCACCCTGGTGGTGGACGGCGTGCCCCGGCTGCACGGCGCGGCGCACCCCATTGTCGCCGACCGGATCGAGACCGGCACCTACGCCTGCGCCGCCGCCATCACCGGGGGAGAGGTGCGGCTGCTGGGCGGCCAGTTGGCCCACCTTGGCGCGGTGGCCGACGCGCTGCGCAGCGCGGGCGTCGAGATGACGGAGGGGGACGATGCGCTCCTGGTCCGCCGGCGGGACGGTCTGCGCGGGGCGGACGCGATGACGGAGCCATATCCGGGCTTCCCCACCGACATGCAGGCGCAGTTCATGGCGCTGATGTCGGTGGCCGAGGG